>PMCE01000279.1:24591-25036 GCA_003154025.1 Syntrophaceae bacterium
GGGAATCCATGCGGGACCGGGTTTATTCTGCCCTGGCGCGGTTCCTCGAATACAAATCCATAAGCCCTGAACTGGGGAGCGGAATGGTTGTCTCCCTGTTCTTCCAAAATCGATTTTATCTTCTGACTGGGCCGGAATTCCTGAAGACCTACGCGGAAATCGAGGGGCTTGATCCGCAAGCCTTCCATTCCCGGGTGCTCGATTGGCTCTCCGAGCCTGAAAGGCAGGAAGGCGCAGAGGAAAAAAACAGCTTCCGGCCCGACCTGCCGGCAGTCCGCAAATGAAATCCCACCACGACCCCTCTCTCCCGCAAGCCTGCGGGTGAAAATTGCCTCGGGGGCGGCAAATCCGAAAATGGGGGAGGGGATTCAGGCTTAACCCTGCGCCAGGGCGGATTCATGTATTGCGTTTGCTGACTGGGCGTTTATCCTGAAGGTCTTACAGC
>PMCE01000032.1 GCA_003154025.1 Syntrophaceae bacterium
GCTAAACGGAGCGGCCATCCGGCGGTGGCTGGACCAACACAACCTGAAGCTGTGCCAAATCTGCACCGGGCACGTTTGGGGCGAAGACAAGTTAGGATTAGTGAATACCGATGCGACATTGAATCGTGAGGCGATGAAACGGATGAAGGAGATCGTGGACTTTGCCGCCGATGATTTTGAGCCCGGGGTTCCGGTGAACATCGGGAGGTCTCGGGGGCAAGGGGACCCGACTCAGATGGAGAAGAGTCGGGCTGCATATGAGACGGCCTTTCGCGAGCTGGCCGACTACGCAGCCCCCAAGAGAGTGCGCCTCACCCTGGAGCCGATCACGGGGACGCTGATCAAATTCGTCCTCACCACCCAGGACGGGATAGAAATGTGCCGGAAGGTGAACCGGCCCAACTTCGGCCTGATGCTGGACGTTTACCACATGAACATCGAGGATGTGGACATCTACCAGAGCTTCCGCGAGGCNNCACCTGGATTTCGCCAGGATCATCGGCACCCTGAACGAGACCGGCTATGACGGATTCGTTTCCACGGAGATGCTCCCCTGGCCCGATCCGGACACTTCGGCGCGCGCGGCCATCGAATCATTGAGGCGGTTCATCCCCAGACAATAAATGTTCCGGGTTTCGGGTTCTCAACTTGAAACTTGGAAGCTGTAACTCGAAACTTTGCGTTTTGGGGCTTTCCCCTTGACACTTCAACCCCGGGTTCAGTATATTCTTTTCAATACGAGCAGGTTTCAAATCAGAAGACGTTCTATCAACCAAGAGGGGGTGGGTAGCATGAAAAGAGTAACGCTGCTTTTGCTGACTCTGGTCGTTTTGACCTTCTTCGCCGCTCCGCCGGCAAGCGCACAGTTGGTCGTCTGGTGGAACAAGAGCTTCGTGCCCCAGCAGGACGATGCCTTCAAGGAGATCGTGCAGAAATGGGAGAAGAAGACCGGGAAGACCGTAGATCTTTCCTTTTTCGCCCTGCCGGATCATCCGGCCAAGATGCTGGCCGCGTTCGACTCCAAAATTGTTCCCGATGTGGACTTCGGCCAGATCGTCAATGTACAGACCGGCACTTTTGCATATCAGGATAAACTGCTGGAAATTTCGGACGTGCTGAATCCGGTCCGCGATCGGTTCACCGCAGGGGCGCTTCAATCCTGCGATTTTCTGAACGGCGCGACCGGAAAGCGCGGTATCTATTCTTTCCCCATCATGCAGCACGGGGTCAACATTCACTACTGGCTGGACATGCTGCAAGCGGCCGGGTTCAAGGAAACCGATATCCCGAAGCAGTGGAAACCTTTCTGGGAATTCTGGGGTGAAGTACAGAAACGGCTGCGGGCCAAGGGCGAACGGGTATACGGGTTGGGGATTACCTACTCCGTCGAATCCACCGACAGCTGGCAACAGTTTTACCATTTTATGGAAGCCCACAGGGTCCGGTTCCTGGATGACAATGGCAAACTTCAGGTCGACGACCCGAAGGTTCGCCAGGGCATTATTGATACCCTCGAGGACTTCACCCGGCCCTACAAGGCCAAGAATGTACCTCCTGGCGCCATCAGCTGGAAGGATATCGACAACAACCTGAACTTCAACAATAGGCAGATAGTAATGGTGATCAACCCCACCCTGTCCATCCCCGGCTCCTTCCTCGGCAAGAACGACGACTATTATTATAACAAGATCCGCACACTGCGGTGGCCGATGGCCCCCGACGGGGGGCTCTTCACCCTGAGAGTCTCCGTTCACAACGGCTTCATCCCGAAGGATTCCAAGAACAAAGAACTGGCCAAGGACTTCGTGCGCTTCCTCCTGGAGCCGGAGAACCTGGATCTCTTTACCAAAGCCTCGAATGGAGCCTTCTTCCCGGTGATCAAGGAATCCTTGAAAGACCCATTCTTTGTCTCGGCGGACCCGCACCGGGCCGCGGTGTACAAGAATTTTACGGAAAACCAGACGCGCCCCTATGATGTGGTGCTCAACCGCAAGTTCATCCCGGTGGAAACCGAAAACCTGTTTGGCCGCGCTTGCGGGCGTGTGCTCTCGGATAACTGGACGGCGGCCAAGGCGGTCGACGAGATGCTCGCCCGCATGAAACAGCTGCTGGCCGACTGATTCCCATTTCCCTATGGCCGAAAGTATTGCCGCCTCGCGCATTCCCACCGCCCCGGGCCGATTTGGATCCGACTCGGCCTGGGGCGTCATTTTGGTAATTCCCTACATTGTGGTTTTCGTCTTTGTGGTGGTCTACCCGATCCTCTATGGGTTGAAGCTGGGGGCCAGTGCGGAAAGCTATCGAAAACTTTTCCATGACCCGATCTATCTGAAGAGCGTTTGGAACACGCTGGTCTTTCTCATCGTCGGGGTCAACCTGAAGCTCCTGATCGCTCTCTTCCTTTCCGGTTTTTTCTACAACGCCGACACCTGGATCCGCTGGGTGGCGATCATCTTTCTGTTGCCCTGGGCGGCCCCCTCTTTGCCCGCAATCTTCTCCATTCGCTGGATGTTCAACAGCGAGTGGGGGCTGATCAATGGAATCCTTTTCCGCCTGTTTGGAATCGACGGGCCGCTGTGGCTGGTGAAACCCGATCTGGCTTTCGGCCTGGTGATCGCGACCCATATCTGGAAGAACCTGCCTTTTTGGACGCTCATCCTTCTCGCCGGACGCATGGCCATCCCCAAAGACCACTATGAAGCCGCCAACGTGGACGGAGCGACCCGGTTCCAGGCCTTCCGGTTCATCACCTTTCCGGGGATTAAAAACCTTTATATCACCAGTACGCTTCTGTCAACGATCTGGAGCGTGGGCGACTTCAATAGCGTGTACCTGCTTACCGGCGGCGGACCCTGGGACGCCACCCATGTCCTCT
>PMCE01000202.1 GCA_003154025.1 Syntrophaceae bacterium
CTCATCCGCGCGGCCCCCTCTTGGAAGTGGGTGAAGTCGTGTTCCCCTGCTCCCATGGAAACCCAGGAGTGCGGCCGAAGGTTTTCAGCACCCTGAACCGCCGTAGAAGGTGTCGAGTTCTGTTATTCCTGCGTAATCTGTGTAATCTGCGTAATCTGCGGATTCACAGCCGTCCAAGACCGCCGTAGAAGCTGTCGAGGGCAAGGGTCACCGGCCGCCCGTGCACCAGGATGTCGATCAGCACTCGCAGCAGGGGCAGGTCCTCATTCTTCACCAGGCCGCGCGCGACCAGGCGGGGAACCACGGTCCCCATCACGTGGACGATGGCCGCGCCCTCCAGCGTCTCGCCGGCCATGATCTGGCGCGCCTCGGTATACGTATGCCCGAGTCCCAGGAGCCGGCCCAACTTCACCGTCCGGCCGCCCTGGCAGGTCACATAGAGATCTCCCGCGCCCGGCAGGCCGTACGCCAGCGAACGGGTGCCGCCCATTACCTGGAGCAGGCGCTCGATTTCCGTACAGGCCTGGCCAAAGATGCCCGCGGCCAGGTTGTACATGTGGGCGTCGGCCGCGTCGATCCCCCCGGCTTTTTCCAGGATGCCGTGGACCATCCCCACGCCCAGCGTGTAGGCGTTCTTCATGGCGGCGCAGAGTTCGAGCCCAACGAGGTCCGTGGTCGTCCACACGTGGTAGTAGGAAGTCCTGAACGTGGCGGCCAGCCGTTCCCCCGCTTCCCGGTCGCAACACCCGAACACGACGCAGCTCTGACGGCGCCCGGCGAGCTCGCCGGCGATGCAGGGCCCGCCCACGGCCGCAATCCGGACGCGCTCCCGAACGGAGGCGGGCAGTTCGGAGGCCAGCACATCGGGAAGGATCACCGGGTCGCCCTCGGCGGTCCCCTCGAGCCCTTTGGTGACGGCGATGATGAGGTGTTCCGGCCGAACGTAAGGCGCCAGGGTCCCTCCGATCCACCGCACACCATAGGAATTGACCCCGCTCAGGATGACTTCCGTCCCGTCCAGGGCCTGGGCGATCTCCTCGACAAAGAAGGGCTGAACGCTATCCGGCAGTTCCCGTTTCAGGCGGGGGTGGAAGCGCCGCTCCTTGCAGCTCTTGATGATCTCCCCGTCCAGGTGGGTTCCCACCAGCCGGACGGTGTGACCGTTATCGCTCAGGGGCCAGGCCGTGGCCGTTCCCATCAACCCTGCGCCTATGATTGTAACCGTTGCCATCAGTACCTCCAGAGGCATGAATGAACGCGACCAGAATTCGCTTCCGTTCAGGTGAATGTACGAATAAGGGCCGTCGTCTGTCAAGAAGAATTCAGTCGCCTTCCGGTAAGAAAGAGCCCGGATTTTTATCTGCGGGGAAATACTCGGGTGGCGGCGGGATATTTCTGTGATAGAATTTACAAAGGATACTTTGAGTATGCCTGGAAATCGGGAANNGAATTCGAATCGCCCCTTTCCAACATTGTCGGAACAGGAACGAAAGGAACCGGTCATGAAATCAACCCGAATCATGTGGCTTTGGCTGCTCATCCCCTCCCTGCTCATCCTGGTCATGGGGGGCTGTGCGTTTGTGAATGTTCCCCTGATTTCCCCGACGAAAGCGCTGGAGGAGAAAGTGGTCGACGGGGAGGGTCGGGTTAAAATTCTCCTGTTGGATTTGACCGGGGTTATCTCGGAGGAGGGGCGGCGGGGGCCCGGCCTTTTCGACAAGCCCTCCATGGTTGACGAGTTTCGGGAGGAGTTGAAAAAGGCCGAATCGGACCCGAAGGTCGGCGCCCTGATCATCCGCATCAATTCGCCGGGGGGAACGGTCACGGCCAGCGACATCCTCCACCACGAGATCCTCCGCTACAAGAAAAAAACGGGGAAGCCCGTGGTGGCCTGCCTGATGGACGTGGCCGCTTCGGGGGGTTATTACGTGGCCATGGCGGCCGATGAAGTCATCGCCCATCCGACCACCATCACCGGGAGCATCGGGGTCATCGCCGTCAAGTTCAATGTGCAGGAGCTTTTCAACAAGATCGGCGTCGGCCAGGAAACCATCAAGTCGGGGGAGATGAAAGATATCATGTCCCCCTTCCGGCCGAGCACGCCGGAGGAGAAAAAAGTCCTCCAGGAGATCATTGACCAGCTCTACGGCCGGTTCGTCGATTTGGTCACGGCCGGCCGCAAGGGTCTGGACCGGCCGGAGGTGGCCAAACTGGCCGACGGCCGCATTTACACGGCCCAGCAGGCCCTGGATCAGAAGTTGGTCGACCGGATCGGCTACCTCGACGAGGCCATCGAAGGGGTGAAGTCACGGTTGAAGGTCAGCGAGGCTTCGGTCGTCGTTTATTCCCGGCCGGGAACCTACAAGAGCACGATCTACTCCGGTNNCGGGGCAGGAAGCCCTGTTTTTAACCTGATCTCCATCAATGGAGAAAATCTCCTGTCCTCCCGGGGCGTCCGCTTTCTCTACCTGTGGGCGCCGTGAATATTGAATCGGGCAATGTGGGGGCGACCCGAGGGGTCGCCCTTACGCCGGGGAACAGAGAAATTTCCGCCATCCTGAACACCCTTTCATCGGCAACGGGCCGTCCCATCGATCGTCAATTTTTCCCCCCGCGCTTCAAAGACAACCCCGATGAGGATTGAGATTCCGGATTGGAAAAGGAGGATCGAATATTGCGTATTGCGGT
>PMCE01000397.1 GCA_003154025.1 Syntrophaceae bacterium
GAAATGCGCGGATCGATGACCACGTAGAGAATATCCACCAGCAGGTTAATGACCAGGAAAGAGAGGGCGATGAAGAACACGACGCCCAGAACCAGCGGGTAATCCCTTTTGGAGATGGAATAGATCACCAGCCGCCCCAACCCGGGAATGCCGAAAACTTCCTCCACGATCACCAGCCCCCCGATGAGGTATCCGAAACGTAAACCCACCAGGGTCACCACGGGGATCAAAGCGTTCCGCAGGACGTGCTTAAAGAGGACCCTCCGTTCGTTCAATCCCTTGGACCGCGCCGTGGTCACGAATTGGGCCCGGATCACCTCCAGTACGCAGGACCGGGTCATGCGCAGGATGAGGGCCACCATGGCAATTCCCAGCGTCACCCCCGGGACCATCATGATCTTGAGGTTCAGTACCGGGTCTTTGGAAAAAGGTACAAATCTCAAGATGGGAAAACCGGGGAAATAGAGGGAGAGGAGGAGGAGGAAAAGCGTTCCCACCCAGAAGGCCGGCAGGGAAAATCCGATCACGCTGATCAGCCGCAGGAAGTCGTCGGTCAGATGGAACTGGCGGGTGGCCGACAGAACTCCCAGGGGAATTCCCACAAGCACCCCAATGACCGTGGCGATAATCGCCAATTCCAGGGATGGCCCGTACATTTCCAGGATCTGGGAGAGCACCGGGCGGCCGTTGACGATGGAAAGGCCAAAGTCGCCTTGGGCCAATCCGGAAACCCAGCCCCAATACCGCACGAGAAAAGGTTTGTCCAACCCGAGGGTGGCCCGCAGGCGGGCGGCCAGTTCGGGCGGGACTTCGCTCTCCAGCAGAACATCCACCACATCCCCCGGGATCAGGGTGGTGAGGAAAAAGATAACCAGGCTCACTCCGAAGAGGATGGGGATGATGGTCAGCAGACGTTTGAGAAGATAGCCTCCCATTATCGGTCGAGCCAGGCCTTCTTCATATTCACCCGGGAGCACTGGGGCAGAGGAACATAGTCCTTCAGCGAATCCCGCCAGAATTCGAAACGCTGGGGATGCGCATAGATGTACAGAATGGGCGCGTATTCGGCGATCTTTTTCTCGATCTCATGGTAGAGCGCCACGCGCTTGGGATGGTCAACCGTGGTCAGCCCTTCGGCGGTCATCCGGTCCAAATCCGGGCTGCTGAACCCCGTCCGCGTCTGGATGTCCCAGCGATAGGCGAGGTATTCGTCCGGGTCGGGCCTCCAGAAATCCGTGCCGCTGATGATCTCGTAATTCTTTTCGTTGATATTCTTGATCAGGGTAGCCCATTCGACCTGGACGAGGTCGATTTCCACCCCGATCTTCTTCCACTGGCCCTGGAGCATCTGCGCGGCGTATTGATCGGTTATATGCGAGGCGGAGACTTTGAACTGGGCCTTGAACCCCTTGGGGTAACCGGCCTCTACCAGTAGTTTCTTGGCCCGGTCCGGGTTGTAGTCGTACAGGGGGAGTTTTTCCGCCGGGAAAGCGTAATCGCCCACGGCCGCCGGAAGGGATCCGCAGAGTTCTCCCTTCCCCATGACCGTGACCCGGATTAATTCTTTCCGGTCCGTGGCCGAGCTCAGGGCCTGCCGGACCTTTACGTTGTTCAGGGGAGGCTTGGTACAGTTGATAAACACCCGCTTCCGGGCGGTGGAAGCGGCCATGGCGCTTTGAATCCCCTTCTCTTTCATCAGAACCTGGACCAACTGCGGTTCCATGATCCAGATGTGATCCACGCTCCTGGCCCGCAACGCAGCCACCCGAGAGGAAGGGTCCTTGATGAGACGGATCTCCAGCTCATCCAGGTAAGGAAGCCCTTTCTCCCAGTACTGAGGGTTCTTTTTCAGCAGCATGGTGTCGTTGGGGCGAAATTCCACCATCTGAAAAGGTCCCGTCCCGATGACCACCTTGTTGGGATCGGAGCTTTCAATCACCCCCTTGGAAAGGATGGAGGCGTGGGCCGGGGAGGCCAGGTAATTCAAAAAGGGAGCGAAAGGCTCTTTCAAGGTGAACCGGACCGTGTGCTTGTCCACGGCTTCGACCCGGTCGATGGACTTGAAAGTGATCAAACGGACGGATCCCACTTTCGGGTCCAGGAGCCGGTCGAAGGTGGCTTTCACGTCTTCGGCGGTCAATTCCTTGCCGTCGTGAAATTTCACATCCTTCCGGAGCCTGAAAACGTAGGTCGTAGGGTTGGGGTTCTCCCAGGAGGTAGCCAGCTCGGGCTGGAGTTTCCCCTGGGCATCGAATTGCAGGAGGGAGTTGTAGACCTGCTCGAAATAGTTCAGGGAGGCAAATGCGGTAGTCTTATAAGGGTCCAGGCCGACCGCATCGATATCCTGGCCGATGGCCAGTTTTCCCCCGTACTTCGGCTGATCCGCAGCCTGGATTGGACCCTCAAGCATAAACAAACCAACGGCGATTCCGAGAAGAAGAATTGCTGTCTTTTTCATGATGCCTCCTTGGAGAGCAGTGTGCCCCCAACGATCTCTGCAAAATTGAATTTCCGAGAAGAGCGGGGGTTCACGGCATCAATCCTTGCCAGGACGGCCCGGGCCAATACCACCGCCGGGGTAAAGCAAAGCTCAGGGTTATTCACACGGATCTCCTTTTTATCAATCCCATGGCTTTCCTTGGAAGAGCCAGGGCCGGTTTGGATCTCCATTCGAATCCGGTTATCGGGGATGCTTTGCTGACCGCGCCCGCTGAAACTCTTCCTTTATACTCCTGACCAGAGGAGGATCAGAAAAAAGGTCGAGCCCGGTCAGGGCAAAGGCCTTGGCGGCTTTCAGAGTCGCCTCGTAAGCCTGGGGAGCGGCCGAGGCGCGGGCGGACTCCGTGGAATGCCAGGCCGTTCCCCTGGGCGCGGTGGCAATGAAGGGATGAATGGATGGAGCAACCCAGCTGACGTTTCCCATGTCCGTGGCCACCCCCCTGCGGGAAAGGCTTTCCACCTCCACCCCCAGGGAAGTCAGGTTGCGCTTAAAAACCTCGGCTAGGGTCAGGTTATTGAGCATGTTGACATAGGTATTCGCCGATTTTCTGATCTGGATTTTGGCTCCGATGGCTAGGGCCGCCCCTTTTGCCGCGTCTTCCACTTTCCTGACGATTTCCAGGAAATATTCCGGGTCTTCCACCCGAATCTGCAGCTTGGTAACCGCCCGGGCCGGAATCATGTTGGGGGAGACGCCCCCTTCGGTGATGATCCCAAATATGCGGGCGTCGTTTTTCAGGAGAAGGCGCAAGGAGTTAATGGCGTGCCAAAAGAGCATGACCCCTTCCAGGGCATTGATCCCCTTGCTCGAATCCTCTGCGTTTCCGGCATTTGCTGATTTGCCGATGAACTCGATTTCCAGCGCCTCCCGGTTGAAAGACTCGCAGGTCACGGTATTCATGTCCAGCGCGTGCATGATCATGGCGGCATCCAGAGCCCGGAACTCCTCCAGCATGACCACCTTGCCCCCGGCATTCGGCACGACCCCTTCTTCGGCCGGCGTTCCAAAGATCATCAGGGTCCCCGGCAATTCGCGCATCGCTTTTACCAAAGCCATGCCCGCGCCGACCGCGGCGGCAGCGGCTTTGGAAAAGGCGAAGACGCGTTTTGCCCGACTGAAGGCGGGAAAGGCGCCGCGCGCGGAGATTCGCACGGCGGAGTGCGCCGTTTTCGGAGCGCAATCCGCGCTCAACCTCGCCCAATCCCAGGAGACGGGAGAATTGGATGCGATAGTCGCGGAAGCCGGGGATCCGGAAATTCAAGCCGTGCGCGTCCACAACGCCACACTGATCGGATTCCCGGGCGAGATGTTCGTGGATTATGCGCTGGAGCTGAAACGCCGGGCGGCGGGCAAGGTTCTTCCGGTTAGCCTCGTCAATGGCGAATTGAAAGGATATATCTGCACAGCGGCCGCCGCGGCCGC
>PMCE01000447.1 GCA_003154025.1 Syntrophaceae bacterium
CTCTACGCGGCGCGGGCCGCGGGGGTCCAGGCGGCCGGGCTTTGGCCGCAGAACAACGTGGACTTCACGGACACCACCATGTCCTACGAGGCCATGTTCCAGGCCTGCCGGAGATCCTTTCAGATGGGATATTTGGGAAGCTCCACTATCCATCCGAACTGGTGCCGGCCCCTGAATGAGGGGTTCAAACCCGCGGCCTCGGAGTTGGATTGGGCCCGCCGGGTCAAGGCCGCATTGGAAGAGGCCTACAGCCGGGGGCTGGGTTCCGTGGCGGTGGATGGCCGGATGGTGGATGTGGCCAATGTGAAGCAGGTCCAGAAAATCCTGGAACGGGCGGAGGCCGTCGCCCGGCGGGAAGCGGAAAAAGAGGCGGCCATAGCGGCCGCCGAAGGAAAATTGTAAGGCGCAAATCGCGAGAGCGTTTGAGGCCGCAAGTCGCAAGTCGTAAGGCGTAAGAGGGTAAAGAATTTTTTCTTTTCCTCCTCGCGACTTGCGACTTGCGGTATTTTAACTTTTTCGAGAATCCATGCACCAGTACATTTTGAAACGGCTCCTGCTCATGATCCCCACCCTCCTGGGGGTGGCGATCCTCATCTTTCTCTTGATGAGGGTCGTGCCCGGGGACCTGGTGGAGCTGAAACATGCCGGAGAGGGCGGCTCGCTCTCCGCGGAGACCCTGCAGAAGGAGCGGGAACTGCTGGGGCTGGACAAGCCGCTCTGGTACCAGTTCGGGGCCTGGGTCTGGGACATCGTCCGGGGAGACTTCGGGGTTTCCATGTGGACGGGGCGCCCGGTCCTTTACGAAATCAAGATCCGGTTCCAGTTAAGCCTGCAGCTTGCCATCATGGCCACTTTTCTCGCCGTACTCCTGGCAATCCCTCTGGGAACGGTGGCGGCCCTCAAGCAGGACACCTGGGTGGATTACGCCATCCGGGTCTTTTCCATCGCCGGCCTGGCCACTCCATCTTTCTGGCTGGGAATCATCGTCATCCTGGGACTGCTGATTCTTTTCGGGTGGCTTCCGCCCATGGAATTCACCCCCTTTTGGGAAAACCCGGCGGCCAACTTAGCCCAGCTGATCTGGCCCACCCTGGCCATCGGGTACCGGTACTCGGCCATGATCATGCGCATGACCCGGTCCTCCGTGCTCGAGGTCCTGCGGGAGGATTACATCCGCACCGCNNGCCATGCTCCCGGTGATCAGCGTCATCAGCCTGGAGCTGGCCTTTCTTATCGGGGGCATGGTGGTGACCGAACAGGTCTTCAACCTCAACGGCCTGGGGCGTCTGCTCGTGCAGAGCATCGAGCAGCGCGATTACACCATGACCCAGAGCCTGGTTCTTTTGACCGCGGTGTTCTTCATCTTCATGAACTTTGTGGCCGACCTCCTCTTTGCCTGGCTGGACCCGCGGGTGCGGTACAAATAGCCGGTCCCTCCGGCGGACGCTGGATTTCAGGCCGCAGATCCCCGGCGATAGCAGGATTCATAACGAATCATCCGGCAAAGAAGAAAGAGAGAGGAGAAGGTAGAAAGATGGTTTCCTCCCGAAAGCTCCAGCGAGTCATCCGCTTCTGCCGCCAGCGCCCCCTGGGGGCCATCGGAGGGCTGATCTTTCTGGTCATGGTCTTCACCGCGGTCCTGGCCGACTGGATCGCCCCCTATGATCCGCTGGTCAATGACTACGGCGCCATGATGAGCCCTCCCAGCATGAAGCATCTCATGGGCACGGACGCCCACGGGCGCGACGTGTTCTCGCGCATCATCTTCGGCTCAAGGACCGCTCTGCTGGTCGGGTTTTGTTCCTCCTTTTTCGGGACGAGCCTGGGGGCCCTGATCGGGGTCCTGTGCGCCTACTTCGCGGGAAAGACCGACGTGATCATCCAGCGGTTTATGGAGATTCTCCTCTCTTTCCCCCTCATCGTGATGGCCCTGGCCATGATGGCCGTCCTGGGGACCGGCCTTCCGAACGTGATCGTGGCCATCACCATCCCCATGATCCCGAGGAGCGCCCAGGTCATCCGTTCGAGCGCCCTCTCCATCCGGAACATGCCCTACGTAGACGCCGCCCGGGCCAGCGGGTTCGGTCATGGACGGATCATGTTCCGCCATATCCTCCCCAACGTGGCCGCCCCCTACCTGATCCTCGTCACCGCATACCTGGGGGGAGCGATCCTGACCGAGGCCTCCCTCAGCTTCCTGGGGGTGGGGGTTGCCGAGCCCACGGCGGCCTGGGGTCTCATGCTGAAAGGGGCGGCGGTGACCTTCGCTGAGAGCGCCCCCTGGATGGCCATCTTTCCCGGGCTGGCCATCAGCGCGGCCGTCTTTGCCTTCAACATTTTCGGGGACTCGCTGCGCGACGAGCTGGACCCCAAACTCCGGACCTCCTCCTGAGAGGGAACCGGAANNGGAAAAGGTCCTCTGGAAGGGCTGAGGGTTATCGACGCCTCTTCCATCGTCGCCGGCCCCACGGCAGCTACGGTGATGGGTGATTACGGGGCCGAGGTGATCAAAATCGAACATCCGGCCCGCGGAGACGCTCTCCGGAACATGGGCTTGAAAAAGGACGGAGTCCCTCTGTTGTGGAAGGTGCTTTCCCGGAACAAGAAGGCCGTCACCCTGAACCTCTCCAGCCCCGAAGGCCGGGATATTTTCCTGAAGATGGTCGCCAAATCCGACGTCCTGATCGAAAACTTCCGGCCAGGCACCCTGGAACGATGGGGTCTGGGCTTCGATGTTCTTCATGCGGTCAACCGCGGGCTGGTCATGCTGCGGGTCACCGGGTTCGGGCAGAAAGGTCCTTATGCGCACCGGCCGGGTTTCGGCACCGTGGCCGAAGCCATGAGCGGTTTTGCCCACATTACGGGTGCGAAGGACGGCCCTCCCACTCTGCCCAGCATGGCCCTGGCCGATGGAATCGCCGGGCTTTTCGGGGCGGCGGCGGTGATGTTTGCCCTCCGTTGGCGGGATGCGGGCG
>PMCE01000206.1:0-234 GCA_003154025.1 Syntrophaceae bacterium
GCCGCTTCCGTGGTGACCTGTCTGGATGGATACCAGATGGCACGCAACGGCAGGGCGGGCCCGGCCCTGGGCATCTCCGCCATCGGGTCTTTCATCGGGGGCACGATCAGCGTCGCCGGGCTTATGCTCGTGGCCCCGCCCCTGGCCGAAGTGGCCTTGAAGTTCGGCCCTCCCGAATACTTTTCCCTGATGATCCTGGGAGTGATCCTGTTGACTTTCCTGGCGGGAGACTCC
>PMCE01000206.1:240-3043 GCA_003154025.1 Syntrophaceae bacterium
TGGAACGGTTTACTTTCGGCATCCCCATCCTGATTGACGGGGTGGGTCTGGTGCCCGTAGCCATGGGCCTCTTCGGAATTTCGGAAGTGCTCTTGAATGTGGAGATCTCCCTGAAGAAGGAGGTTTTCAAAACCGCCCTCAAGGGGTTGCTCCCCAACCTTGAAGATTGGCGGCGGAGTTTCTGGCCGGTGATCCGGGGTTCGGTGGTGGGATTTTTTCTGGGCATTCTTCCCGGAGGAGGAGGCATCCTGGCCTCCTTCACGAGTTATGCCCTGGAAAAGAAATTCTCCCGGCACCCCGAACGTTTCGGCCATGGGGCCATTGAAGGGGTGGCCGGGCCGGAGACCGCCAATAACGCCGGGACGGGCGGGGCCTTCATTCCCCTCCTGACCCTGGGGATTCCCTCCAATGCGGTCATGGCCATCCTGCTGGGAGCGATGCTGATCTACGGGATGCAACCGGGGCCCATGCTCATCAAAGAACACCCCGACCTCTTCTGGGGCGCGGTCACGAGCATGTACATCGGGAATGGGATGCTCCTGGTTCTGAATCTTCCCCTGATCGGCCTGTGGGTGAAAATCCTGAAGATCCCCTATCGCTTTCTATTCCCGCTCATTCTCCTCTTCTGTCTCGTGGGGGCCTACAGCCTCAACAATAATCCCTCTGAAATGGCGATCATGGTGATCTTCGGGGTCATCGGTTATTTCCTCAGAAAATTCAAGTATCCCCTCGCGCCTGCCATCCTGGCGCTGGTCCTGGGCCCGATGCTGGAAAAGGCCCTTCGCCAGTCTCTTCTCATGTCCGTGGGCAGCGGGTGGATCTTCCTGACTCGGCCGATCTCCCTCATCACGATCTTGATAAGCTTCGCCCTTCTGGCTTCTTCGCTGATCCCCTGGATGAAGAAAAAAAGGGGAGACCTCGCCAAGGCCTCCGACGAGGATTGAGGGCTTCAGGTTTCTTTTTTTGTTTCCTTAATCCATCAGGGCTCCGCCGCTCACATTCAAGGTCGCGCCGGTCACCCAGCCGGAGGTTTGGTCGCCGGCCAAAAAAATGACCGCCTCGGCGACGTCATTGGGCGTNNACCTCCCGGGCGATCGCTTTGGTCAGCCCCAGGATCCCCGCCTTGGAAGAGGCATAATGAGCGCCGCCGGCAAACCCGCCGGTCTTGCCCGCCACCGAAGAAATGTTTATAATTTTGCCGTATTTCCTCTGGATCATGCCCGGAAGAACCGCCCGCGAGCACAAAAACGTGCCCCCCAGATTAATGGCGATCACTCTCTCCCATTCGGCCGGGTCCATCTCCACCACGGGGACTTTCTGGCCCTGCCTTTTAGGAGAGATCCCGGCATTGTTCACCAAAATATCGATCTTCCCGAAAGCGCTGATAAGGCCCTGAACGGCCTTTTCCACCTCTTCCTGGTTGGCCACGTCGGCTTGAATTGCCCGGGCCCGGATTCCGAAGGCCTCCGCCTCCTTGGCTGTCTTGGCGGCTGCTTCCAGGTTCACATCCAAGATTCCAACATCCGCTCCTTCTTTGGCGAAAGTCAGTACAATACCCCGGCCGATTCCGGAGCCGCCCCCGGTGACTAATCCTGCTTTTCCTTTGAGACGCATGTATTCCTCCTTTGGCAGAGAGCACGACCCTGAAAGCTAATTCCGACTGGACCAGACCACTCTCTGAAAATAAAATCCTTAACTTGTTCCGCCCACACGGGCCCGGATCATTCCTTCAGCCTCAATCCCCCTTCTTCTCCGCGTTCCAGCCGGTAACCCATCGCCCGTAAGGCCTGCAAGTCCCCCGGCAGTCCTCGTGCCGCCAGATGTTCGGCGATGAAGCGTCGGTAATTTACCTGGGGTTTGTTCTGGCCAAGGTCTGATTTTCCGGTCATCCGCTCCGGTCTTATTTCGATCACCCGGCACGTCTTGTAGCTCGTGGACTCCGGAGTCACGGGCGGAAAGTCATCGTTCCTCTCGTGCTTCGCCACCAGGGCGTTCAGGACGGTCACCTTCAGGTCGCCGTCGGGCACCACCCCGGCCGTTCCCCGGATAATCACAGAGTGGTAAAACTGGTGGGTGCGGCAGGGGTTCATTTCGGGATTGAACCCCACCTCCAGGTAGGCCAGGGGCACATCCACCTCAAAGCAGATCCGGGGTGAACGGGCCAGGTTGTCGAGCTTCTCCCCCTGGGGCGCGCAGTGGAAGTACACACATCCTTCGTAAAAGATGAAATTGACGGGAGTGATGTATGGGTATCCCTCTGCATCCACCGTAGCCAGGCGTCCGATGTTGGTGGATGCCAGGATCCGGACCATCTCCTTCGAATCCTTGATTTCGCAGGCTTCTCTTCTCATGGTTTCCTTGCTGGAACGGTTTTTGCCGCACGGCGAAAAACCCTCTCGAATAGTCTTGTTGAATAGGACTACTCTTTTCCATATCAAAAATTCGCGGATCAGTCTACATTTGTTTTCGGAAAGGAGCAAAAGTCATCCCAAGCGTAGCGTACCGCAATGACCTCGGTGCCGTCCGGGGCGCGCTGGGCCTGCCGCTCCACCACCTTTCCGAGGAGAAGCTCATAGAACTTCCGTGCCCGATCGTTGCCTTCAAACACCCAAAGGTAGAGACCGGAGCCAGGCCTGCGCCGAAGAATCCAGGATACCTCTTCCGACATGAGCCGTCGGCCCAGTCCGCGGCCTTGAGCGTCAACGCGGATATGGAGGTTGTCGAGAAGAGCGCCCCAGCGAGGGTCCACATCCAAAAAGGCACACCCAAAGCCAAGAAGTTCCCCCCGCTCTTCGGCCAGCAA
>PMCE01000281.1:0-2407 GCA_003154025.1 Syntrophaceae bacterium
AAAATACACCCTTTTCCCCTTCTAAATACAGCCTCGACCCTATTTGCCCATAATCCTATCTCGGAAAATAATACTGAAAGGGGAGGAATAATGTAAGGAATCCTCAACGGCTACACGTTTATTCTGGGAGGGAGTGAAGGTGAAGGTGGGCATCGCATCAGCCGTCCTGGGCGTCCTGTTCATCGTTATCACCCTTGGGGATGCTTTCGAGACCATCGTTTTTCCCCGCCGGGTGACCCGCCGGGTTCGCTTGGCCCGTGTCTTCTTTCGGTGCACCTGGAGGTTCTGGTCGGCATCGGTCCGGTCCCTGGCTTCGGGCAGGCGGCAGGAGACCCTTCTCAGTTTCTATGGCCCATTTTCCCTTCTGATTCTGTTGGCTATTTGGGCAACCGGGCTCGTGGTCGGTTTTGCCCTTTTGCACTTCGCGAGTGGGTCGGCGATCAATGTGGCGGGTGAACCCCCGGGTTTCTACACCGACCTTTATCTGAGCGGTACGACCTTCTTCACGCTGGGGTTGGGGGACGTGACTCCCCGCACTCCACTGGCGAGGGTGCTCACCGTATTCGAAGCCGGGGTGGGTTTTGGCTTCCTCGCGCTGGTGATCGGCTTCCTGCCGGGTCTCAACCAATCTTTCTCCCGACGCGAAGTGAATATTTCTCTTTTGGATAGCCGGGCCGGTTCCCCGTCTACCGCGGCCGAAATGTTTCTCCGGCACCGCTATGATCATGGATTGGAAGCCCTTCAGCAGCTTTTCAATGAGTGGGAACGCTGGTCTGCGGAGTTGCTCGAAAGTCATCTATCCTATCCCGTGCTGGCTTATTTTCGTTCGCAGCATGATAACCAATCCTGGCTGGGGGCGCTTACCACGGTTCTCGACGCTTGCGCCCTGGCCATGGTGGGTGTCGAGGGCGCCTGCGCGAGGCAGGCGGAATTGACCTTTGCCATGGCCCGGCATGCCCTCGTGGACCTCTCTATCGTATTCGGTGTTTCTCCGAAGGAGACGGGCTACGACCGTTTATCGGTATCTGATTTGGTGTATTTGCGAGAAAAGTTGACGGCAGCCGGCCTAAGGCTTCGGGAGGGGGCGAACGCCGACCAGAAACTGGCCGAGCTACGCCGGATGTATGAGCCCTATGTTTATTCCCTCGGCAAGTATCTGTGTATATCGATTCCCCCCTGGATTACCGGATCGCCTCTCACGGACAATTGGCAAACGAGCCCCTGGCAGCAAGATTCAGATTTGCGCAAAACCGGTAGGTTGGGCCGGCCTGGAGACAGGCATTTTTAGAACTTCTCTTTCCTGGACGGCCCGGGGAACGATAGAGTTTGCCGGAGGACTCCTGGACAGAAGTTACCGGAGAGAGCAGAGAAAAAAGGATAGATGGAGATAGGCAGTGGAATCAAACCCGGGTTATCGAAGATTTTTGGGCCCCAGCACTCTTGGCAGCCTTTAAAAGCTCCGAATATGGGGACTTTAGATAATAGGCCCCTTTCCCCTGCAAATCATCTGCTAAAGGGTACGCCCTTCGCTGATTTATGGATTTTTCCTCCTCCCACCTTCCTTGATCAGGACCTCGAGTTTGAGCAGCCGGTTGGATAAGCCTATTTGCCGGCCTTGTTCCCCGCAAGAAAGCCATCGGCGATCACGAGGAAATCCTCTGGTTTCTCGTCGCTGGGATAGTGACCCAGCCCCGGCATCGTGATGATCTGGACCTGCGGCAAGGCTTTCCTGAGCTGCTCCTGCGTTTCCGCCGGCACGATGCTGCTCGCTCCGCCCAGAATATAGATGATCGGCGCTTTGATCTGCCGGACGGTTTGCCACAGCTCGGTCGGCACGAACCCCTTGCCGATCCCGGGGTCGCGCTTCCAGACGATGCGGCCGTCGGCGCGTCGTTTCGAGCCGTATTGAGCCAAGGTCCGAAGCACCTGCTCGGAAGTGAGCGGATTGTCTTTCTTGAGCTGTGCGAGCAACTCGTCCAGGGAAGCCCAGCCTTTTTCCTCCTGGCTCATCCGGGTTGCGCGGCGATCGGAAATTTCCCGGGGGCGCTCCGGGCCCACATCCTCGGCGATCACGGCCGAGACCAGATCCGGATGCAATCCGGCGAAGACCTGCGCCACCCGGCCACCCGTCGAGTTTCCCCACAGGACGATGTTGCGCAGTTTGAGCTGGGCCACGAGCCCTTCAATATCCCTGACGTAATCCTCGACGAGATAATTGCCCTGCGGGTCCCAATCGGAATCGCCGTGCCCGCGCATATCGACGGCGATTACGTGATGGCCCTTGCTGAAGTGCGGGGCGAGATGGTCAAACGCGTGCGCTACTCGCCCGATTCCGTGCAACAGGATCATCGGTTGCTTGCCGCTCGTTCCCCACTCAAGATAATGGATGCGAAGGCCGTTGACGGTG
>PMCE01000281.1:2455-4560 GCA_003154025.1 Syntrophaceae bacterium
GTTAAGGGGCAAGAAAAAGTCTCCAAAAACTTCGGGCCCGTGGGGGTGTTGAATGGATTGACTAAATTGCTATCCTTCTCCCCGATATCTGCGAAATGGCGGAAGTCGAAACGCTCAACTGCCTCGCAATTTCCACTAAAGGAAGCCAACCTTTGCCGTGAGCCGCCGAGGGACGCCCAAGGGTCCCCCTGGTCAGATCGAGACCGTCATGCCTCCGGACTATATGTCAGCCCGAACACCGTGTCTGTCAGCCAGCGCCGGAATCCCTCTGGGTATCACAGGGGCTTGGAAAATGTCAATTTTCGGAATTGCTTATCCGCAGATTTCGCAGATTACGCAGAGAGCAGAGAGATATAAGAGCCTTTACCCGGTGCGTTCGGGGAACACACCCTGCATTTTTCATAACCTTGTTTATTCCATTTGTTTCAATTTTGGAGGGAGATCCTCGGGGGAACGATCACGAATCAAGATTTTTCATTTGAGGCGCGGGCCCTTAAGCTCGACACTTCCATCCTTTTGTTCCACCTCTCTCTTTCCTGACAATATCAACCAGTTCTTCCGTGGAGATACTTGCCCGGATCGAGGGAACATCCAGAGGGGAGCGACGAGTCTGGTCAGGGATCAATACAAAAGTTCTACCATCCTTTCGCCGGATGATTACCTTTTCCGTCGATTCTGCCTTTGGTCACCTGCCAGGATGAGGGGGCAAAGCCGAACATCATCACTCTGGCCTGGGTAGGAGTGGCCAACTCCGACCCGCCAAAGATCAGAGTTGCAGAAGTGAAGGAGGGAAAGCCCCCCGTTGACTCATTGGAAAATGTTACCGAGAGGGATCGTAGATAGGGGGAAGAGGTTTAGGTACGGGGAGGAAGATTTGTTTAATTTTTTCTTCCATAGCTTTTCTTAGCACGAAGGGGTTGAGAGAAGCAAGTTGATTGGTGAGGGCTTGTTTGGTCTGAGGGGAGATGTGAGGAGAGGCGATGATCCGTTGGAAAGGGGTTTTGGGGGAGTCGTAGTGTTTTAGGGTTTTGGAGCCGATGCGTTCTTTGGCGAGGAGTTTAACGGAGGGGCAGAAGAAGTTGTGGAGGAGTCTCCATTCTTGGGTGTAGAGGGTATTGAGGAGGGAGACGGTCTGGGGGTTATCGAGGCGATCATATCCGATCCATTGGCGGACATGAGTCCAGTTTTTTTGTTCAATGTGAGCGTTGTCCTGTTTGTGGTAGGCGCGGCTGCGGGTGAAGTGGACGGGAGATTTTCTTTGGGAAAAGTGTTGGTAGAGGTGGTGGTTGAGGAATTCGGATCCGTTATCGCAGTCGAAGCCGAGGAGGGGGAAAGGGAGAGAGGATTCGATATCCTGGATTTGTTGGAGGACCCCGGTTTCGCCTTTGCCCCAGACGGCTCTTTGCTCGGTCCAACCGGTGGCGATATCGACGGCGTCGAGGGTGTAGGCGAACATGCCAGCGAGGGAATCGCCGCAGTGGGCGACGGTGTCGGCTTCCAGGAAGCCGGGGCGGGATTCGTTCCACTGGTTGGTTTTGATGGGGATTTGGTTGCGCAGGAGGGTACCGGGTTTGGTGGTAGAGCGGCCCCGTTTTTTATAGTGGATGCGGGTGGGGCTAAGGATGCGGTCGATGGTGGATGGGGAGATGCGGGATAGGGCTTGTTGGGCCTGTGGGGACAAAGGGCCGAAGGATTGGATGTAGCCGGGGATCCAGAGGGGGAGGATGACTTTTAGGCGTTTGGAGCAAGGCAGGTTGGCGGCCAGCCAGATTTTTTTGAGGGGTTTGAGGATATGGGGTTGAGAGTAAATAGGGATGCGGCCTGCCCGTTTGGTTTTGGTTTTGCGGAATCTTTTAAATTTTCTGAGTACCCGGATAGCATGCTTGCGATGATAGCCTGTGGTGGCGCAGAATTCGTCGAGGAGGAGAGCTTTTTGGTTGCGGGAGGCCTCGCGGTACCGGAGGTAGATGGTTTCGGTGTATTCTTTTCTTGATCGTGGGCTCATCGTGAACCTTTCTTCTAGGGGATTTCCTCGGTAACCCCTATTATGAATCAACGATCCCTTTTGGCCTCCTGTTTCGGTAACATTTATTGTGAGTCAATTC
>PMCE01000176.1 GCA_003154025.1 Syntrophaceae bacterium
TGGCTCGTCGAGAGGCAACTCGTGAGTCGCCCGGTTGGTCAGACCTTCGGCGATGCTGTCCACGCTCGCTTCGGAAAGAGGAATCTCCCGGAGGAGAAGCGCCTTCGCCTGCCGCAGCTCTTCCGGCGTCACCAGGGTGGTCTGTATGTTCTTCAGATCCTGCTCGACGATGGCCCGGGCTCTGGCCACATTCTGGGGGTCGCAGGCATACCTCACTACGTAGAGCGCTCGCGTCTGCCCTACATCAAAGGAAGAGGACACGTAATAAACCAGCCCGGTCTCCTGCCGCAAACTCTGATACAGACGGGTGGCATAGAAAGCCCCCCCTAAGACATGATTACCTAATTCTAAGGCATAGTAATCCGGACTCGACCGGTTCAGCCCGAGGGTTTCGGCTAATGTCACTCGGTCCTGGATCCGACTTTGATTGGGCACAGCAGTACTCGACAGGGTGTTGGACGGAACGGGGGGAAGGAGCGTTTCGGGTTTCGGCCCTGCGGCCTTCCGGGAGCCAAAGTACTTTTCGATCACCCCTTTGGCCTGCTCGGGCGCGACATTGCCGATCACCACAATGGTGGTCAAATCGGGCCGAAAGACCTTATGATAGTAGTCTTTCACATCCTGGAGGGTTAAGGAGGAGATGGTAGCCGGGGTGGCCTCCCTCAGGGTCGGGTCGTTCCTGGGGAAGAGGGCGGCCCTGAGGGCCCGGCCAGCCAGGTAATCCGGGCTCTGAAGCCGGCCTCTCGCCGTGGCAGCCACCTGTTGTTGTACAGTCTTAAAAGCCTCCTCCGGTAAGGAGGGATGGAGCTCGTTATCGGCAAGGAGCCGGACGCCCCGATCGAATTCGCTGGCCAAAACCTGCACGGAGAAATCTGTGCCCGCCGATTCTTTGGCCCCAATTTCGTCCAGAGCTCTCTGGAAGGCTAGACGATCCAGGGATGTGGTCCCATAGGAGAAAAGCTGGCCTAGCACCTCATCCACGCCCTCCTTTCCCCCGGGGACTTCCAATTCCGGATTATGCTTAATAGATCCGTAAACGCTTACCGTGTTGCTGACCGACTCGGGTTGCACAATGAGTTTAAGCCCGTTGGGAAGGATGCTTACCCCCGGACTCACCGTGGAAGCGGGAACGGAAAGGCGCTTTAGGGACTTTTCCGCCCAGTCGGGCAGCTTGGCGGGCCTAGTCTGTTTAGGGGTGAAAGATTCCACGCCCCGGGGACCTGTGGAAGAGACGGGTTTGCCTGAAGGCTCAGGAGTAAGGATGGCCACGATGGCGTGGTCTAAATTCAGAAACTTCCGGGCCACCCGGTTTACGTCCTCCACATAAACCCGCTGGATGGCCTTCACATTGTCCTCGGGAGATTGTAGACCCTCTACCGCCAGCGCCTGAGACCAGGTTATAGCCAGACCGAAGACGGAATTCTTTTGCAGTTCCCCCTCCGTTAATTTATTCCGTTTGGCGGCCTCCACCAGGTCGGCAGGAAATCCTTTCTGCACCCCCTCTGCCAGTATTTTTCGGACCTCTCTTTCCAAAGAGGAGGGGTCGGCTCCTTTAGGAAATGCGGCCACCGCGTATCCCACCCCCGCTTTCGGCAGGGTGCTCAGACTGAACCCGGTATAAAGGGCCTTTCCCTCTGGCACCAGGGCAAAGAGACTACTTCGCTGGTTGCTCAGCACATCTGCCAGCACCTGGATCGGGGGGTAGTCCTCGCTATCGTAGCCGGGCATGCGAAAAGAGATCATGAGCAATCCAAAGGATAGATCGGACTTGAGCTTGATCATCTCTGATTTTACGGGTTCAAGACGAATCTCGGGGCGGTCCGGAATCTTCTTCGAGGGGATATTTGCAAAATATCTCTTTACTTCGGCCAGGGCCTTCTGGAGCTGCACATCTCCCACGATCACCAGAATGGCATTATTGGGCACATACCAGGTGTCGTAGAACTTCTTAAGCATGGCGCCGGTCGTCCGATTGAAGGAGGGAACAGTTCCCAGGGGAGTGTGGGCGTACGGCGTTCCCTTGAACATGGACGACAGAAGTTTCGTGTAGAAGACATACTCGGGACTGGATAGATCCTGGGCGACTTCCTGCTCGATCGCTCCCCTCTCCTGTTCCCACAGCTTCTCGCTGTCGAGAACCCCCCGCATGCGGATTGCCTCGATATTCAAGACCACGTCCAGGTCTTCTGCCGGGGCGGTGAGGAAATACTGAGTGACCGCCTGCTGGGTGTCGGCGTTAAACATCCCGCCCATGGCCGCAATAATGTCCGCCAATTGATTTGCCGAAAGGCCCGGGCTGCCCCGAAACATCATGTGCTCCTGGGCGTGGGCCATGCCCGGAAATCCTTCGGGCGCTTCGTCCGAACCTACCAGATAATTTACGATCGTAGTGACCACCGGGGCCAGGGTATTGCGGACAATCACTACCCTGAGGCCGTTATCCAGGGTGGCCCGCAACACTTCTTCCTCTCCTCCCCCATTCCCGGCCAAGGCAGGGGGTGCGCAAAGCAACCAGGGAGCCAGCCCCAAGACCAGAAGCATTTTCTTCAAGGTATTCATAGACATCATAGTTTCTCCTCACTTGTCATGGAATACGATGATTTCTCCCGTTATTCTCCCTCGAAGAAGGCTCGGTTCCAAGGGGGGAAAGGGCTTATATTCATAGGGAAGATATTCTATTTTTCAGGCCGGATGCTTGAGGTGCCAAACCTCCAAACCTTCGAAAGGCCTTGAAGGAGCAGCGCCGTTCCCAACCCCCAGCCCCCATTGATCATCAGGCCCGTGGCCAACCCGGCCGCATGCCACCCCCCTCCGGCGGGAATTCCATTCATCGGAAAAACAACGAGCCAGGCAACCAAACTCGGGAAGATGGCCCCGAAGCTCAAAGCCCCGACCCAGTAGCCGGCTCCCCCGGGAAACCAGCGGTCCACCCGCGCCAACAAGAGCCCCCAGACCCCGCCCCAGAAAGCCAGGGACCAGATTTGCGGCAAACCAAACGGTTGGGCCTGCTTAGTCGGAAACGGCGCGACCGGGGTGAAGCCCACGGCATGAAGAATGGAAAGGATCCCCTGATGGAAGAGAAGAACGGCCGTAAAGCCGGGAAAAAGGCGATGAGGTGCCGAAAGAAACCCTGATCTTTCCTGAAAGCGGAAGAAGCATGATTGGCCATGATCCCACCTCCCGTCCCGCGTACAAAGAATCGCGAGGATGGATCGACCGGAGCCGGCTAGGGCCCATCCTCTATTGGCACAACCTTTGGTAAAAACCCTTCAAAATGGAATCGGGAAGGATAAAATCCAGCCCGCGTTCCCTGAAATCGGAAATGACCACTTTCCCCTCCATTGAATAAACCACCAGCGCCACAGCCCGGTGGCTTTTATCCCGGCAATTTATTTCCTCCAAAGCGGTGGAATCGGTCACATTCCTTTCATCGCCCACCACCTTCCCGGCCTCCTTCCTTCTCCCCTCGGGGGAATAAACCGCTTTCACCCATGCTCGAACAACGTTCTCCTGGCGAACCACATCTCCGGCATCGTAATAATAGGAAGCATCCGGGGTCTCCCCAAAACATTTCCAATCCGCTCCCCATGCTTGTGAACCTAACCAGAGAAAGAATCCTCCCCCCATGACTAGAACCGATTTTATGAGCCTTTTCCCTGCCGAGCTTTTTCCCCTTTTGAATTCTAGGTCTCTTTCATCTTTTGCCGGCAGGATTTTGTATTCCCGAACTCCCCCATTTCCTTTGTGGGCCCTAGCTATTGGGTGCTTTTCTTCCCTTTCCTTTAGACCCTGCAATTCATACATTTCCATAGGCCACTCGAACCCTCCCTTCCCAATGTGAAACCCGCTTTATAGAACCTCCAAGACTGAGTCCCCTGGTCCGCTCTTTGGCTATGGGCAGCACCTGTAAACATTTTTTGCCTGGAAACCCGGATTGCCGAGTTCCCGTTCTAAAGCCGCGGGCCTTCAAGTGCTTTTGAACTAACTCATACCCTTGGTCCTTTTATTCATCCTAAGAGAAGTACATCGCGGATATATGGCGCAAATCATGTATTTTATGGCAGGGTACACTGCATTTTGAATGGGGGCGGTCATCAACCGATCAGCCTTCCGGGACCTCGTTTTCTGCCTTGGGCCCGCCCAAAATCGTCGAAACCCGGCGAGGCCAATTGGGGAAAGGCACCCGTTGAGACCCCCAATCACAGGAATGGGCAAAGCCCGCTGCCCGACCGACTCCCTGCCTGATCCGCAAGAATTCAACCCCGCCGGTCATCTATTTTGCGGGCGGGGTCCGCGCCTGGGAAGACTTTGGCACCCTTTGAACATAAGTATTCTTTAACATTCAATAAATATCTCTGATGCAAAAGGAGTCCTAACAGCTCAACGGTCAAACCTTTTCGAGTCTCACTGGT
>PMCE01000143.1:0-2788 GCA_003154025.1 Syntrophaceae bacterium
CTCAAAAAGTGATCGGCCAGACCGCCTTCGATCTCACTATCGTCGAGGAGGAGTCGAACCTCGGGAACTTTATCGCCGATGCCATCCGCTGGTACGCAAACAAGCATGACTACGACCCCAAGGACCCCCGGAGCAAGGTCGTGGTGGCCATCGAGTCCAACGGGCTCATCCGGGATAATCTCCTGCGGGGCAAAACCGGCGTATTGGGCGTAAGCGACGTTTTCGCCGCCATCCCCCTGGGGATCGGCATGGACGATACCATGGGCTACCCCCTGGTAGGCTGTTATCTTTACGCTTCGGAGATAAAGAAAGCCCTGGAAATTTTGACCAGCGTCTACCCCCGCAAGGGAAGCTCCTATTTCCTGCAGGTATCGGGCTTGAAGTTCACCTATAATCCCCGAAGGGTTATTTTCGACCGGGTAACAAACATCTGGATGGGAAGCGAGGAGGAGGGTTATCGCCCCCTGGATTATTCTGAATCCAATAAGAACCTCTACCGGATGACCACGAATATCTACAACGCGGCCTTCCTGAAATTGATCGGAAAGTTTACCTATCGGATCCTCAATATCGTCCCCAAGGACCGGGATGGGGCTCCGATTAGCGACCTGGCTTCCTTCCGAGTCGATGCCGATAAGAATCAACCCGGGGTTCAGGAGCTCAAGGAGTGGGTCGGAGTGATGGAGTATATCAAGAGTTTCCCCGACACCAACGGGGACGGGATTCCCGATATTCCCGATAAGTACAAGGGCAAGCTCGGGAGGATTGTCATGGAGCCCAGCCTGAACCCGGTTTCGCTTTTGTCGCGGGGCACGATGGTAACGTGGGCAGCCTTTTCCGCGGTCATTGTCTTGATCCTACTCCTGGCCACGATTACCGTCATCGTGGCGAGGAAGGTCAGAAGGAAAGCCTCGCGAATCTAAGACAAACGCATTCCCCCATTGGTCAACGGGTAGGGCCTGACCACGCGAAACGCGTGGTCAGGCCGGGAGCGGCTGATCATATTCGACCAAGGAGGTTGATCATGGATACTCATCAGGTTAAATGGAATGAGCAGGTGGCCAGGAAGATCATCGAACAGCTGGAAAAAAGGGGAATGGAGGGGAGTTACGCCGCCAGCGCCGCCGAGGCCAGAGCAGAGATTATCGCCATGATCCCCAAGGGGTCCAAAGTCTATCGCTGCGGCTCTATGACTGCCGTCTATATGGATCTTTGGCCGGAAATCGCCAAAATCCCCGGCGTGGAGATCATCGACCCCTTCCGGCCCGGACTCTCCTTCGAGGATTCCATCGAACCCCGACGGCAAGGCCTGCTGGCGGATCTGATGATCACCAGCACCAATGCGATTACCCTGGACGGGAAATTGGTCAATCTCGACGGATTGGGGAACAGGGTATCGGCCATGATCTTCGGCCCGAAAAAGGTCATCTTGGTCGTAGGGATGAATAAAGTCGTTCCGGATGAGGAAGCGGCCATGTCCCGAACCAAGTACTACGCCGCCCCCGTGAACGCCATCCGAATGAACATCCAAACCCCCTGTGTAGAAAACGGGATTTGTGTGGATTGTAAGACGCGGGCCAAGATTTGCAACATCTGGACCGTCATCGAGGGCCAGAGGATCAAAGGCCGCATCCACGTGAAGCTAGTGGGGGAGAACTTGGGGTATTAAAAGGCTGCTTTAGGCCTCGCCTGGGTTCCCACGCTATCCACTGGCCGATGGGCAGCGGCCGAGCTGGAAAGACCTGAATTATTTAGCCAGAGAAGACCAGTATTCCTTCAGTTCCTTTTTGACTTCCTGGATCATTCCTTTGGTCTCACCGTAGGCAGCTTCCCTTCCACGCTGGGCAGGTATATATGCGGGTTCTTTCAGGGGAACTGAAAAGTCGGCCAGGCCGGCGATGAGGGCCAGCCAGGCGTAAGGCAAAATTTCTTTATTGTAGCCTGAGCCGACCATATCGACCACTTTTCCCCCACAGATTTGAGCTATCTCCCTGACCTTTTCCCCCATCATCCGGAACCCTTTGAGGGTCAGCCCCAGATTCGTCAGATTGTCGGAATAATGTGGGTCCGAGCCGCCGTTTCGCACAATGATCTGGGGTTTGAATTCGGAAGCAACCGGCAGGATGACTTCCTCGAAAGCCAGCCGGTAGGAATCATCTCCCGCTTGCATGGGCATGGGCAGGTTGATGGTGTACCCTTTCCCTTCCTTTTCCCCGATCTGGTGGGTGAAGCCCGTTCCCGGGTAGAGGGTGTGAGGATCCTGGTGGATGTCGATGAAGAGGACGCGGGGGTCCTCGTAGAAATATTCGGCCGTACCATTGCCGGCATGGGCGTCGGTATCTAGAATGAGGATTCTCTCGAGACCGTGCTTTTGCAGAAGATATTTTCCCGCGAAGGCCACGTCATTGTAGACGCAGAATCCTTCGCCGCAGGTAGGTTTGGCGTGGTGCATACCCCCGCCTAGGCAGACCGCTTTGGGGAACTTCCCCTTTTCCACCAGGTCGCAGGCTTTTTTCGCCTGTCCGATGATCAACCGGGCGGCTTCCTCCAATTTTCCCGGCCTGCCGTGAGGCCGGTTGTCGCCGCTGTGGTATTGAAGAAACATGCTGCCGTATTCCTGTCCCAGATTGGCCGACCGATAATACATTGCGGAAAAATCGATGTATTCTTTCCGGCAGATGAGAAGCAGATCCTCATCCGAAGCCCATTCGGCTTTCAGGAACTGATAATGGTTTTTGGCGGGAAGTCTTTCCTGCAGGAATTTCGGAAAAATCTCGTAGCGGTCCCC
>PMCE01000143.1:2861-6770 GCA_003154025.1 Syntrophaceae bacterium
CTAAAAAGAGCGCCGGCTTGCTCATGTTCCGGCGCAGGGGCGGAGGGATGGAGGTTTTCTTGGTTCACCCCGGCGGGCCCTTCTGGGCTAAGAAGGATGAGGGGGCATGGTCCATACCCAAGGGGGAATACGCCCCCGGGGAAGACCCGCTCGAAGCAGCCAAGCGGGAGTTTCAAGAAGAGACCGGCTTCCAGGCCGCCGGAGAATTCCTCCCGCTCACTCCCCGAAAGCAGCCGAGCGGGAAAATCATTTCCGCGTGGGCTTTGGAAGGGGATGGTGATGCTTCGGCCATCCAAAGCAACAAGTTCTCCATGGAATGGCCTCCCCATTCGGGGAAGCAGCAGGAATTCCCGGAGGTGGACCGGGGGAGCTGGTTCTCTATTCCGGCGGCCAAGGCGAAGATCCTAAAAGGACAGATGCCCTTTTTGGATGAATTGAATGAAATTCTGGACAGGAGAGGGATGAAAGGTCAAGGCTAAATCAGGCTCTCAATACCCACATGGATCTCACTGCTACTACTCGAAGGATACCTTAAAATCCTCCCGCTCTTTTTCTACATCCTTCAGCAGGGCGGCAATTTTTTCAAAATCTTTGCCCATGGACTTATTCGAAGCCTCCGAGTCTGCCCACCCCAGTGCCACCGGTCCTTTGACGTCGGTGGTGAGCACATCCCAGAGGGCATCCAGGTTTCGGCCGAAGTAGTCCGGAAAATGGAGCTTTCGGGCGATCTCATCGTAAAACTCATCCAGAGATCGGATTTCCTTTCCCTGGAGTTTTACTTTCCCGGGGGATCCTTTCACTGGCATGGGGGGACCTCCTTGAACGTCTTGTAGTGATCCACGGTAATCATCCTCAGCCCATCGTCGGAATAAATAATTCGTTTGGAACCCCGGTGGCCTCCCTTGTAGTCCAAGTCGGCCTCGCGCCAGGTCCTCTTCCCGTTTGGGAGCTTTCTTTCCCGGTTGCCGAAGATATCTCCGCCGATGCTCTTTCCCTTGAGCCGGTCATAGCCCCACAGGTCGGTTCCCGGCTTCCAGCCCACCTTTTTGGCCTGATCCTTGGTGGCGAATTTGGGGGGAAGTCTCTGGTTATCGGTCTCATTCAAGACTTTGAGGATGATGAAAAGCTCTTTCTCATCGATCCTGGGGCGGAGAGACTGGTTTAGTTCCCTGACTACAACCTCGCACCTTTCGGCGCGGGCAGGCGGGGTAACCCAAGCCGCGACCACTCCCACCGTCACCAGGAGGCAGAGACTCAACATTCGGTGAAACTTCATCCGACCTCCTGGTTTCTTATTGGAAAAGGGGATGAAAAGACCTCTTCTCAGCATACCCGATCGGGGTGGATTTTCCCAGACCTTTGAGGAAAATCCATTCCTTTCCATGCCTTTGGCAGTCTTTCCACCCCAAGCCCTATCTTTACATAATCTTTATCGGGCACCCTTTAACCCAGATGATTATTCTATGGTTGGAAGTCCGGAAAGAGAAAGAATCCAGGCCTTTCCCGGAGAATCTAAAGAGAAATAGGAGGTGAGAGGTGATGAACTCGATAAAAGTTCTGCTGATTTCAGTCCTGATCCTGGGAGGTGTCTGGGTATGGCACAAGGCCGGTGACGCCCAGGGAAAGGGTGACAATGAAACGGCCAAAGAGCCCGCGGACATGCGGGTGGCAACCTTTGCCGGCGGCTGTTTCTGGTGCACGGAGGCGGATTTCGAAAAAGCCCCCGGCGTGGTGAAGGTGATATCGGGCTATGCGGGCGGACAAAAGAAGAACCCCACCTACGAGGAGGTCTCTTCAGGGACGACGGGGCATGTGGAATCGGTCCAGGTCTACTACGACCCGTCGAAGGTCACGTACCAGCAATTGCTCGAATACTTCTGGAGGCATATTGACCCCACGGATTCGGGCGGGCAGTTTGTAGACCGGGGGGCCCAATACCGCAGCGTCATCTTTTACCAGGATGAAGAACAGATGAGGCTGGCCGAAAAATCCAAAGAAGCCCTGGATCATTCGGGAAGGTTCAAGAAGCCGGTGGTAACTGACATCGTGAAGTTCACCAATTTCTACCCGGCTGAGGAATACCACCAGGATTACTACAAGAAGAATCCCCTGAGGTACAAGTACTACCGTCATGGCTCCGGGCGGGACCAGTTCCTGGCCAAGGTGTGGGGGAATGAAAAAGAGGTTTCCATGCAAAAAGTGGAGGTGATGGCGGTCACGGCGGGCGCAGGGAACAGAGTGTATTCGAAACCCGACGATGCCACCCTGAGAAAGACGTTAACTCCCCTGCAGTATGAAGTGACCCAGAAGGAAGGCACGGAGCGGCCTTTCCACAACGAGTACTGGGACAACCACCGGGAAGGGATCTACGTGGATATCGTCTCCGGTGAACCTCTGTTCAGTTCGCTGGACAAATATGAATCCGGCACGGGATGGCCCAGCTTCACGAAACCCCTCGATTCCGGAAATATCGTGGAGAAAGAGGATCGAGGTTTCTTCATGACGCGCACCGAGGTGAAGAGCAAATATGGGCATTCTCATCTCGGCCATGTTTTCCCCGACGGGCCGGCGCCGACCGGGCTCCGGTACTGCATGAACTCCGCTTCCCTCCNNGCCCACTAAGCTAGAGCCTGAGGAAGCAACCCCCCGCTTTTTTCCCGGTGAGAGGAGCGGGGGATTTTTTTTCATCCGATGACCTGCGGATGGTTGGGGTTTAGGATGATCTCTTGGCCTGAGGCCGGTGGTACCCTGAAACGCAATTTCTTCTCAAAATTCCCAAGGTGGTGCGAGGCCCGGGGGCAAGTCGAGTGCGGGCCGCCAAAATAGGCGGCAATTCCTCCGTGGGCGAGGGCGTCCACCGCCCAGGCGTTTCCTTATCATAAATTTCTCTGGCGATAACTTAGGCTTATCCTTATTTGCCGGCGTCTGTTGGCGGAACCCTATCAATCCCTTTGCAGTCCTTCATCGCCCGCCGGATTTTGGCGACCCGCACTCGACCTGCCCCCGGGCCACTTGACAGGGGTTAAATGAATGAATGATTCAGGACCCTAAGGATTTATTCTGAAAGCTTCAACAGAAGGCCGCTCTTTTTGGCCCTCTTCAGGGCCACTTTCATGAGGAAAATTTCCAGGAGGAGATAAAGAAGGACCAGCAGGTATCCTTTGGCCAGGGGATGGGAGAATATGGGCTGAAAGCCGTAGAACTGGCGAAAATATTCGAGCATGTAGGTCAGGGGGATAAGCGCGGTTATCGGAACGACCCATTCCGGAAGAATCGAAACCGGGTAATAGATCCCGCAGACCAGGAGCATGAGGCTGACCAGGGACCAGGCGGCCACATCGGCGCGGTTTCCGAAGATCAGCACCAGAATGCATACCAGGATTCCTACGGTGGCGGCGCAGAGAAAGAGTCCGAAAAGGAATAGGGCCAGCGGTCCGATTCCGGGCACGCGGAAATCGAAGTTGAAGAAGGCATAGCTGGCCCCCATGAGAAGGAAGAAAACCGCTCCTCCCCGGGCCATTCCCACGACGAGAGAACCCAGGAGAAGATGGCGAATTCCGACCGGGGCGATAAACCCGTGCTTGAGCGCTTTACTCCACACGTCATAGAGAAGCACATAGGCCACGTCAAGCTGGCAGACCTGAATCGTGCCCATGGAGACGACGCCCACGAGGACGAAGGCCTTCATCTGCGGCTGCATGCCCGCGAACTCGGTGAGAAGACCTACCGAAAAAAAACCCACCACCGGCCAGAAGAGGATCTCGAACAGGGTGAAGACATTCCTCTTGGCCATGGTCCAGTTTTTGTAAACGAAGGCCCTGGTTTTGATCAACTCACTTGGCAAACGCGATGAAGACGTCTTCAAGGTCCGACTCCTGGATGCGAAGGTCATGGATGGCCACTTTGGCT
>PMCE01000143.1:6778-9412 GCA_003154025.1 Syntrophaceae bacterium
ATCGTCCCTCCTTTGATAAAGGCCACCTCTTCGCAGAGGCTTTCGGCCTCCTTCATGTTGTGAGTGGTCATTAGAATAGTCGTTCCCTTTTCCCGGTGAAGCCTTTGAACCAGCTCGCGGATGCGGCGGGCCACGTCCGGGTCGAGGCCTACCGTGGGCTCGTCGAGCAGGAGAAGCCGGGGCTCATTCAGAAGGGCTTTGGCGAGGGAAAGCTTTTGCTTGGTCCCGGTGGAGAGTTCTTCAAACCGCACCCGGGCAAAGGGGGAGAGGTCGAAGAGATGGAAAAGCTCTTCCAATTTTCTCCGCCGATCCATTTTGGAAAGGCCGTACAACATGGCATAATATTCGAGGTTCTCTCTTACGGTCAAACTCCAGAGAAAGTTGGCGTGCCCGGATGAGAGATTGATCTTCTGGCGGATGTCCATGGCGTGGGTTTGGAAGTCCAGTCCCAGAATCCGGACCTCCCCTTCCTCCGGGGTAAGGAGGTTGGATAGAATGGAGAGAAAGGTGGTCTTCCCCGCTCCGTTCGGGCCCAGGATTCCCCAGAAGGCTCCTGCGGGAACGGCGAGGTCCACTCCCCTCAGGGCTTCCATCCGTCTTTTCCGAAACCATCCGGAGACAAAAGTCTTTCGCAGTCCTTGTACTTCAACGGCAAATTCCAACGGCAAGCCTTTCCTTTTGGATTTGTGCTCGAAATTATAGTAACATTATTTCCATACGATTTTCAGAAATATATGGATCTTCTCAAAAGGCGGATCGATCCTTTGCGTTAGGGGGAACAAACATGACGAGTTCTGATTCGATTGAAAGGATTTGGGCGCGGGAGGTGTTGAACTTCCGGGGTAATCCCACGGTGGAAGCCGAGGTTTTTCTGGCCGACGGCAGTTATGGGAAGGCTGCCGTGCCCGCGGGCATCAGCACGGGGAGCAGCGAGGCGATTCAGGTGCTCGACGGAGACCCCGAACGATTTGCGGGGAAGGGAGCCCTCAAAGCGGTGGAGACCGTGCGCAAGGTGATCGCCCCGAAATTGAAGGGCATGAGGGCGGGCCGGCAGAGGGAGATCGACGAGAAGCTGATCAGCCTGGACGGAACTCCCAACAAGGGGAAGCTGGGGGCCAATGCCATCCTGGGGGTCTCCCTGGCCGCAGCCCACGCTGCCGCCGCGAGCCAGAAAGTTTCCTTGTTCCGCCTTCTGGGGGGAGACGGCCCTTTCCGCCTGCCCGTTCCGGTTTACGATATGCTTGCCGGAGGAGCGCACGCCCAGAGCACGGTGGACTTTCAGGAATACCTGGTCATTCCCTCCGGAGTACCCACCTTCCAGGAGGCCGTTCATGCCGGGTTCAAGATATACCGGGCGCTGCGGGAGGTCCTGAAAGGGAAGGGCTATGTAATCACCCAGCCGGGAGGCCCTTTGACTCCTTCCTTGCGCTCCAACCGGGAGGGTGTGGAGGTCGTCGCCGCGGCCGTCGAGAAAGCGGGTTACAAACTGGGCAAGGAAGTTTTTATCGGGATGGATGCCGCGGCTTCCGAACTGTATGAAGACGGAAAATACAAGTTAAAAGGGGAAGGGCGGAGCCTGACTTCGAAGGAGATGGTGGACCTCTGGGCGGAATGGGTCGGGGCCTATCCCATCGTGAGCATCGAGGACGCTCTGGCCGAGGAAGACTGGGAAGGCTGGCAGGCGGTGACTGAGCGNNAATGCCGTGCTCATCAAGCCCAACCAGATCGGAACCCTGACCGAGACGCTGGAAGCCATCGCCATGGCCAAAGAGGCGGGGTACGGGGCCATGATCAGTTCCCGTTCGGGCGAGACAGAGGACACCACGATCTGCGACCTTGCGGTCCTGGACGGCGCCGGCCAGCTCAAGACCGGACCCCCCAACCTGCAGTACATCGTCAAATTCAACCGTCTCCTGCGCATCGCGGAGGAATTGGGGAACAAGGCGGAGTATGCGGGGCATGGGGTTCTTAAAGCGGCGAAAAGATAGTTTCGGGTTTCGANNTAAACATGGAAACCAGAATTCAGAACGCTGAGACCCTTCTTTCTACGGGCAATCGTGCTGGCCGTCAGGCCATGGTGCAGATTCTGGAAGCCGGGCTGCAGGCTGCCGACCCTTACCACAACGCCCGGAAGCTCATCCGCATCGAAGGCGGGAAACTGGTCGTAGGGAACAAAGAGTTTGAACCCACCGGTTCTCCCCGCTCTGGAGATGAGGTTTATGATTTATCCAAGATCCGGAACATCTATGTAGTGGGGGCCGGTAAGGGCATCCAAAATGTGGCCAGGGCCATGGAGGAGGTTTTGGGTGACCGGCTCACCGGCGGCCACGTGATCGACAAGAAAGGGCATCCGGTCATTCTAAAGAAGATCGGGGTTACCCTGGGAGGGCATCCGGCGCCCGACGAGGATTGTGCCCGGGGATGCGAGAGAATTTTGGAATTCGCCAAGGGGCTGACCGAGCAGGACCTGGTCTTTACCTGCACGGCCAACGGGGTCTCCTCTCTTCTGACCTTGCCGGCGCCCGGTTTAACCCTGGACGACCTGCGGCAGACGACCCTGGTCACCCAGATCGAGCGGGGAATGTCCACCCGGGAATTGAGTCCCATTCGCAACCACCTGGACCGGATGAAGGG
>PMCE01000379.1:0-176 GCA_003154025.1 Syntrophaceae bacterium
ACCGACTGGGTCGGTTTCACCCGGAGCCTGAAGGATCACTTTGACCTCCGGGGCAAAACCTTTGCCGTTCTGGGTTCCGGCGGCGCCGCCAGGGCGGCGGTCTTCGGCATAAGGCGCGAAGGGGGAAACCCGATCGTGTTGTACCGCAACCCGGAAACGGGAAACGCCTTGGCCCG
>PMCE01000379.1:184-7226 GCA_003154025.1 Syntrophaceae bacterium
CTGGTTTACAACCCCCTGCGAACCAGCCTCCTGCGCGAAGCCGAGGCCGCGGGATGCGGCGTGATCAGCGGCCTTCCCATGCTCGTCCACCAGGGGGCCGAACAGATCCGGATTTGGACCGGAAAGGAACCTCCAGTCGATTTGATGGGCCGGGTCGCGGAAGAAGAGCTCTTGCGGCGGTCCGCCGGCAGGGGTGATTCATGAATCGACCCTACAGATTTTTTGCCAAAGAAGAACCGAGGCCCTCCATGTCCGACCCGGTCGAGATTCGACCCCTTTCCAGGCTCGATGCGGCGGTCCGCGTTCCGGGCTCCAAAAGCTATACTCAAAGGGCTCTGGTCATCGCCTCTCTCGCCGAGGGGAGATCTCGCCTCGGCAATGCCCTCATCTCCGAGGACACGCAGCTTCTCATGCAGGCCCTTGGCATCCTGGGGGCGAAGATCCTGCACGCGGGCGACGACCTCCTCGTGACCGGGACCGGAGGAAAAATCGCTCCCGCCCGGGAACCGATCTTTCTGGGAAACAACGGGACCGCCATGAGATTCCTCCTCAGCGTCCTTTGTCTGGGGAGCGGGGATTACCGGATCACCGGAACCCCCCGCCTCTGCGAGAGGCCCGTGAAACCCCTCCTGAATGCCCTCCGGTCCCTGGGCGGGACATGGACCTGTGGGGAGAAGGAAGGGTACCTCCCCCTCACCGTCCATGGACGGGGAATTCACGGAGGACGGGTGACTTTTGATGACCTGGAGAGCAGCCAATACCTCTCCTCCATCCTCATCAGCGCCCCCTACGCCGCAGAGGATGTGGAGATCACGGTCCTGGGGTCGATGGCCTCCCGCCCCTATGTGACTCTCACTCTGGAGGCGATGAAGGATTTCGGAGTCCGGGTGGAGACGAAAGGGGAGAATCATTTTCTGGTCGGAAGCGGGCAGCGCTACCGGGGGACCGATTACTCCGTCGAGGGCGACGCTTCCAGCGCTTCCTATTTTTTCCTGGCCGCCGCGCTCAGCCGGGGAACGGTTCGGGTCTCTCCCCTCACCCGCGAGAGCCTGCAGGGAGACGGTAGATTTCTTCACCTGCTGGAAAAGCTGGGGTGCACCGTTTCCTCTAAAGAATCCTGGGTTGAGGTGAAGGGGAATCCCCTGCCGGCAGGAGAATTCGTCTTCGACATGGGCGATATGCCCGATATGGTGCCCACGCTGGCGGTTCTCTCCGCCCTTCGCCCCGGCAGGACCGTCATCCGCAACGCCGCCCACCTGCGGATCAAGGAGAGCAACCGTCTGGAGGCGATGGCCAAAGAATTGGCCAAGACCGGGATCCATGCCGAGGAGAGAGAAGATGGCCTGGTGATTGACGGGGGAACGCCTCGGGGTGCGGAGATCGAGACTTACGGCGACCACCGCATCGCCATGAGTTTTGCCATGCTGGGTCTCGTCGTTCCGGGCATCCAGATCGGAGGCGGCAGTTGCGTCCGGAAGTCTTTCCCCGGCTTCTGGGAGGAGATGGGGAAACTCTACGGAGGCCGCCCATGAACCTCATCCTGATCGGGTACCGCGCCTCGGGCAAGACTTCGACGGGGAAAAGGCTCTCCGGCCTTCTGCGGCGCCCCTTTTACGACACCGACGCCCTCATCCGGCAGCAGACCGGCAAGACCGTGAAGGGAATCGTCCTCGAAGAGGGATGGCCCGCCTTCCGCGAGGCTGAGAAGGCGGTCATCACCGGCCTTGCCAGCCAAGAAGGGGCGGTCATCGCCCTGGGGGGAGGAGCGGTCCTGGATCCCGCCAACGTGGAAGTCCTGAAGCCCCGGAGTCTTTTCATCTGGCTGCGGGCCGAAATGGAAACGATCCAAGAGCGTTTGAAAGGAGACCGAGCGAACAGCGAGCAGCGGCCTCCTCTCCAACCTCAGGGGAATGGCGAAGAAGAGGAGATCCTGAGTCGAAGGATTCCGGCCTATCGGGCGCTCGCCGACCTCGCCATCGATACTACGGGACGAAGCATCGAAGCGGTCGCCGGGGAGATTCTGGCCCGTCTCGAGAAATTGAGGCCCACGCTCCCGGCCTGTTCCGGACTTTTTCTCGGGAGCCCTCGGAAGGAGAAGAGATGTCGGGAAATATTCTAGGAGTGCTTTTCCGGGTGACCACCTGGGGGGAGTCTCATGGCCCGGCCGTGGGCGCCGTGGTGGACGGGTGCCCGCCGGGCCTCGACCTTGTCGCCGGGGAAATCCAGGAAGAGCTCAACCGGCGCAGGCCCGGAATCGGCGCGGGAGCCTCGCCCCGGAAAGAAGAAGACCGGGTGGAAATTCTTTCGGGGGTATTCGAAGGGAAAACGACCGGCACTCCGATCTCCCTTCTCATCCCCAACCGAGATTCGAAAAGTTCCGACTATGAAAGCCTTCGGGATGTCTTTCGGCCCGGACACGGAGATTTGACCTATCAGCAAAAATATGGCCTCCGGGATCACCGGGGCGGCGGGCGGGCCTCGGCCCGCGAGACCGCAGCCCGCGTAGCCGCGGGGGCCATAGCCCGGAAGGTCATCGCCCGGGCGGGGGTCGAGGTATTCGGTTACACCCTGGAGTTAGGGGGCGTGGCGACGGAGCGTTTTAGCCGGGAGGATATCCGGGGAAACAGCCTTCTCTGCCCCGATTCCCGAGCGGCGGAAAAAATGATCCAGAGGATCGAGGCCGCGAAGGCCGAAGGGGATTCCCTGGGCGGAGTGGTGGAGGTCCGGGCCGCGGGATGCCCTCCCGGCCTGGGCGAGCCGGTCTTCGACAAGATCGACGCCGACCTGGCCAAGGCGCTCATGAGCATCGGCTCCGTCAAAGGCGTGGAGATCGGGGCCGGCTTCCAGGCCGCCAGGATGAAAGGCTCGGAGAACAACGACCCCATCCACCCGGGCGGGTTCATGACCAACCACGCGGGCGGAATCCTGGCCGGGATCACCAACGGGGAAGAGATCCTGGTCCGGGCCGCCTGTAAGCCCATTCCCTCCATCGGCAAGGAGCAGGAGACCGTCGACATCCACGGAAACCCGCGCCGGATCTCCATCGGGGGACGGCATGACGTCTGCGTCATCCCGCGGGTCATTCCCGTGTGCGAGGCCATGGTCTGCCTGGTATTGGCCGATCATCTGCTCAGGCAAAGNNAGGCAAGGTATTTATCCTTTGCCCCTTGCGGCTCGCGACTTGCGACTTGCGCATAAGTTCTTGGAAAGGCAACGATGAAAGGTTTCGTCGGACCAGAAAAATTCACGGTAGGCATCATCGGCGGCACGGGGGGGATGGGTCAGTGGTTCGCCAGGTTCCTCACCCAGGAAGGATACCCGGTTCTCGTTTCCGGGAGGAAGACCGGCCCGAGTCTTGATGACCTGGCCGGGACATGCCCGGTGATGGTGGTGAGCGTTCCCATCGGGGTCACTTGCGAAGTCATCCGGAAGGTCGGCCCCCTGATGAAAGAAGTTTCCCTGCTCATGGACCTGACCTCCTTGAAGACCGAACCGGTGCGGGCCATGTTGGAGTCATCCCCCTCCGAGGTCATCGGCCTTCACCCCCTCTTCGGCCCGGCCGAGCCTTCTCTCGCGGAGAAAAATGTGGCCATCTGTCCTGCCCGGGGAGAAAAGTGGCTGCCCTGGCTGCGGGGGTTGTTGGAAAGAAACGGGGCGCGCCTCGTGGAGACGACGCCGGAGCGACACGACGAAATCATGGCCCTGGTGCAGGGAATCAACCATCTGGACACGCTGATCATGGGAATGGTGCTGATGGAGGCGGGTTTGGACCCGGCGGTCATCGAGCGGTTTTCAACCCCCATCCTGCGGACCAAGATGGAAATCATCCAAAAGGTCTTCTCCCACCCGGACCTCTACGCGCAGCTCATCGCCCTGAATCCTCACCTCCGGCGGATGATGGATCTCTTCGAAAAGAAATTCGCCGAGCTGAAGGAAATCGTCGAAACGGGAAGCCCGGAACATCTGCGGAGGCTGATTCAGCAGCGGGCCGCGGGGCCCTGGGCCAAGGAGACTGATGGAATGGCCCTTCGGCGGAGGCAGGGGAAAAAGACGTGAATGGACACCGATCAACTTAGCGCGGCAGAGCCGCAACCAAAAGAAAGTGCCTCAAGTGCGCTCAAGTGCCTTAAGTCAAAAGATTCAAAACCAAAAGTTATCTGAACTTGACCGTCTCGTAAAAAGTATCTTGGGTAGTCACCCAGGCGAAAGCCGGGGTCCAGGGGGGTTGTAATCCTATTCTCATTCGCAGCCTTCATATCTCTGTGCTCTCTGCGTAATCTGCGAAATCTGCGGATAAACAGTTTCAGATTCTTATCATTTCCTTGGCCATAAAAAATATGAATCCGAAATCGGGAATCATGTCCATCTCGAAAAATGCGAAAAACAACTGGTGCTGGCGAGGCTACATAGGAGAGGCTTGCCCGCCGCCCGTTTGCTGAAACCAGAATCGGAGAATAGGCCGTGGGAAACCTCAGGAGGCGCTCCACGGCCTGTTTGCTCATTCCATTTTGAAGGCCGTGCTGCGGAGCACGGCCTTATTTTTTAAGGGAGGTTCTATGTACCGTCCTTCTTTCGAGGAGTTTCAACAGCTAGCCCAAAAGGGGAACCTGGTGCCCGTTTACCGGGAGATTCTGGCTGACGAGGAAACCCCGGTCAGCGCCCTGATGAAGATCGGCCGTCAGCCTTACGCCTTCCTGCTGGAGAGCGTGGAAGGGGGAGAAAAGTGGGGCCGCTACACCTTCCTGGGCGCCGATCCGCGAGCCGTCTTCCGGGTCAGACCTGGAGGGGTCGAGGTCCATGAAAACGGATCCGTAACGCAAATGGGGCCGGGGGAAGATCCTCTGGCCTGCCTAAAAGCGTTGATGAGCCGGTACCGGCCTGTATCCCCGGCAGGGCTTCCGAGGTTCTTTGGCGGCGCCGTGGGATATCTCTCCTACGACATGGTCCGTTACTTTGAGAAGAAGCTGGCAAAGGCTCCCGCATCCTCCCCCGAGGTGGACGACGCGGTCTTTCTCCTCACGGACAGCCTCCTGGTCTTCGACAACGTCCGGCACACCATCAAGGTGGTGGTCTGCGCCCACCTGCCCGACGGTCAAAAGAATCTGGAGGGGGTGTACCGGGAAGCCCTCGGGAGGGTCGAGGGAATCATCGCCGGGCTACGCCGGCCGACGGTTCCCTCCGGTCCGCTCTCCGGCACGGGGGCCGAACCCCCGGCATTCGGAACCAACATGACCGAGGAGGCTTTCAAGAACATCGTGAGGCGCGCCAAGGAATACATCGAGCAGGGGGACGTCATTCAGGTGGTCCTCTCCCAGCGCTTCCGGGGCGAAACCCGCCTGGACCCGGTCGACCTCTACCGGGCGCTGCGTTTCGTCAACCCCTCCCCCTATCTTTTCTTCCTCAAGCTGGGGAACCTCCACCTCATCGGCTCTTCGCCCGAGGTCATGGTCCGCCTGGAAGAGGGCGTGGCCGAGCTTCGGCCCATAGCCGGCACCAGGAAAAGGGGGGAATCCGAGCAGGAGGACCGGCTGCTCGCCGACGAACTCCTCAACGACCCGAAAGAAAGGGCCGAGCACGTCATGCTCGTCGACCTGGGCCGGAACGACCTGGGGAGGATCGCCCGGGTGGGCAGCGTCCAGGTCAACCAGTTCATGACCGTGGAGAGGTACTCCCACGTCATGCACCTCGTTTCCAACGTTCAGGCGCAGCTGGCCGAGGGAAAGGATTGCTTCGATGTGCTCAAGGCCACCTTTCCCGCCGGCACCCTTTCGGGCGCCCCCAAAGTACGGGCCATGGAGATCATCGACGAACTGGAGCCTTCCCGCCGCGGGCCTTACGGGGGGGCCATGGGCTACTTCAGTTTCTCGGGGAACATGGACTTCGGCATCACCATCCGGACCCTGGTCCTGGAGGAGGGCCGGCTCTCCCTCCAGGTGGGCGCCGGCATCGTGGCCGACTCCGACCCGGACCGGGAGTACGAAGAAACCCTGAACAAGGCCGCCGGGCTGATGAAGGCCGTTCGCCTGGCGGCCTCCGGGTTTGAAATCATGTAAAACCGCAAGTCGCAAGGCGCGAGGGCGCAAGGCGTAAAGATGAATACACCGGTTCAAAAAGAGTTTTCTTATCGCTCTCGCGACTTGCGACTCACGGTCTTTGTTTGACTTGCGACTCGCAATTATCTTTGCCGCCATTTAAGGGAGGGAGACCATGATTCTGATGATCGACAATTACGATTCTTTCACCTACAACCTGGTCCAGTACCTGGGTCAGCTCGGGACGGAGGTGGCCGTGTACCGCAACGACGAGATCTCCGTCGAGGAGATCGAAAGGCTGAACCCGGAGGCGATCTTCCTCTCCCCCGGGCCCTGCACCCCCAGGGAGGCCGGGATCACGGTAGAGGTCATCCGGCACTTTCACCAGGCCAAACCCATCCTGGGAGTGTGCCTCGGGCACCAGGCCATCGGNNCGCAGGACGCTACCACTCCCTCCTGGTCCGGAGAGAGACTCTCCCCCCCTTCCTGGAGGTGAGCGCGGAAACCGAAGAGGGAGAGGTCATGGGGATCCGCCACCGCGAATACCCCCTGGAAGGGGTCCAGTTCCATCCCGAATCGGTCCTCACCCCGAGCGGAAAGAGAATCTTAAAAAATTTCCTGGAACATCACGCCCGGAAAAAGGAAGGGACGCAGCCATAGGCGTTTACCGGTTAATCTGACGCCCCAATGGTCACAAATTGTAGGGGCAACCCTGCGTGGTTGCCCATCCTGCGGGCGGCCACATAGGGCCGCCCCTACAACATCCTGCCTGGTTCCGGCGATGCCGGGTTAGGGCGGGAGGAAAGGAAAGGACGATGATCCAGGAAGCTCTGGCCAAAGTGGCTCAGAAGATCGACCTCCGGGAAAGCGAGATGGTCGAGGCGATGACCGAGGTTATGGAGGGGAAGGCTACCCCGGCCCAGCTCGGGGCATTCCTCACGGCTCTCCGTATGAAGGGGGAGACGGTGGAGGAGGTGACCGGCGCCGCCCGGATCATGAGGCAGAAGGCC
>PMCE01000388.1 GCA_003154025.1 Syntrophaceae bacterium
TCGGGGAACAGTTTTGTCCTCCAGAACCATTACCGGAACAACGTCCTGAAGGGAAAATTCGAAGAAGGGGTCTTCCCCGTGGATTATATGCTGAAAGACCTGGATCTGGCCCTTTCCACGGGAAATCAGTTGCGGGTCCCCCTCCACTTCGCGGCCCTGTCCGCGCAGCAGTATATCCAGGCCGGGGCCAGCGGGGAGAGCAAGAAGTACCATCCCGCGGTGATCCGGCCTCTGGAGAAACTGGTGGGGGTGGAAGTGAGGAGCGGGAAATAAGCCTCCTCGAAATTCATCGCCGGCAAGAAGAGAACTCATGGCCGATTCGACGCCGTTGACCCGCAGGATATCAAAATTATGCCGAGCCATATCGATTGGAAAACCAATCGCTGAGATCTCCCTAACCCCCCTGAAGCTGTGAAAAAATCGAGGCGGGGGGGAATGGGGGGAAAAGCTTTTCCCTCCCCCGGTTGAAAATTTTCACAGCTTCCCTTTGCAAAAGGGGGCAGGGGGGGTTCTGGGAAATCTTTTCGGAGGGTTAAACCGGTAGCTTTTTTCAGAAAAAAGGTGTTGAGGAGTCGGAAAATAGGATCATCAAAGGTGATAGGGGATTACGGCTTGGCTACTTACTCCAAGGGCAAGTCACCCCATGGCCTTCCGGCCTTGACAAAGAGGTCAATACTTTATAAAAAATACCATGCCCGCTGAGGGCAAGAAAAGGATTTGCGGAATCCATTGAAAAAGTTTTATCCCGGCGATACGGGAAGACCGAAAAGGGAATCACTGAATCTTTCAACCGAAAAAAAGGAGGAGAAGAGATGGCAAATTCGATGAACGATCGAGAATGGGGACGATTTCTTAATACCATGAACCGGCGTGAATTCATCGTGACGTCCATTGCTGCGGGCGTGATGGCCATGGTACCCCGCATCGTCAGCGCCGCTTCGGCCGAGCCTTTCCGCATCGGGGTCCTTCTGGATACCACCGGCGCCGGGGCAAACTATTGCGAACGGGCCATCAAGGGCCTCCCCCTGATCGCCGGGGAAATCAACAAGCGCGGCGGGCTTCTGGGGAAACATCCCATCGAGCTTTATTTCCGGGACACGGGGGCCAAGCCCGATGTGGGCACCCGGGAGGCCCGGTCGCTCATCCTGAACGAAAACGTTCGGGTCTTGATCGGAACCTACAGCAGCGCCGTGGCCCTGGCCATTCAGGAGATCGCCCATGAACGCAAGATGCTCCACCTGGGGGCCATTAGCAACAGCACAAAAATCGTCTATGAAAACTACACCCCGTACAGTTTCTTATTCGGTCCGGACAGCCAATGCCAGTCCGGAGCCGTCGTGGTGGCCGTGGGCAAGTTGATCAAGCAGAAGGGCTGGAAAACCTACGTGACCCTGGGGCAGGATTATGAATGGGGGAGAGACTCGCAAAAAAGATTTATGGATGAGCTCAAAAAAATCGCCCCGGAAGTCAAAATGACCAAGGAATTCTGGACCCGGTTGGGGGAGACGGATTTCACCTCCTATATCACCGCGATCATGAACATGAAGCCGGACTTTATGTATGGCGCCATGGCCGGCAAGGATAACGAAGCCTTCATTCAACAGGCCAAGGCGGCCGGTTTGTTCAAAAGGGTTGCCTACCCGGGCGTATTCCTGCCGTTGATCGAGCTGATGCAGCAGCGGGCCACCCTGCCCCGCAACCTCATCGGCCTCGCCCGCTGCCCCTTTTTCGCCCACATGGACAACCCCATGATGCAGAGCTATGTCAAACTCTACCAGGAAAAATACGGCAAGGATGACTACCCGGACGACCAGGCCTGTCTGCATTATGACGCCCTGAACGGATTGGATCAGGCGGTGACCAAAGCGAAATCCATCGAAACCGAGGCGATCCGCAAGGCTCTCACCGGAGCGACGGTCGAGACCTGCCGGGGGAAGCTGACCTTCCGGGATTGCAATAATCAACTGGATGCTCCCTCCTACGTGGGGGAAGTGGTGGACACCCCGCAGTACCCATTCCCCATATTCGACCTGAAGACCATGATCGTGGTTTACAGCCATGAGGTCTGGGTACCCACTTGCGAGGAAGCTCGAAAACTTCAGAAGAAAAGGATCTAGTATCGGGCCCCCAAAATAATAGGCATAAATTCTCTCGTGGTGCCGAGGGTCGGGCCGCTACGCGGCGCCAAAATCCGGCGGGGAAAAGCCTTCTTCCACCGTGCCCCTCTGCTTCCGCAGAGGAACGCGGACAAAGGGGCTATACCTTCCTAAGTGTTCGGAAGGCGGACCTTACGGCACCCTCCATGTAAGTTCTTCGTTGACTCCAGAGGAACCAGCGCCTATTTTGGCGGCGCGTAGCGGCCCGGCCCTTGGCTCCTGGCAACAGCGCCCGACTTTGGCTAATTATTTCTGAGACGCGCCACCAGCCTCGGGTACGGATAGGGAGTTTTGAAAAAGAACGGGGTTCACCATGACCTTTGACCTAAGCTCTTTTCTGCTCCAGCTCTTCAGCGGACTATCCCGGGGGATGATGCTTTTTTTGTTGTCCTCCGGGTTATCACTGATTTTCGGGGTGATGAACATCCTCAACTTTGCCCACGCCACGCTCTGGCTTTTCGGCGGGTACCTGACCTACACGTTTATCCAGTTGTTTGCCAAGGCCTTTGGCTCCACTGTTTTGGCCATCCTGCCGGCCATCGTGGTGGCGACCGGCCTGATGTTCTTCCTCGGGGTCGCCCTGGAAAGGTTCATCGTGAGGCGGATGTACGCTCGGGAGCTGCCGGAACAGCTCCTCCTGACCTTTGCCTTGATCCTGATTTTCGGCGACCTGATCAAACTGATCTGGGGGGTGGAGAACCGAAGGATTTTCCTCCCCATCGAACCGCTGGAAATCCTGGGCTCCTTTATCAACCCCTATTTTTTCGTCATCATCGGCTCCGGGGCGGGCATTGCCGCCGGGCTGTGGTGGTTTCTCCACCGGACCCGCTATGGGAAGATCGTGCGCGCGGCGGTGTTCAGCCGGGACATGGTCAGCGCCCTGGGGATCCGCATTCCCTTCATCTACGCCGGGGTTTACGGGCTGGGGATCGCCATTGCCGCCTTTTCGGCCGGNNTGGGGACCTTTGTCGCTTCCCTGATCGTGGGGATCGTCTATTCCTTTTCCATTCTCATCTGGCCGGATGGAGCCCTGGCGATCATCTTTCTTATTCTGGTGTGCGTCCTGATCTGGCGCCCCTGGGGTCTCTTCGGGACGGAGATGCGCTATTAAGCCAACAAGGGTTGAAAGAAATGACTGAAAAAGAAATAGCCCTGCAAAACGGAGCGGCCGTGAAACGTCTCAGCCGGTTCGGTTTCTCGGAAAAGATAACCTTGGGGTTGGGGCTCGTCCTGCTCCTCCTTCCCCTCCTGCCCGGGAAATACGTGGTCGTCGTGGGGGCGGAGATCATCATCCTCGGCCTCTTCGCCATGAGCTTCAACCTCCTGTACGGGTACATGGGGGAAATCTCTTTCGGACATGCCGCCTTCTACGGCCTGGGCGCCTATACAACAGCCCTGCTCATGCGCTACTTTCAAGCCACCGGTGGGGAGGTGGGGTACGTGCAGTTCTTCTTTTCGGTCCTCATGGCTCTTCCGGTAACGGCTGTGGGGTCGCTGGTCGTCGGTTTCTTCTGCGTCCGTTTGAGCGGCATCTATTTCGCCATGCTGAGCCTGGCCTTTGGAGAGCTGTTGTTCTATATCGTTTTCTCCTGGTACAGCTTTACCAAGGGAGACGACGGGATCCAGGGCCTTTTGCCCCCGCCCTTTTTCCAGGATGTGACCCATTANNGAAAACAAGAACCGGGCGGCTTTTTTGGGGATCAACGTCCGCAACTGCATGCTGGTGAATTTTATCCTCGCCGGCGCCTTCGCGGGGCTGGCGGGCGCCCTCTGGGGGCCGTTCCAACGGAGTGTTTCTCCCCATTTATTGGGCTCCATGAATTCGGGCACCGCTGTTTTCATGACCTTGATGGGAGGAGCGAAGTATTTTTGCGGGCCGGTCCTGGGTTCCATCATTTACACCGCCCTGAACGGCTACATCACCCTCTACACGGTCTACTGGCCTTTGACCATCGGCCTGATTATCCTGCTCTTCGTCCTTTTCCTGCCGGGGGGCGTGCTCTCCGTGGTGGACCAATGGCTTCGGGCCGCCCGGAGCAGCCGCCTTTCTTCCACGGGTCGGGCTTTGCCTTCGGGGCGTAAATCATCAGGAGGAGCATAGTGTCCACGAAGATTTTGGAGGTGACCGGCCTCAACAAGCGTTTTCGGGGGCTCCAGGCGATCAAGGACCTGGAGTTCCATCTCTCCGCGGGGGACCAGTCCGCGATCATCGGCCCCAACGGCGCGGGGAAGAGCACCTTTTTCAACCTCTTGACGGGTTATCACCGGGTGGATTCCGGGAGAATCCTTTTCGAGGGAGCCGAGATCACCAACCTGCCCGCCCATCTCATCTCCCGGGCCGGGATCACGCGGGCCTTCCAGGTCAGCAATATTTTTCCCAAGCTGACGGTCCTGGAAAACATTCGCTCGGCCGTTCAGGCCCAGATGGGCCGGGCCTTCGACTTCTTCTCCCGGGCGGACCGCGTCGGGTTGGAGAAAACGGAGGAGATCCTCAACCTCTGCGGATTGGCCGGGAAAAGAGACTTCATGGCCGGGGAGCTTTCCCAGGGGGATAAGAAAAAGCTGGAATTGGCGCTCGCCCTGGCGGGGAAACCCAGGCTTCTTCTCCTGGATGAGCCGACCGCCGGGATGTCCCTGGAGGAGACCCGGGAAACCATGGCCTTGATCGATGACCTCAATCAGAAACTAAATCTCACCATCCTTTTCACGGAACACGATATCGCGGTGGTTTTCAACCACGCGCGGCGGGTGACTCTCCTTCATCGCGGGGAAAGAATCGTCGAAGGCACGCCCCAGGAGGTCCGCCAGAATGAGACCGCCCAACGCATCTATCTGGGGGAACACAAGTGATCTCGCGATTGGTCTTGGAAGATATTCATACTTTTTACGGGACGAGCCACATCCTCTTCGGGATCCACTGTGCGGTAAATGAGGGGGAATGCGTCTGCCTTCTGGGCCGCAACGGGGTCGGGAAGACCACGACGCTCAAGAGCATCATCGGCCTGACCCCTCCGCGGCAGGGCCGGATCACCTACAACGATCAGGCCCTCATCGGGCTTCCTCCCTACGAGATCGCCCGTCTCGGCATCGGCTATGTGCCCGATGATCGGCTCATTTTCCCCGACCTTACGGTCCGGGAGAACCTGGAGATAGCCGTCAAACCCTCGCGTTTCGGCAGCATGGAGCCTTGGACGATCGACCGGATTTACGAGTTCTTTCCGAACTTGAAGAACCTGGATGACCATAAAGGGGGGTACCTGAGCGGGGGAGAACAGCAGATGCTGACCATGGGGCGAACGCTGATGGGCAATCCCGCGCTTATGCTCCTGGATGAACCCGTGGAAGGCCTGGCGCCGGTCATCGTCAATGAAATCACCCAACAGATTCGGCATTTGAAAAAATTGGGGTTGAGCATCCTCTTTGCGGAACAGAATATCCAGTTCGCCATGGAGATTTCAGACCGGGGATACATCCTGGAGGGCGGACAGGTGCGTTATGAAGGGACCATCTCGGACCTCGAAGAAAAACCCGAAATCAAGCAGAAGTATCTTATGATATGATTTCGTCAGAACGAGAAGGGTAACGCGGGCCTCCCAAAAGGGCGGGGGGGAAGCCGTTCATCTGGCGCTCTGCACGAAAAAGGGAACCGCCCTCCGCCGGATGATCACCGGGCCCGCTGGACGGAAAACCTGGACACCTGTTTCAGCAACACCGGCACCCTGATCGGTTTGCCAATCGGTATGGCTCGACAAATTTTTGAAATTTTACAGTTAAGGGGCATGAAGAACCTAGGCCGTTGTTTACGAAGGGCGGGCGGACTTTTCACCCCGGCAATTTGACATGATTTCCAAAAGGCTGAATGGATGCTAAAAAGGAGAAAATAAATGGGAAGAGAGATCGGGTTTATCGGGCTCGGGGCCATGGGAAAGCCCATGGCCATGAATTTGGTGAAGAAGAACTACTCGGTCACCGTCTTTGATCTCCGGCCGGAGCCGGTGAGCGAAATGGCGAAGCTGGGGACCAAGACGGCCTCCTCATCCAAAGAAGTCGCCAGCCGCTGCGACGTCGTTATCACCATGCTGGTCTCCTCGCCCCATGTGGAGGCCGCCGTTTTGGGGAAAGATGGCGTGGTCGAGGGAATCCGCTCGGGCTCCGTGCTCATCGATATGAGCACTATTGCCCCGGGGATGACCAAGAAGGTGGGCGCGGAGCTGGCCAAAAAAAACGTTGAGATGCTGGACGCCCCGGTGGCCCGGGGAGTGAAGGCGGCGACGGAAGGGACCCTGGCGATTTTTGTCGGCGGGAAGAAGGAGGTCTTCGAAAAAAACCAAGGCATCCTTAACGCCATGGGGACGGATGTGAGCTACGTGGGAGGGCTTGGCTGCGGCGAGGTAGTGAAACTGGTCAATCAGCTGATCCTGTCGGTGAATGTGGCCACCATCGCCGAAGGCCTGGTCCTGGGCGTAAAGGGAGGGGTGGAACCGGACGTCCTGGTTGAGGTCCTGGGGAAAGGGTCGTCCAACAGCTTCGCCCTGCAGAACCACTTCAAGAATTTCGTGATGAAAGGGAACTTCGGGGAAAACATTTTCCCTACCGATTACATTTTGAAGGACCTGGGATTGATCCTGGAGACCGGAAAGGAACAGAAGGTTCCCCTGATGTTAAGCGCCCTGGCCAATCAATTGTACGAATTCACCAGGGCGTCGGGCTGGAGCAAGAATTATTTCCCCGTCGTGGTTCGGTTGCTGGAGAAGGTGACCGGAGTGGAAGTGAGGGGCAGGAAATAAAGGGCCCCGTCGGGGGAATCGCCGAGTTTGACCTTCCCAGGATACTTGGGCCGGGCAGCAGATGGAGGGCCGCCTTTCGGGTGGCGCCCACTCATATTCCGCTTTGAGTGGTTCATGCTTTTTCAAGCCTCCGGCTCTGGCGGAAGGCATGACTAAATTTCCGATTTTGAATTTGCATAAAGGAGGAGGAGACATGAGAGTTCTTAGACTTTTCGGGGTAGGCATGATGGTCCTGGGCTTCATTCTCTCGGGAATGGGAGAAAGCCNNCTGGGACAGCCGCTGAATTTTGTCTACAAGCCGGGAGCGTCGGGAGCGGTGGGAGCGGGGTTTGTGGCCACTGCCGATCCGGACGGCTACACCCTGGTTGGTTCGCAGCAGTCCAGCCTGGTCCTTGTGCCCCTCACCCAGAAAGGCCTGAACTATACGCTTAAGAATTTCATCCCCATCTGCGGCCTGGCCGGCGGGTATAACGTAATCGCCGTGCCCAAGGGGGCCCGGTGGAAGACCATTCAGGAACTCCTTGCCGAGGCGAAGAAAAACCCCGGGAAGATCTCCTACGTTTCGGGCTCCGGGGCCCTCGGCATCACCACACTGGTCGCCGAAGCCTTTTTCAAAGAGGCCGGGGTCAAACTGAATTTGATTCCCGCCCAGGGGAGCGGCCCGGCCGTAACCGCAATTCTCGGGGGCCATACCGACGCGGTCTCTTCGCAGATCACCCCGGCATTTCCTCACATCCAGGCGGGGTCCCTGAGACCTCTGGTGGTGTCGGCGGAGAAACGCGTTCCGACGATGCCCGACGTACCCACCCATGTGGAGTTGGGGTATCGGGTGAATGTTCCCTCCCTTTACGGCTTGCTGGCCCCCAAGGGAACTCCCAAGGAAATCGTCGATGCTCTCGCCCTGGCGGCCAAGAAGGCGTCGGAGGAGCATAAAACGGCCATCGAGGCTTCCTTGAGCAAAGCAGGCATGCAGATCAGTTACGCCGGGCCCGAAGGATTCGCTCAATTCCTCAAGTCCCAGGATGATTATTGGACCAAGACGGTAACGACCTTGGACCTGAAATTGTAGATGGTGTTCTCATCTATGGCCAGGGGCGGCGGAGAAAAATGGCCGCGTCCTGAATCGGATGCCCCGGAGAATTCCCCCCATCCCTCCCTGCGGGAAAGAGAGGGAAGGGGGAATTTTGCATGGGCGGTTGAAGTTTCTGGGGAGAGGGAAGAATGGGAAGAGATAAGTGGAGCAGTCTGGTTTGGCTGGGGATGGGTCTTTTTATCTGCATCGGTTCTCTGAGGCTTTCTTTGGGAACCTTCCACAATCCGGGTCCGGGCTTTCTGTCCTTTTTCGCCGGCCTCATCGTGGCCACGTTGGCATTGGTCGTCCATCTCCAGTCCCGCCGGGCTCCCGCTGGGGATACGAAACTCGCCCCCCTTTGGACGAATAAGAGCAGGGGGTGGAGAATGGTTCTGACGGTCTTGGCTCTTCTGGCCTATGCGGTAATCATGAACTACATAGGCTTCCTGCCGAGCACTTTTCTTTTCCTGGTATTCCTCCTGCGGGTCATCGAACCGCAGCGCTGGCCGGTGGCCCTCCTTGGATCGCTCGGGGCATCGGTAGCCTTCTACTGCGTCTTCGAATTGGGCCTGCAATCCCAATTGCCCAAGGGGCTTTTCAAAATCTTTTAAAAGGATCTTCCATGCTGGGGTTTGGCGATTTAATCTACGGTCTCTCCATCGTTCTGACGCTGAATAATCTCTTGTATTGTTTCATCGGGTGCGTCATCGGAACTCTCGTAGGAGTGTTACCGGGCCTGGGCCCGGTCGCGGCGATGTCTCTCCTTTTCCCGGTCACCTTGCATATCCCCCCGGTTTCCGCCTTGATCATGATGGCGGGGATCTATTACGGCGCCATGTACGG
>PMCE01000440.1 GCA_003154025.1 Syntrophaceae bacterium
GGGATGGGGGGTCTCCGGCAAGCTGGTGTTAGCGGTCATGGAAAAGATACCAAATATGGCAATCTAGGAGTATTGGGAGAAAAATTCTCATGGCAGGGAGTAGTGGGTTTCGATGGAGGGGTAACGGAAGGAGCCCGTAGGGCGACTGGAGTTACCCATCCATCGGCGCGACGGAATGGGTTCCCCCCTTTGCCCCGCTGAGAGAGCTTTCCTCTGTTTCCCGTCTTTGTAGTTCGCTGTTTTTTCCGATTTCCCATGAACGTCGCTTCTTTCCTGTAGGATGATGGTCCCAAACGGGAATGGAGGGAGATCATCCTTGGGGAAGAGGTGTCAGTTCTGTGGGCGGTTCTTTATCCCGGATCATCGAGTTGGAGAAAGGCAGAAGGCCTGTGGGAGAGTGGAATGCCGCCAGGCCCGCAAGCGTCTGGCCCAGGAGACCTGGTGTTCGAAGAATCCGGATTACTTTCAAGGGCGATATCCCTATGTGAAAGAGTGGCGGCTGAGAAAGAAGGCGGCGGTTCGGCCGTCGGGTCCAGAGATGATACAAGACGAGATCCCCCCCTCAAAGCCCCTGCTGAGGCTGATCTTGCTGATCCCGGGGGAGAAGGAGGGGATGATACAAGACAAGATCGTGCTCCAAAGGCAGAGCCGGCGTACCTTTGCGGCCTATGGATAGGCCCAGGGGGTGATACAAGACAAAATGGACCTCCAGGAGGGAGGGTTCTATGCTGGAATCCACCCCACCCACAGGAGGAAGCCATGGAATCTACGGTTCCCCATCAGGTCCGGCAGCTGTTCGAGGTAGAGCGATTGAGCCAGCGGCAGATTGCCACGAAGCTGCAAGTCTCCAGGAAGACCGTCTCCCGGATTATTCAGGGCCAGTCCCTGAAAAAACCTCCCCGGCAGGTCCTCTGCCAACCCTATGACCGGCTGATCCGGGAGTGGTATCAGGAGTATCCCTTTCTAAAAGCGACCCAGGCCTATGACCGGTTAAGATCTTACGGGTTCCCGGGGGTCTATGAAACCGTGAAGAGGTATACCCGCCCTTTGCGCCAGCGAAAGCCCCAGGGGTTCCATGAGTTGGAGTTTTTACCCGGAGAAGAGGCACAAATCGACTGGATGGAGTGGAGGGTCCCCTCCGGGGTTCTCTATGGATTCGTGTATCTTCTGGCCTACTCCCGGTATTTGTTTTTCCAGTTCTATCCCCGCCAATCCCTGGAGTTCTTCCTGGACGGCCACCTGAGAGCCTTTCAGGAAATCAGAGGGGTACCCCACCGCCATCGGTATGACAACCTCAAAAGCGTGGTCCTCAAGAGATCCCCGGAGATCACCTTCAACCCCCAGTTCCTGGACTTTGCCCGGCACTATGGCTTTTCCATCCATCCCTGCAACCCCGGCCGGGCCAACGAAAAGGGGCGGGTCGAACGGGTCATCCGGGATATCAAGGACTTCCTGAAGATCACCCCCTGCCAGGACCTCTATCAAGCCAATCGTAAAACTCACTTCTGGTGTCAGGAGAGAAATCAACGGATTCATCGCTCCACGGACCGAAAACCCGCCGACCTGCTGCGGGAGGAAAAACTCAAAACCCTACCGCGAATCTCTTACCGCCCCCACCGGATCGTCCTGGCCCAGATCAGTAAAACCGGCTTTGTGGAATTGGACACCAACCGCTACTCCGTCCCTTCCGCCTACGCCACCGCCACCGCTGAGATCCTGGCCTATGAGGACCACCTGGAGATCGTGGTGCGAGGGAAACATATCGCCCACCATCCCCGATCTTTTGACCGAAAACATAAGATCGAAAACCCCCAGCACCGCCAATCGCTCCTGAACCGCACTCCCCACTTCAAAATGCAAAGAATTTACCAGCTCCTGACCGGCATGGACCCGAATGTCTCCCACTTCCTGAAACAGGCCGAAGAGGAGGGCCAAGACCCCTACCCAACCGCCCATGAGCTGTTTAAAATCCTCCTCACCGCCTCCAAAACCACCTTCCTGGCAGCGGTCCGAGAGGCAACCCAGCTGAAGGCCTATAAGACCCGGTACGTCCAAAGCCTCTTAGGTTCCGATGCCTCCCATCCTCCCCATCCGGTCCACCCCCAAAACCCATCCCTCTTAACCCTCACCTATGAAAGGAGGTCGCTGCGGGATTATGACGACCTTATCTGAACTGTGGAAATCTTTTAAACTCCTCACTGACCCCCAGGACCTCTCCGAATCGGAAAGGTCTTTCTTCCAGCGCTTCCTCTCCGAGGAACAGAAACTGCGGGAGAAAAATCGGATGGAACATCTCCTCCGCCAGTCCGGGATCAAGCGGATTAAACTCCTCAAAGACTTCGATTGGGCCTTCAACCCAAAAACCCCCAGGGATAAAATCCTGGAGTTTCTGAACACTCAATGGCTCAAGAAACCTTCCAACCTGGTCCTCATCGGACCGGCGGGGGTGGGCAAAACCCATATCGCCACCGCCCTGTGCCATGAAGCCATCCTCAAAGGCCTCCAAACCGTCTTTCTCTCCCTCTTTGACTTGAATGCCAAGCTGAACAAGGCTAAGAACCTCTACAGCTTGATCGAATACTATGCCCGCATCCCGGTCCTCTGTCTGGATGAACTGGGCTATGTGATCCCCACCAAAGAACAGGCCGACTGCATCTTCCAGATCTTTTCCAAAAGAACCGAGGTGGCCACCACCTTGGTCACTACCAATCTGGTTCCCTCAGACTGGGGCAAAATCTTCGATTCGGTCACGGCCTCAGCCATCCTGGATCGCCTGAGCTTGAATGGAAAATTTATTACCTTTGAAGGGAGATCCTATCGAAGCAAAAAATAGCGGAATCGAAGCGTAGACGGATCATACATTGGAGTGACGCCGCGGGCCAACTTGCCCTTAAACAAGTTGCTCTGAGGACAACTACGTCTCCCCCCACCTTACGAAGGAACCATCATAGCCAAATCTGATATCCTTTTGGAAGCCACTAACACACCTACTAACGTTCGCTCTGACACTGGAAGGAGGGGTAACAATTACTGACAGAAAGCTGAAATGAAAAAGGCAGAGCCCATTCTGACCCTGCCTTTGATCCTTGGCAGTTGAAAGGGTTCACCTTTTAAACTTCTTCCGTAACCCCGCAAGACCAAGCAGACCCGCGCCGAGA
>PMCE01000123.1 GCA_003154025.1 Syntrophaceae bacterium
AAGACTCCCCCCCGGGAGGGGACTTCCTGGCCCTTTTGGCCCGGGACTGGGAGGCAGAGGCGGGGGAGGCGGAAAAGAAGGGCTGTCGTGTGGTTATCGCCCGCTTCGGCATTGTCCTGGGTGAAAAAGGAGGAGCCTTGGGGCAGATGGTTCCTCTCTTTAAGAAGTTCGTGGGAGGCCCCCTGGGGAGCGGCAAACAGTGGTTTTCATGGGTTCACATCGAAGACCTCACTCGGGCTTTTTTATTTCTTTTGGATCACCCCGATATTTCCGGGCCCGTGAATTTCACCGCGCCGAACCCGGTGCGCAACAAGGAACTGGCCCAGTCCCTGGGAAAAATTCTCGGCAGACCGGCTTTCCTGCCGGCCCCCCGTTTCATGCTGAGGTTGATTCTGGGAGAATTCGGGTCGATCCTGCTGGAAGGCCAAAGGGTCCTCCCCCAGAAACTCTTAAAGGCGGGCTTCCAATTTCAATACCCCGAGATCGACGGCGCGTTGAGACAGGTAATCCGGACAGGCCGGGAATAGGAGAAATTTGTCCATATTTCCTTTGGACGCGGATAAACACGGATTATCCGGAGAGAAAAATCAAAAAGACTGTTGGACACAAATAAACACAGATGAACACAGGTTTTGAAAAAGCCCGAATTCAAGGGTATCCGCTTTGTTATCCGTGTTCATGCGCTTCCAATTAAAGTTTTCTCGGTTGTGTAGTCGCGGTGTTTTTTCCCCTGGTTAATTTTTTATCTGTGTCCAAATAAAAAAGAAGGAAAAAATGAAAGCAGAAATCATCGCCGTGGGGACAGAGTTGTTACTAGGCCAGATCGTGGATACCAACTCGGCGTACATCGCCCAGCAGCTGACCACGGTGGGGGCGGACCTCCACTTCAAAAACACCGTGGGAGACAACCTAGAACGGATTAAGGCCACTTTGCGGACCGCCCTGGGCCGATCGGATTTTATTATTACCACCGGCGGGATCGGGCCGACGCTGGATGATCTGACCCGGGAAGCCGTGTCCGAGGCCTTGCACCGGCCTCTTGTCTTCCAGCCCCATCTCTTCGAACAGATCAGCGATTTCTTCCGGCGCGTCGGAAGGACGGTGAGCGACAACAACCGGAAACAAGCGTACATCCCGGAAGGGGCCATACCCATCGAGAACCCGGTTGGGACCGCTCCGGGGTTCATCGCCGAGCAGGACGGAAAAGCCATCCTCTCGGTTCCCGGGGTGCCTCATGAAATGCGCTACTTCGTGGAACACAACGTCCTTCCATACCTAAGGGAGAGGATGGGAATCCGCGAGGTGATTGTGTCCCGGGTTCTCAAGCTCTTCGGGATCGGAGAGAGCCTGGTGGATGAGAGAATCAAGGACCTGATCACCGGCGGGGCAAACCCGACGATCGGCCTCCTGGCCCACACCCAGATCGGAGAGGTCCATATCCGGCTCACCGCCAAAGCCCCGGATGTCACCTCAGGCAAGAGTCTAATTATCCCGGTGGAGGGAGAAATTCGGAAGCGTCTCGGAGAGTTCATTTTCGGGGCCGACGAGGAGACCTATGAGGGGATCCTGAGCGGACTCCTGCGCCAATCGGGCCTCACCCTCGCGGTTGCCGAGACTTCCTTCGGCAGCTCGATCATCCAGACGGTAAAGGGGATGGAGGGGGGCCGGGACTTCTTTCGCCTGGGCCTGACCCTGACCGACCCGGTCTTGGCGCGACGAATTCTGGACCGGCCAGAGCAGGTTTCCGCAGGGGGAGAGCTTTTCGGCCTGGAAGCGGCGCGGGCCCTGGCGGAAGGGATCAGAAAATTTTCCGGGGCGGACCTGGGCCTGGGGTTGACCGGACGCGTGGGAAAAGAGAAGGGGCAGGACCATTTGATCTACATCGCTCTGGCCCACGCCCGGGGGACCGAAACTCTCGAACAACGATGGCCCTTGGCCATGCGTTTCATCGAAAACCGCATGACCAAGATGGCCCTGGCTCGGGTTCGGAAATACCTATTAGAGGATCAAGGCTCGAGGATCTAGGATCAAGGTCAAAAGCGATATTGAGCGGCCTCGGACGCCAGACCGCAGACACCAGACATCAGACCTGAGACCCTTTCTACTGATTCCCTTCCTGGAGCCCGAGGGAAGAAGAGCGGAGAGGTTTGGCAAGTTCGTTTTTGGTCAGGCTCTTTTCCGGTGTCCGGATTTTTTCTCCTACGGGGCTCTTTCCCGAGGTGGAACTCATCTCCACGATCAAATTCTTTTCCAGCTGATTGATGATCTCTTCGGCCGTGGCCCTGTCTTTGAAGAAGGTCCCCTTCTTGGTGTTGATCGTCACTCGCGTGGCGCGCATGGTGATCTTTTCCATATCGATGGTGATCTCAAGTCGGCTGGTCGAGGCCTTAATCCTCTTCCCGGTTTCGGTCTCACTCTCCGCCAATAGTACGATGTCCATCTTCTTCAAGACCCTCGGGGTTACGCGGTCCACTTGATGGAAAGAGTAATTCAGGGTCCGGTCGGCGCAATCGGAAAAGACATAAGGCAGGCCGATCGCCGCTCCTGCGCCGGCGGCGGAGAGGGCTATCGCCGCGCAGCCCGACAGGAGGGGAGACAGGAATAGAGAGGAAAAAAATAAATATAGGAAAGCTCTCCGGGAATTTTTCATAAAGGGCATTGCTCCGCGCCCAAGGGTAAACCTATCCTTTATGCGTATCGGCTGAATCTGCGGGAGCTGAAGGGGGCTGAGAATTTCCCCCATTTTGAGGGTTAAGGAGCAATGGTTTGATTCCCCCGAAATTATGGATTTTCATCCATGTAATCCGGTAATCAGATCTTCAATTGCCTTCCCCTTCTGCCGGACTCAATATTGATTCTTTAATAATTTCAATCAATCGTTAAAAAGAATGGGTGATCCCCGCTTCGGTACAGATTTGGCAATAGATAGTCCAGGAAGGAGAAATGCGGACTCCCTGGAGGTTTTTCGGCAAGACCCCAGGTTGCAAAGCGGGCCCGGAAAACAATAGAGACGAGGGAGAAAGAATGAAAGTAGTCTGTGCCTGGTGTGGAAAGCTAATTCGCGATGGATCAGAACCGAAAAGCCATGGCATCTGCCCGCTTTGCGAGGAAAAGGAGCTTCAAAATTACGGTTCAAAGCATGGACGGCCGGGGCAGGGAACCTTGGGCAATGGCTCGACAAATAATCCCTGCGCGAGAGGAGCATCGGAAGAATTAATATACTTTGTTTACTGATGGTCGAAGCCATCCTGTCTTCATTTCCCCGGAGAGGATGACTCGGCCCCCTTTTTCCCTAGTCTTTCATCCCTTCCAAAAAGGCCCGGACGTTCCGCCCCAGAACATCGTGGTTATACCCGCCTTCGAGGACCCCGAAGCGGCGGCCCTGGCAGACCTTTTGGGAATGAGCCTTAACCAGAGCCCCGATCTTTCGGTAGTCTTCGGTTTCCAGAAGGCCTCCCCAATCCTCCACATGCCGGTCAAAGCCTGCCGAGACCGCCAGGATATCATATTCGCTGGTCTTTTCCAGGCGTCTCTCGACAGCCTGAATAAAATCCTTGTTCGAGGACCCTTCCGGATGGAAATAGTCCACTTGGGAGTTTCCCATGAAGGCATTCTCGGTCCCGTCGCCGAAATGAAGGTCAAAATCCAGAACCAGGGCTTTTTGGATCTTTCCTTCCTTCATGAGCTTCCGAAGGGCGACGGCGATGTTGTTGAAATAACAGAAGCCCCAGCATGAATCCGGGCTGGCATGATGTCCGGGAGGCCGGATCAAGCCGAAAGCCGGCTCCCCTCTCCAGGCCATTTCAGCCGCCAGGATCGCTCCGCCCGCGGAAAGGATCCCGACCTCGAAAACATCCTTGGTTTTCCTGACGCTCTCGATATGACCCCGAGTATGGACCAGGGCCAAATCGTCTTCGGCAGCGGGAGGCGGGCTTACAAAATGGAAATCTTTGCCCAGGACTCCCATGATGGCTTCCATCCTGCCGGAGGCGGCCGCCGGGTCCGTGGTATAAATGTCGTAAAATCTTTCATGGAAGATGATTTTCATTCTGATCCCGTCTCCGAATCTCAAAGCGGACAATAGGCACCTAAGGCCCTTTTTCTATCCTTTGGGAAATGGTCAGAATCTGAAACCACTTACCCGCACTCGTTTCTCGTTTTTGCATCTTCGTCGCTGGTTGCCCGGAAGGTCTGATATTCTGCTTCTCTCCCCCGGCAACGAGAAGCCGGCGACCGGGAACGAGCAACTAGCAGCCAGTATCAGTCCCTCCCTTCCACCGCCGGGGAGGCTTTCGTTTACAGCTCCTCCAGCATCTTTCCGGCTTCTTCCCGGAGGTCCTTTTCCTTGGCCGTCATGACCAGGATCCTCAACTTTCCCTTCAACCCCTTCTGTTCGATGGGACTTCTCTTCCCGTAGAGTTCCTTCAACGGGGCCAGGGCCTCCTTCGCCAGGGCGGCGTCCTTGGCGTCGAGAAGTAGAATGAGGGTGCCCCAGTCATCCGGCGGGCCGAATTCGCGGATAAATTTCTTAGCAACCTCTTCGAACCCCGGGGTTCCGTATTTAGCGTGCAGGGCGGTGTAAGTTTTCTTATACTCATCCGTCCCCTTCTTGCCCAGGAAAAATTTCTCCGCCTCCTTCAGGTGCTGCTTTTTGGCCCATTCGGACCGCAGGGAGCGGTCCCTGAAACTCTTCGGTTCCCCGCTGACGTGGCGGCTGTGGTCCCGCATCTTGTCGATCTCCCGCCAGCTTAACTTTTCCCGGTCGTCATCGTCACCGTTACGGCCCATATCCCCCCTCCTTTTGGGGTTCATTTAATCAAAAATGAAAGATTTGTTCAAGATCTAAAAAATCCTGCCCCCCGCACCTTCGCCTTTGTTGATAAACAATCAATAGCGGCAGGCGGAGCCATGGCCTTCCTGCAGGATCGGACCTTTCGGCATCATGAGGCGCCTATGATTCCATGGGGACGGGCGGGGCGTTCTTACGGGCCTTCCATAACCGAATTTCATCTTCCCCTCCGCTCTTTGCGGAACCCTGGGGATTTTGTCCCCGGAAAGTGCCTTCCCGCCGATGCTGCCTTCAAGATCCAATCCTGCACGGAGGCCAACACCAAGGGGACCTCAAAAATGAACCCTTGGCAAGCAAAAAATGTCCGGAAAGAAAACGGCTGAATCGGAAGGGAGATGAAGGAGGGCGAGGAGAAAGGGGGAGGGGCGGATCCCTGGGGTAGAAAAGTTGAAAAGGAGGGTAATTGGGTAGGTGAAAAAACGAAGAGGGGTGAGCTTTTCACTCACCCCTCTTCGTTCCTTCTCACGCGAACCTCCCCCTCTCGGACGGCAAAGCGGGGTAAAGGGAAATTAGGCCTTTATATCCGGAGTCTTCCTGGCCGGCAGGGAGCCGGATTGAAAGTACTTCTTCAGGAGCTGCATCACCTGCTCTTCTCCCTCGGGGATCTGAAGATCCGCATCCTGGCTGAGTCGGTGGAGAAGGATGACGGGGTCCAGAATCTCCCCGCACATGACGCAATGCCATCCGTAGAAGATACTGTTCACGTCGTAAAACTTCTCAAAGATCATCCGGCCGCCGCAGCGTTGGCAGTTTACCGCATCGGTTCGTTTTTCGTTTCTCTTTTCAACGGTGTTTGCTGATGACATGGTATTTCTCAAAGGACCTCCTTGTTTTTATTCTAATCCCCCAAACCCATCCTCATGAAGGACGAGGGGGCGACAAAGCGCCCTCCCATTTTTGAATATTCATACTAAAATACCGAGAATGCTTGGAGGAATAAATGGGGTGAATCCCGTATTTTGCGAGCAGAAATCCTGTATTTCTAAGGGGTTTACCGCGGCTCCGCTGCACCCTTCAAAAATTCAGAAATCTTAACTCGAAGACTCTCCCTCATGGTTCCGAGTCAGACCGGACCCTGTCTCAAAGGGCGGTCAGGCTGCTTCTAAGCCCTCTTCAGAAAAAACAAAAGAGGAGTTGGGCTTCCATCCCAACCCCTCTTCCGGCGTGCGACGATGACCCCTAAAAACTTAACAACGATGCCTTTAAAATATTTCCGAGAACTTAGCCCATTAGCTCACGGAAAGATTTAATAGAGAATAATAATCGATCGATATTTTTTTGTCAAGAAAAATATTTGGCTAAATTTAAGTAAATTTGCGGCCTTTTTATTTGCCCATGGGCAGGTTATTCTCTAGAATGAAAGGGCGCGACCAGACGGAATTCGTGTACAGGTTGAAATGCGCCAACCACGCCGGACCTGAAAACCGGAGGATAGAACAATGGGGACCGAGGATCGTCCTTGGGGAAGCTATACGATTCTGGAGGAGAGGGAAAGCTATAAAGTCAAGAGAATCGATGTCCTGCCGCACAGGAGATTGAGCTATCAGCGCCATGAAAAGCGGTCGGAGCACTGGGTCGTGGTTGAGGGAGAAGCCGTCGTGACCCTGGAAGGGAAGGAGATCAGGCTTTCCCCGGGGCATTCCGTAGATATTCCCCGGATGGCGGCCCACCGGATCCTGAACCCCGGCCGGGTTCCTCTGATCTTCATCGAAATTCAAAAGGGCGAATACTTTGGAGAAGACGATATCCTGAGGTTGGAAGACGACTTCGGCCGTACGGGAGGGTGATTTTTGTCCGAGGAAAAGCCTTTGGTCATCGGAAGCAACTACTGGCCCGGGGAAAAGGCCATGTACTGGTGGGGGGATTTCGAGCTTGCCCCCGTTAAGAGGGACTTTTCCCTCATGGCGGAGTACCGCTTTGATCTGGCCCGAATCTTCTTGCTGTGGGAAGATTTTCAGCCGGAGGTGAAACGGGTTTCGGTCAAGGCCCTGGAGGACCTGGTCCGGGTCGCAGATATCGCTCATGACCAGCGGATAAAAGTTTTGCCCGCCTTTTTCTGCGGTCACATGCTCGGGGTAAACTGGGTTCCTTCCTGGCTGATGGAGGCAGGAAAGGGAGAAGGAATATATCCCCTGTTCTCCCAGGGCATGATCCGGAAGGGGAGACTGCGGAACATGTATTCGGACCGGGAAGTATGGAAAGCCCAGAAACTCCTGATCCATGAAATCACCAATGCCTTGCGGGCGCATCCGGCCGTCTGGGGCTGGGACCTGGGCCACAGACTTTCCCTCCTGGCAAACCCGCCTTCCAGGGATTCAGCAAGGGCCTGGATGGAAGAGATGGTGACCGAACTTAAACGGTGGAATTCCTCGCTGCCCATAATCGTGGGGTTGGGCCAGGAGGACCTGGAAGATGCCCGGATCCCGGGTCCCGGGGATTTAGCCCCATACGGTGATTTTTTCTCCCTTCAGGTCGACCCGGGCCGGGCGAAATGGGCGGATGGCCCGACGGATGAGAAAGCCCCGCTATTTCTGGGATTAGTGGCTCAATGGTTGGGGGGGAAGGAAGTGCTGGTGGGCGACCTTGGAGTTCCCACGGAGCCCGGGCTTCCTCGGTTGACCTCAGGCGACCGGCAAAGACTCGGGGGAAACCGCCTGGTGGAAGAGGACGAAGCCGAAGACTTCTTCCAGAAGAGCCTTGACCTGCTGAAGAAATATGGAATCAGAGGCGCTCTGGCTCGGTCCTTTGGAGATTATGACTCTTCCTTATGGGATAAGCCGCCGCTGGACAATCGAGTCGCGGAGCGTTTCTGCGGCCTCTTCCGGAGGGATGGATCGGCCAAACCGGCAGCCCGTCTGATCCGGGAGTATCCCCGGGAAAGGGCCCCGCGGGAGATCTCCTGGGACTGGGTGGATGTCCGGCCGGAAGAATACTACGAGAACCCTCGGGGACAACTCCCGCGTCTTTATCGAAGATTCAAAGATCAATTATAGCCCCTAAGGCCTCCCCGCGACCCCGTCCTCACTCCGGATTTCCCATAGTATTCGTTACCCCCTGTTTCCCGGCCGACCCTTTCACCCGAAAGCGTCTAGAAATTCATTTTCAAGCGGTATCCGACCCCGAGTTCCGTAAGAAGGTAGCGGGGGCGGTCGGGTTCCGGTTCGATTTTGCGGCGTAGATTGCTTATGTTGACCCGGAGCAGGTGGGGTTGTTCCAGGTAGGCAGGTCCCCAGATCTGTCTGAGAATTTGGTTGTGGGTGAGCACTTTACCGGCATGCGTGACCAGCAGCCGCAAAAGGTCGTACTCCGTTGCCGTAAGCTGCACTTCTTTCCCCTGGACCAGCACCCGGCGGTGTTCCAGGTCCACCTCCAAGCCGTCCACTCTGTAAATCGGCTCCGGGGTTTGCTGCCGGGATCTTCGGAAGGCAACCCGCATTCTGGCCAGGAGTTCCCCGATTCCGAAAGGCTTGGTCAGGTAATCATCGGCCCCGGAATCCAGGGCCGCAACTTTGTCCCCTTCCCGGTCGCGGACCGACAATATGATGACGGGAACCTGCGTCCATTCCCGCAATCGACGGAGAACTTCGATCCCATCCATATCGGGCAGCCCCAGGTCTAAGATGATAAGATCGGGCCGGATGGCGATTGCGGCGGTTAAAGCCTCTTTCCCGCTCCCGGCAAGATGCACGGAGAATTCCTCGGAACTCAGAGCGTTTTTCAGGAAGCGCTGAATCGCCTTCTCGTCATCGACGACCAGCACTCGGGGCAAGTTTTTATCCTTCGTCTCCGCAGGTCGGTCCATGATTCTAAGCCTCGGATTTTTTCTCCGGTCCGGATTCGCTCAAGGGAAGGGTGAAAGTGATTCTTACCCCCCCTTCCGGCCGGTTGGCGGCCCAGATTCTCCCCCCATGAGCCTCGACGATCCCCTTGCTGATGGCCAAACCCAGGCCCGTCCCGCCGGTCTCCTCATTGTGGCTGATCCGGAAAAACTTGTTGAAGACCTGGGTCAGATATTCTTTGGGAATTCCGCGCCCTTGGTCCGCGACTTCCATTTCCAGCCAGTTTTCCCGGGTACGGGCGGAAATCTCGATGACCCCCTCCGGAGGGGAATATTTAAAGGCGTTTTCCAACAGATTATTCAAAACCTGGGCCAGGAGGACGGAATCCATGGGAACGAGAGGGAGGCTCGGGGGGAGATTGATTCTTACTTTTTTTCCTTTGAAGCGAGGTTCCAGAGAAGCGAGACAGGAGCCCACCAGGTCCTGCACATCATAGGGTTCCTTCTTTATTTTAAGCGCCCCGGCTTCCAGGCGGGTGATATCCAGAAGGTTGCTGATAAAACGGTTCATCCTCCCGGCCTCTTCCCAGGCCAGGTCGATCATCTCACGCCTGGCTTCTGGTTTCTGGAGATTTGTCTCCCGCCGAAGACTGCTGAGGGACCCCATGATGGAAGATAACGGCGTCCGCAGGTCATGGGAGATGGAGTTGAGCAAAGACCTTTCCAAACGATCGGTAGCCTGCAGAAGTTGGGCCTGTTCCGCATCCCGGGCCAGATAAGCCCTCTCGATGGCCAAAGCCACCTGAACGGCAAAAGCTTCGAGAAGGCGAAGGCTTTCCGGCGGCAGTTCTCCATCGGGATGGCTCAATTTCACGGCCATGACCCCTACGACTCTGCCGATGCTGGGTAACGGAAAATAAATCAGCTCGGAGGAGGATAAGGTATCCGTCCCCCTTCCGGCCATCTTCCCGTTTCGATACGCCCAGAGAGCCACGGATTTTTGTTTCTCCTCCAGCGAAAAGCCGGTGGAGCTGGCCTGGACGTTCAACGATTCTCCCTCGGGAAGAAGGATGGCGATCTGGGCATCCACGGCGTCGCTGACATGGTGGATGATGGCCTCCAGGATCGCCTTCAAATTCGGCGCGGAGGATAAATCCCTGCTCAGGGCGTATAGGGTTGCGGTCTGGGCTTCCCGGGTTCTGATCGTTTCGGTCTGGCTCCTCGCCCGGGCGACTAAGGTGCTGATGACCGCGCCGACGGTAAATAATCCTGCAAAGGTAATCAGGTATTGGGTGTCAGAGACGGAAAAACTGAAATAGGGCGGGACGAAAAAAAAATCAAAGGCCAGCACGCCCACGAGGGCCGTGAGGATCGCCGGTTTGAATCCCAGACGCAGGGCGGCCACCACGACCGCCAGAAGATAAATCATGATCATGTTGGCGGCCGAGAGGAATTCGACGGCAATTTCACTGATGAGGGTTGCCCCGGCGACCAACAGAAGGCTGCTGACGTAACTCGGCCAAGGCACCCGCACGGAAGAGGAGGGGGGCCTTTTTTCTCTTCCGGCGGTCTCCACGCCGACCACGTAAATATCGACATCCTTGCTCCGTCTCAAGATCTGGTCCACGAAAGAACCCCGCAACCAATCCCGCCAGCGGGGCTTGGTGGGGCGGCCCACAATCACCCGGGTGATCTTATGCTTCCGGGCATAATCGAGGACGGCCTGGGGTGCGGAATCCACCGTCAGGGTGGCGACCTCTTTGGCCCCCAGGGATTCGGCCAGCCGCAATTCGCGCCAGATTCGTTCCCGGTTTTCCTGCGTCATTCGGTCGGTTCCCGCGGTTTCCACGTAGAGGGTATACCACTCGGTTTTCAACTCTTCCGCCAGCCGGCGGGCGGTGCGGATGAGTCTTTCGCTGCTGGGGCCGCCGCTGATGCATACCAGCAGGCGCTCGGTCACCGGCCAGAGCTCCGGCATGGAGTACGTGTCCAAGTATTGGCGCATCTGCTCGTCGACGCGGTTGGCCGCTCGCCGCAGGGTAATCTCCCGCAGGGCGATCAAATTGCCGGCCTCAAAAAAATGTTCCATCGCCCGAACCGCCTGCTCCGGAATGTATACTTTTCCCTCCCGAAAACGCAGCCGCAGTTCCTCGGGGGGCAGGTCGACCACCTCGATCTCCGCGGCTTCATCCAAAACCCGGTCGGGGATGGTCTCCCGCTGGACCACTCCCGTAATCTGGGCAATCACGTCCCGAAAACTCTCCAGATGCTGAATATTCAGCGTAGTGTACACATCGATGCCGGCGTTCACAAGTTCTTCGATATCCTGCCATCTCTTCGGGTGCCGCGACCCGGGGATGTTGCTGTGCGCATGTTCGTCGACCAGGGCCAGCTGCGGCTTCCGGGCCAGAACCGCATCCAGGTCCATCTCGGTAAGCTTCACTCCCCGGTAATCGACCTCTTTCCGGGGGATCACCTCCAATCCTTTTACCAGGGCCTCCGTCTCCGCCCTCCGGTGGGTTTCGACCACGGCAACCACCACATCTACCCCTTCGGCCTTGCGGCTTTGGGCCGCTTCCAGCATGGAGTAGGTCTTGCCCACGCCGGCGGCATAGCCGAGGAAGATCTTCATTTTTCCCCTGGCCTTCTGCCGCTCTTCCGCCTCCACTCGGGCTAATAGAGCGTCCGGATCGGGGCGGTGTTCGTTGTTCATCGAGGAACTCTCCAATCCACGGGGGATGGGGTTTTCATTCTTTCCAACCGGAAAAGGATAAAAGATCCTTCCCGGGACGATGTCCCGGTCATGCTCCGAAGGAGCAGTCAGGGCGACGATCTCGCGGCCCGTGGGGCGGCATTTTGCAGATGTTCCCGGAGCCGAAAAAAGAATTGAATATTTTTTGTAACCTTTTACCGCTTTGAAAAGGCCTTCCCAGAAATCTCTCCCGTCCTCCCTTTTTCAAAGGGAGGAGAGCTCTTGGGGGATTCGATGGCAGATTCCGCTTTTTCCCCCTTTGAAAAAGGGAAGCTGCGGAAAAATTCAACCGGGGGAGGGAAAAGCTTCTCCTGGTTAGGTTCCCCAATTTTCCAATCCCTGAATTTTTTCACAGCTTCAGGGCGATGAAGGNNGGATTTTACGGCTTTTCAAAAGACTAAACTGCTCCTGTCTTTTTATCTTAACACTTTTTGGCAGGCCAAGGAAGCAGCTGCAATGGAGTCTCCCCTAAGCTTTCGGCAGTATGGGAAACGATCGGAGATCTTGAGGGGGGCCTCTACGGCTTGATAAGATCCAAGGCCAGATTCAATTTTAAGACATTCACCCTCGGTTCCCCCAGAAAACCCCACTGACGGGGTTCCGTGAACTGCTCGACCAGGCGGAGAATCTGGTCTTCGGATAATCCCCGCGCACGGGCCACCCGGGGGGCCTGATAAACCGCTGCGGCGGGGCTAATATGCGGATCAAGACCACTTCCCGAAGAGGTAACCAGGTCGATGGGAATCGATGAATGATTTCCCGGGTCTGCTTTTTGAAAAGCCTCTACCCGCGCCTTTACTGCTTCCACCAGGGCCGGGTTAGAGGGCCCCAGGTTAGACCCGGAAGAAGAAGCAGAGTTGTAAGGGAAATCAGGCGTTGCCGATAGGCGCCCCCAGAAATATTTCGGGTCATCGAAGGGTTGACCGATGAGCTCAGAACCGGCATAACCGCCTTCCTTGCGGATCAAGCTTCCGTTCGCTTTTTCCGGAAAAACCAACTGGGCGACCCCGGTAACGATCAGCGGATAGACGATACCGGTCACTACGGTAAGCAGGAGGAAAATCATTAAAACCGGCCTTAATTGCTTGAACATTTTTTCAATCCTTTCGCCCCCGGGTTCTCTCCTTACGACAGGCCGAGGGTCACCAGAAACATATCGATGAGTTTGATCCCAATGAACGGGGCGATCAATCCCCCCACGCCATAGATCAGCAGGTTATTCCGCAGCAGCCGCGCCGCCCCGAGAGGGCGATAAGGAACTCCCTTCAAGGCCAGAGGGATCAGGGCCACGATGATGAGGGCATTAAAGATCACGGCCGAGAGGATCGCGCTCTGAAGGTGCATGAAGTTAAGCGATTCCAGGACCGGGTAGGTCGAGGCAAAGGCTGCGGGGATGATGGCAAAGTATTTGGCCACGTCGTTGGCAATGCTGAAGGTTGTCAGCGCTCCCCGGGTCATGAGCAATTGCTTGCCGATCTCGACGATCTCNNGCCAGGGCGGGGGCGTCATTGGTGCCATCCCCGGTCATGGCCACCAGGCGACCGCCCGCCTGGTGCTGGCGGATCAACTTCAGCTTGGCCTCGGGCGTGGCCTGAGCTAGGAAGTCATCGACCCCCGCTTCGGCGGCAATGGCCGCAGCGGTCACCGGGTTGTCCCCGGTGATCATCACCGTCTTGATCCCCATGCGGTTGAGCTGGGCGAAGCGCTCCCGGATTCCCCCTTTGACCACATCTTTGAGGTGAACAACCCCGACCGCTTGGTCATTTCGGGCTACAACGAGAGGCGTTCCCCCCGTGCGGGCAATCCGGTCTACGGCATCGTTGAGCTCCCGGGGGACACGATTGCCGCTTTTTTCCACATAGCCGATAATCACATCCGCAGCCCCCTTGCGGATATGCAGGCCATCCACATCCACCCCGCTCATCCGGGTTTGCGCGCTGAAGGGCAAAAATTGCATTCCTTTTCCATCCGCGGGGCCTACCGTTCGTCCCCGTAAATCATATTTTTCCTTGACCAGGGCCATGATACTCCGGCCTTCCGGCGTCTCATCGGCCAGGGAAGCCAACTGAGTTAGCTCTGCCAGCTCCCGGATATCTATGTTGCCGACGGGAATCAATTCCACGGCCTGACGGTTCCCGAGAGTAATCGTGCCCGTCTTGTCCAAAAGCAGCACATCCACATCCCCCGCCGCTTCCACAGCGCGACCGGAGAGGGCAATGACGTTGCGCCGGATCAGACGATCCATTCCGGCAATGCCGATGGCGCTGAGGAGCCCGCCAATCGTTGTCGGAATGAGGCAGACGAGCAAGGCGACCAGAACGGTAATGGTCACGGGGATTCCTTTGCCCGCGACTTGCACGCTGTAAAGGGAAAAGGGCAGGAGGGTGGCGCACACAACGAGAAAAATAATCGTAAAACCGGCCAATAGGATATCCAAGGCGATTTCGTTGGGTGTCTTCTGCCGTTTCGCCCCTTCCACCAGGGCGATCATGCGGTCCAGAAAACCTTCTCCCGGATCGATGCTGACCCGCACAATCAGCCAGTCCGAAAGAATCCGGGTGCCGCCGGTGACCGCGCTGCGGTCTCCGCCCGACTCGCGAATGACCGGGGCGCTCTCCCCCGTAACGGCGCTCTCGTCGACCGAGGCAATCCCCTCCGCGATCTCCCCATCTGCCGGAACGATGTCGCCCGCCTCCACAAAGTATAAGTCCCCTTTCCTCAGTTCGGTTGAGGCCACCGCGGAATAATCTTTACCGTCCGGTTTGTTCTTCCCTTCTGCGGGATATTCCCTGGACAATAATTTGGCCTGCGTTTGCTGGCGCATCCGCCGCAGGGCCGCAGCCTGGGCCCTCCCCCGTCCCTCGGCCAGCGCCTCCGCATAATTGGCGAAGAGGACCGTAAACCACAACCACAGGGAAATATGCCCGATGAAGCCGGCGGGCGCCTCCCCATTCCCCAGGAGTGCCTGGATCCAAAACCCTGTCGTCAGGACGCTGACGACCTCGACCACGAACATCACCGGGTTGCGCACCATCTTCCGGGGGGCAAACTTCTTCAGGGCTTCGAGCAGAGCGTCCCTGTACAATTGACCCGTATAAATGGATGGTTTCTTCTGGGGTTTCTGACCTTTCATCATTCTCCTCCGCTTGCGAATCGAACTGTTTCAGCCGTCAAGTCATTCATGAATTCACTACATGGTTCTCATCCGGAAATTCCGTATTATCTCCCCAGAGGAGAAGGTTTCCGTATGAAAACAAGATAATCAATTAAGCAGCAAGTGCTCCACAATGGGTCCAAGCGCCAGCGCCGGCAAAAAGTTCAGGGCCGACACGACAACCACTACCCCGACCAGCCAGGCAATGAAAAGAGGCGTATGGGTTTCGAGGGTGCCTGAGCTGAAGGGAACCGATTTTTTCATGACCAGGGAGCCGGAAATCGCCAGAACCGGGATGAGGATCCAGTATCGGCCGAAAAACATCATCACGGCAATGGCCGTGTTGTAAAAGAGAGTATTCGCGTTCAGCCCGCCGAAGGCGCTGCCGTTGTTGGCCACACCGGAGGAAAAGGCATACAAAATCTCGCTGAACCCATGGGGACCGGGGTTAGCCACGGAGGAAGTTCCCGCCGGAAATAGCACCGCAACGGCCGTACCCATCAGAGGCAAAAGCAGGGGAACGAGAATGGCCAGGGAGGCCATCTTCATTTCATAGGCTTCGATCTTCTTCCCAAGGTACTCCGGCGTTCGCCCTACCATTAATCCCGCCACAAAGACGGAGATAATCACATAGATCAGCATTCCATACAAGCCGCATCCATTCCCCCCGTATATGACTTCACCGACTTCCATCAACCACAACGGCACCAATCCGCCCAGGGGGGT
>PMCE01000468.1 GCA_003154025.1 Syntrophaceae bacterium
GTTGATTCCCGAAACAAAGGTCTCCCCCCGCTATCATGTAAGACTATAAGAAACCCCATCCACGCTTTTCTTGGCCTTGTTTGATTCCTCTTATCTGCACTTTCATTGAATTCTTCTACCCTCCCTCCCCCGAATTTTAAAATAGACATATCAACTTCCGTGCCACCCCCGCAATTTATCTCAATGCTGGCTGAAATATATGAAAGAATGAGGATTTTAAAAAAAAACGAATCGGCAGGCAGCAATAATAGGATTGTTGAAATTTCAACAAGGAAACGAGGCTGGGTCAGTGGACCGATTAAATTATTTCTGCAATGTCATTAACTTAATTGCTCTTGCTGGTTATTGATCACTCTGGCGAAATATAGACAGGATCGCGATTCGTCGCCAGCGCTGACAAAATTCCCGCCTCATTATTTTTAAAGGACTCGGGGACATTGATGCTGGTTGCAGGGCGGGATTGGGTAAAGTATAATAGAGACACAAATACGAGGTGCATTCATGAAAATCCGGGTGATTTTTGTAATCGGCCTCCTTCTCCTATTTATTTTCTCCGTTCCAGCTTGGGCACAGATGTATAAATGGCAGGACGAGAAAGGCGTTACCCATTTCTCTGATTCTCCGCCGCAGGGAAAAGGGGCGGTGAAGGTAAAGATCATGGAAACGGAGGAAACTTCGGATAGAGCCGAAGGTCAGACCAAAACGACCTATCGCCGGGTGAAGGGCACGAGGTCATACCAGGACATCAAAGTCGTCATGTACGTGACGGACTGGTGCGGTTATTGCCGAAAGGCGCGAGAGTACCTTCGTTCTTTGGGGGTGAATTTGGTCGAATATGACGTCGAAAAAGACGCGGCCAAAAGAGAGGAAATGCGGAAACTGGGCGGCCGGGCGGTTCCCCTGATAGATGTCGAAGGGATCCTCATCAAAGGATACAGCCAGCAACGGATCAAGGATGCCGTAGAAAAGAGAAAGAATAACTCGTAGATGTATTAAGTTGAATCTCCCTTCCTCTCGGTAAACGGAAGAGGGGGAGAGTTGAATCTTTACACCTAACATCCTTTCCCCTGCCTTTAATAAGATCAAATCTATCGGGTTTTTTCTGCTGATTTTTTCTTGACCTTGAACCCCCTTTTTCTTATACTCACTCACACACCCCAAACGAATTCTTGTCACTATTCCCCAGTTGGGAGTTTACGGCCACACCGGGCGGCGAGTTTCGCACCGCCGCCCGATCTCCGGCCACCGGATGGATGAAGATGCAGGGGCACGCGAGTTAGGGCGTCCGGGCCTCCGGCGAGCCTCGAGGAGGATCAGAACAGTCCGCGGAAGCCGTCCGCGGCCAAGCCGGATCTCATCTCGACATGGAGGGGAAACATGAGCGCACAATCGAAGCTGTCTCGACGGCAATTCCTGGTTATGGCCGGGGCCGTCGCCGCCACGGGACCGTTCATTCACGTCCGCCCGGCGCGAGCGGCCAAGGTCACGATGAAGGTGGCCCACGTGCTCACCGAGGCGGACATCATCCACCGNNACCTGGGAGAGCATGCAGCTCGGCAATCTGGAGGCCGGGTGGTGGGACACGGTGACTCCGGCGATGATGGTGCCCCAATACGCCGGGACCGAGCTGCCCTTCATCTTCCGCGACCTGGACCACGTTCACCGGACCTTCGACGGCCCGGTCGGGAAGGATCTGGATAAGGCCCTGCTGGACAAGGCCAAGGTGCGGACCATCGGGGTCTACGACACCACCTTCCGCAAGATCTTCACCAAGACCAAAGCCATTAACAACCTGGCCGACATGAAGGGATTGAAGATTCGGGTCCCCGAAGCCCAGAACTATGTGCGCTGCATGCAGCTCCTCGGAGCCAACCCCACACCGGTGCCATGGGGGGAGCTGTACACGGCTCTCCAGATGGGGGTGGTGGAGGGCTTCGAGAACAAGTGTGAGGCGGCCTTCAACGCGAAGCTCCACGAGCAGACCAAGTACGCCGCCTACACCGGCCACATTTTCTGCCCCAATCCGTTCCTGTGCAGCGAGCGCTGGTTCAGCAAGCTCTCCAACAACGTGCAGCAAGCCATCCTCGAGGCGGGCAAAGAGTCGCTGGAGTGGCAGCGCAAGGAGGCCCCGGTCAGCGAGAAGGCCTTCGAGCAGAAGCTGAAGGACGCGGGCATGACCTTCACCAGCCCCGACCGCGCCCCTTTTGCCAAGGCCATCGAGCCCTTCTTCAAGGAATGGGGCGACAAGTACGCCGGTAACGAGCTGATCAGGCGCATCCGCGAGGCGTAGGGCGCGCCGGAAAACAATCCGATGCGGCCGGCCGGGTCGGCCGCATCCCTGGATCAGGCAAGCCCATGAGACAGCGCATCTGGCCGATCTATGAGCGGTTGGTCAATTGGACGGCCGTGGCCCTCTTCGCCGCCATGATCGTGGTGACCACGCTCGGGGTCTTCTTTCGCTACGTCCTGAACAACGCCCTCCCCTGGGCCGAGGAGGCCGACCGGTACCTCTTCATCTGGCTTTCCTTCGTGGGGGCCTCCATCACCATGCGGCACAAGGGACACATCGCGGTGGACCTCCTGCTGCGGTATGTATCGCCCGCCTGGCGGCACCGGCTCGTCCTGGCCGCTCAGGCCGGCGTGATCGTTTTCCTGGGAATCGTTTTCTGGGCCAGCCTCCCGGTCATTGAGTTGACCAGCGAGACGCGGGCCACCGCGACCGACATCCCCCTGAGTTGGGTCTATCTGGCCGCGCCCACCGGCTGCCTCCTCATCAGCATCGAAACGCTTCGGCTCATGGCCCGCACCCTGGCCGAGCGGCGCGAGGGTAAGGCATGATCGTCCCGCTGATCCTCTGCTTCATCGCCCTGCTGGTCATCGCCGCCCCCGTCTCCGTGGCCATGGGCCTCGCGGCCGCCGTCGCCATCCTGTGGGCGGGGAAGGCGCCCATCAACACGGTCGTCACCCAGATGGTCTCCGGCATGGACTCGTTTCCGCTCATGGCCATCCCCTTCTTCATCCTGGCGGGGGAACTGATGGAGCGGGCGGGGATCTCGGAGCGGTTGGTGTACCTGGCCAAGACCATGGTCGGGCACATCAAAGGCGGCCTGGGCATGGTGGTGCTGGTGGGCGAGTACCTCTTCTCCGGCATCTCGGGCTCCACCGCGGCCGACATCTCGGCCATCGGGTCCCTCCTGATCGCCCCCATGGAACGGGCGGGCTACAAAAAGGGGCAGGCGGTAGCCATCGTCAGCGCGGCTACGGCCATGGGCATCCTGGTGCCGCCCTGCATCTTCATGATCGTCCTGGCCAGCATGACCAACCAGTCCATCGGGGCGATGTTCGTGGCGGGATTTCTTCCCGCCGTGGTGATCGCCATCGGGTTGGCCGGGTTCATCTACTGGCAGGCGGAAAGGCTGGGCATCCCCCGCGATGCCAAGGCAACCTGGGGCGAGCGCTGGCGCGCCATCGGCGACGGGCTGATCGCCATGGTCATGCCGGGGATCATCTTCGGCGCAATCTTCGGGGGGATCACCACGGTCACCGAGGCGGCGGTGGTCGCCGTGCTGTACTCCGCCTTCGTCGGCATGGTCGTCTACAAGCGGATCAAGGTGGGGGACCTCCCCCGGATCGTCCTGGCCAGCACCATCAACACCTCCATGTGCATGCTGCTCATCGGCGCGGCCACCGCCTTCTCCTGGGTGATGACCGTGGAGCGCGTCCCCCAGATGGTGGCGAAGCTGGTGGCCGCGATTTCAACCTCGCCCTGGTTCTTCCTCCTGCTTAGCAACCTCATCTTCCTGATCTTCGGGGCTGTCCTGGAGGGTCTGCCCGCCATGATCGTCTTCGTCCCGGTGATGTACCCCATCGCCATGCAGTTCGGCATCGATCCTCTGCACTACGCGATCCTGGTCATCGCTTCCATCGGCATCGGCGTGTTTCTCCCGCCCATCGGGGTGGCGCTCTTCATCGCCTGCGCCATCGCCAAGCTCAGCATCGTGGATTCCACCAGGTTCATGGCCCCCTACCTCGTCATTCTCTTCCTGGGCCTTCTGGTCATCACCTACGTTCCCTGGTTTACCCTGGTCCTGCCGAAGCTGTTCCTGCATTAAGGCTGCCTGAGGAATGACGGCGGGGCAATGGGGGGAAGTCCGGACTTCCCGATCCCGCCCATTTTTCCCCGGGTTGCAACCCTGAAAAATCTTATTTCAATTTGATCTCCTTCCTCAGGGCCATGTCCAGGAATTCGCCCCTCACTTTTCCGAACCATTTTTCCAGGAGCCGGGAGTATTCGCCNNTCACCCTTCCTGAGTCCGAGGCCGGCGGGAGAAGGACGGATCGGCTGCAGATTGACGATTCTCAGATTCCGGTCTTTCTCTTCCATGTAGAAGACGAATACGTCCAGTTGCAGAAAAGCATCCACCTTATGCTCTTCCAGGGCCTGAAGGGCGTCGCGGTTATGCGGAAAGGGAACCGGCTTTGATTGGGGCGCCAACTCGCGGATGATGGTTTCCCAGATGCTTCCCCTGATCGTAGCCACGCTTTTCCCCGCGAGGTCCTGATCGTTTCTGATCTTGCTGTTCTTTTCCACCAGGATGAGAGCGCCGGAAACAAAACAGGG
>PMCE01000543.1:0-2561 GCA_003154025.1 Syntrophaceae bacterium
ATGTTCATTCTGATCTCCTTCATCGGCCTCCTGGGATACTGGTGCATTATGACCTGGATCCCGGCTATGCTGAGGGCTGAAAGAGGGATGACCATTTTTCAATCCAGCATGTGGTTTATCGTGATCAATGTGGGATCGATGTGCGGCTATCTGTCTTTTGGTTTCGTGGCGGATCATCTGGGCAGGCGCCCGGGTTTCAGTATTTATTGGCTCGTGGCCATGATTGCCGCCCCCACTTTCGCCTTCTACGCCAAAGATCCAACCTTGATGGTTGTTTTTGGTTTTATCCTGGGTATCTCCATGGGGTATTTCTCCGGGTATCCCCTGTATGGGTCCGAACTCTGGCCCACGGCCCTGCGCGCCTCGGGAATGGGCATCGCCTATACGGGCATTGCGCGCGTGGCATCCACGTTTGGTCCCATGGTCATCGGGGCCGTCGCGGATAAAGTAGGGATTGCCACGGCCATTTCGGTGATGGCCAGTTCCTACATCGTGGCGGTTATATTGATCTGGGCCATGGGCTACGAAACCAAGGGGAAAACCTTGGGAGAGTTGGATGCCATGTAGCCCCCCTACCGAGGAGGGGCATCTCCGGGTGTCCCTCCACCAACCCCGTAGGAGGATAGAGACTATGGATTCTTGGCAAGAGGTCTATAAAAGGAAAAAAACCTCGGCGGATGAGGCCGTCAAAGTGATCAAATCCGGAGATCGAGTGGTTACCTCTTTTGCCTGCGGCGAGCCCCAGACCTTGATTGAAGCCATGGTCCGCCGGGCTCCGGAAATCACGGATGTGGAAATTGATCATATGATCGCCATGGGGAAATGCCAGTATTGTGACCCGTCGATGGAAAAACATTTTCGGCACCGCTCTTTCTTTCTGGGCCCGAACAGCCGCCAAGCCATCAATGATGGCCGGGGGGATTTCGTGCCCATTTTTTTCCACCAGATTCCCTGGCTCTACAAAAAGGGAATCCTGCCCGTCGACGTAGCCATGATCCAGCTATCGCCGCCCGACCCCCGCGGCTGGTGCAGCCTGGGCATTTGTGCCGATTACACGATTGGAGCCATGGAAGCCGCCAAATATGTGCTCGCCGAGATCAATGAGCAATACCCGAGGACTTATGGAGTCCGCCCCGTCCACATTTCCGAGCTCACCTATCTGGTGGAGACGAGCCGTCCGGTCATCGAGTCTCCCCGCGCTCCGATCGGGGAAGTGGAAAAATGCATCGGCGAAAATGTGGCCAGCCTGGTCGATGACGGCTCCACCTTGCAGATGGGGATTGGGTCCATTCCCGAGGCGGTCGCCTCCTTGCTGACCCACAAGAAAAACCTCGGCGTCCACACGGAAATGCTGGGGGACTGGTGTAAGGACCTTGCCGAAGCGGGCGCTCTGACCGGCCAGAAGAAGAGCATGCACCGGTTAAAGATCGTGGCCACCTTTATCCAGGGAACGAAGTCCCTCTACGATTTTGTGCACGAAAACCCCCTGGTGGAGATGATGCCCGTTGACTATACCAACGACCCCTGGGTCATATCCCGGCAGCATAAAATGGTCTCCATCAACAGTGCTTTGCAGGTTGACTTGCAGGGGCAGGTCTGCGCGGATAGCCTGGGGACCCGGCAATACAGCGGAGTCGGAGGGCAGGTAGATTTCATCCGCGGTTGTGCGCAATGCCCGGAGGGAAAGTCCATCATCGCCCTGACCTCGACCGCCGGAGACGGCAAGTATTCGCGAATCGTGCCCATCTTGGAACCTGGGGCCTCGGTGACCACCAGTCGCAATGATGTCCACTATGTAGTTACCGAATATGGCGTTGCTGATCTAAGGTTTAAAACCTTGCGGGAGAGAGGGGAGGCTTTAATTAACGTTGCCCACCCCAATTTTCGGGAAGGGTTACGCCGGGAGTTTTATCAGCGGCATCCGGGGTATGAAAGATACTGCCGAACCCGCTGAATGACTGTAAAACCGGGAGGAAAAATGAGGGTGGGCCTTTTGATGGGGAAAGTTCTCCGGTTCATCCAGGATGGCGGAAGATGATTGAAGTATTGGGCATCGCCGGGAGTCCGGTCCAAGAGGGGAACACGGAAGTGCTCCTCAGGGCGGCGCTTGATCCCTGGGCCGAGAACGCGGAAGTCCATCTCCGCGTTTTTTCCCTCTCCCGTTTGGAGGTCGCTGGATGCTCACACTGTAACTGGTGTTTGAAGAACCAAACGCCGGAGAAATTCTGTGCCCTCACCGATGGAATGGAGGAAATCTATCCCGCCATGCTGCGGGCCGATGTGGTGATACTGGCCACTCCGGTGCATATTATGCGGTTATCGGGGCTCATGGCGAATATGATTGATCGCCTGCGGGTGTTCGTCTATGGCAATCGGTACGGGGGAGGAATGAAAGATAAAGTGGGGGGAGCTTTGGTGGTAGCTTTTCTCCGTCACGGCGGTTTGGAATCGACCCTCAACATTCTAAACAACACCTTTGCGCTCTTCCGCATGATCCCCGTAGGGCAGGGCGGGCTGGCGCTGACGAGCCTCCATGGCCAGGGAAAGATCAGCAAGGGGGT
>PMCE01000543.1:2651-7092 GCA_003154025.1 Syntrophaceae bacterium
CCGGCGGCGGACCAAAGAGAATCGGAGGCGGAGGGAATCCATGGAACCGTTCGGTATGCTCTTTTCCCCCTTTCCCATCGGCAGTCTGCGCCTGAGAAATCGGATTGTAATGGCGGCCATGGGTACTAATTTATCCCATCCGCAGGGGAACGTCAGCGATCGGGCGATCGCCTATTATCGAGAGAGGGCCAAGGGAGGGGTAGGCCTCATCGTCACGGAGGCATGCCCGGTAAGCCTCGCCGGGCGCCATCGCGGGCAAAGCCTCTGCATCTACGAGGACTCCTTTATACCCGATTTGCAGCGCCTGACCCGGGCGATTCACGAGGAGGGGGGAGCTATTGCCGTGCAGCTCCATCACGCCGGCAGGCTGGCTTATCCGAATATTACCGGAGACAACCCCCTGGCCCCTTCCCCCATTCCCCGGACTCCTGGATTCCCGGTCCCCAAAGAATTGAGTCAGGCCGAGATCGAAGAAATCATCTCCCAGTTCGGGATCGGGGCTCGTCGGGCCCAAGCCGCCGGTTTTGACGCCGTGGAGATCCATGGGGCCCACGGATACTTGATCCATCAGTTTCTCTCTCCGAGGACCAATCAGAGAAAAGATCGATACGGAGGAAACCCTGAAAATCGGGCTCGCCTCGCCTTGGAGGTGCTGCGGAGGGTCAGGGAAGAGGTGGGAAGTTCCTTCCCGATCCTCTTCCGGATCTCGATGAAAGAATTCGTTCCCGGGGAATATCCCGTCGAAGAACCGCTCGATTTGACCGTCGAGCTGGCGAGATCGGGAGCTTCGGCCATCGATGTTTCAGGGGGGACGACCGATTCGCTCGGGGGGTTAGCGCATGTGATTCCCCCCATGGAATTTCCTGAATCTTACCATGTCCATCTGGCATCCCTGGTCAGGAAGAAGGTGAGCATCCCGGTGATTGTCGTGGGCCGGTTGGGCCATCCGGCTGCGGCCGAAGAGGCGATCCGGGGGAACCATGCGGATTTCGTGGCTCTGGGAAGATCCCTGCTCAGCGATCCCTTCTGGGCGGCCAAAATTTCCCGCGGGGAAATCGACCGGATCCGCCCTTGCGTGGCCTGCAATTATTGCATCTGGAGATTGATCCAGCAGGAAAAGATTACCTGTTTTCAGAACGCTTCGGTGGGCCATGAAGAAGAATACCGGATCCCCAGGGCAGCCAAGAGCAAGAAAATTCTGATCCTTGGTGGAGGAGTCGCGGGGTTGGAAGCGGCGCGAGTGGCGAAAATACGGGGCCATCGGGTCACCCTGCTGGAAAAAAGCAATGCCTTGGGAGGCCAGATGCTTTTGGCTTCCCTTCCGCCCCATAAACAAACCCTGGCTAAGGCCGTGGAATGGCTGGTTCGGGAAGTGAGAGCGGAAGGGGTGGAAGTAAAACTGAATCAGCATGGGGATGCCGATCGAGTCGAGAGGGAAAAACCGGATGCGGTGATCGTGGCCACGGGGGCCGTTCCGGTCCGGCCCGGGAATTTCCTGGGTCCCAGGGTACTGACCGCATGGGAAGTTTTGGGCGGAAAGGAGACGGGGAAGAAAGTTCTGATTCTCGGGGGCGGAATGGTAGGGGTGGAAACCGCGGAATTTTTGCGGGAAAGAGAATGCCAAGTGACCGTAATAGAAATGCTCGACACCCTGGCTCCGGATATGGAGGCAACCACTCGGGAGCTTCTCCTGGGGCGGATGGCCTCCCAGGGAATATCGATGATGGTGTCTGCCAAGGTGGAACGGGTCCAAGAAGGGCGAGTGCTCGTGGATTGCCGGGGAGAAGAAAAATGGCTGGAGGCGGAAACCATCGTGCTGGCCCTGGGTTCTCAGCCCGAGCGGGGACCCCTGAAAGATTTGGAGGGGAAAGTCTCTTCCGTCGTAGCCGTGGGGGATTGTGTGGAGCCTCGCCGGGCCAGAGAAGCCATTCATGAGGGCTTCCTGGCTGGCCTTAGGGTCTAGATTCCAGATACCCTCTTCCAGGAAAGAATTCGCGAAGGATCGGGGATGAAACTGCAAAAGCTATTCGAACCGGGGAAGATCGGCAGCCTGCGGATCAAAAACCGACTGGTCTGCCCGCCCATGGCCAGAAATTTCGCCACGGGAGAGGGATTTGTGACCCAGCGCAGTCTGGATCACTATGAAACCCTGGCCAGGGGGGGAGTCGGGTTGATCATCGTGGAGGCCACTTGTGTCGAGTCACCTCGGGGCAAGGGTTTCCATTATGGACTCCTACTCGACGACGACCGGTTCATGGAGGGATTTGGCGGGTTGGCGGAAGCCGTCCACCGTCATGGGGCGAAGGTGGCTGTCCAGCTCCATCATGGCGGTTACGCCTCTCCGCTACGGACGACCCACATGCAACCCGTAGGGCCGTCTGCCTTGACCTTTCCGGGATACGGGGCTTGCCGGGAGTTACACCCGGCGGAGATCCGGGAAATCGGAGCGAAGTTCGCCTCTGCGGCCCTTAGGGCGAAAAAGGCCGGGCTGGATGGGGTGGAGATTCATGGCGCCCACTGGTATCTGATCGCCCAATTCTTGTCCCGGGCCCTCAACCGGCGTCAGGATCAATATGGAGGGACCCTGGAAAACCGGGCGCGATTCTTTCTGGAGGTCCTGCAGTCGATTCGGGAAGCGGTGGGAAAGGATTTTCCGGTGTGGGCGCGGATCAACGGGCAGGAGTTCGGTGTTCCCGACGGCTTTCCCGTCGAGGAGGCGCAGGTCCTGGCCGGGATGCTCGAACGAGGGGGAGCGGATGCCATCCATGTTTCGGGGAGGGGGGAAGGGGATTTTCTGGGATACCACAGCGGGAATTTCTATGACCCCCCGGGGAATCTCGCCCATCTGGCGGCGGCGGTAAAGAAGCAAGTGCGCATTCCGGTGATTGCCGTGGGAAAGCTGAGTTTGGAACTGGCCGAGGAAATCCTGCAACAGGGGAAGGCCGACCTGGTCGCCATGGGGCGAAATTTGCTGGCGGATCCCGAACTGCCGATCAAGGCCAGGGAAGGCAGAATCGAAGATATTAGACCCTGCCTGGGATGCCGCTTTTGTTCTGACGCCGCCCACGCCGAACGAAGAGGGGTTCGCTGTCAGGTAAACGCCGCCTTGGGGCGGGAACGGGAATGGGAAGTCAAACCGGCGGAAACCCGGAAAAAAATCATGATTATCGGCGGCGGCCCGGCAGGGATGGAAGCGGGTCGGGTTGCGGCCCTGCGCGGACACGAAGTCTGGCTCTATGAAAAAAACCCCCAACTGGGCGGGCAGATGATTTTCGCCTCCGCCCCTCCCCATAAGACTCCCATCCGGGAATTCATCGACTACTTGGCCGGCCAGATCCATAAGGGGGGGGTCAAAATCGAACTGGGCGTCGAAGGAACCCCCGCTCGGGTCAAAGCTTTAGGGCCCGATGTGGTTATCTTGGCCGCCGGTGCGACGCCCCTGATTCCCCCGATCGAAGGAATTACCCGAAAACAGGTTTGCCAGGCGGAGCAGGTTTTCCAGGGGGTCCCGGTAGGAGAGAAAGTGGTCGTGATCGGCGGCGGCCTGGTGGGCTGTGAGGTGGCGGATTATCTTTCGGAGAGGGGCAAAATAGTCACCATTCTGGAAATGCTGCCGGAGATTCCCAAAGGCAAGTGTATTGTGGTCATGGCCAGGCTCCTGGGGCGGTTGAGGAAAAAAGGCGTCGAAATCCTCACCGGCGCCCGGTGCCGGGAGGTTACGGATACGGGATTGATGTTTCTGGATGGAGACGGCGAGAAGCGGCACCTGGAAGCGGATACGGTCGTATTAGCCGCCGGGTCCAAGTCAAACCGGGAGCTCTATGATTCGGTCTCCAGTCTCGTTGCGGAAACCTATGTGGCGGGAGATTGCGTGGAACCAGGGCAAATTCGGGATGCAGTGGCCGATGGCTTTCAAATCGCCCGCAGCATTTAAGGCTAGGCAGGTTGGATTTTCGGGGAGGGCAAAATGGCCGATTTTCCGGGAGTGCTGGTAGTATGGAATGACCTATCGCCGGAGAACGAAGAAGAGTATAACGAATGGTATTTTGTGGACCATCTGCCGGACCGGGTGGGAATTCCGGGATTCCTGACGGGCCGGAGGTATGAGGTGTTGGGCCCCGGGCCAAGATACTTCACCTGGTACCTGACCGCATCTGTGGGCGTCATGAGCTCTCCGGCCTACCTCCAACGAATGCAAAATCCCACGGAATGGACCCGGCGATGTATGCCTTTCTTCAAAAATATGAACCGCTCCGCGTGCCGCCAGACCATAGATATGGGGAAGGGCGTTGGAATCGCGAGCACGACCATGGAATTGAAGCCCGCTGCCGGACGCCAGGATGAACTCCGGCGGCAAATCTCTTCTTCGCTCTTTCCCGATTTGCTACGATCCCCCGGGAAAAACGGCATCATCCGGGCCCATCTGTGGGAGGCCGATCTG
>PMCE01000396.1 GCA_003154025.1 Syntrophaceae bacterium
CGACTTGGTGGCCGAGGTGACGTGCTGGCGCCGCTTCGCGGCGAGCTGGAAGGCGTACGCCAGGATCCGATCCACGCCGCGCCGCGTGAACACGGCCTCCTGGATCACCAGCTCGTCGTCGGTCCCGTCGTAGATGCGCCCGCCCATCTTCGAGTACTCGCCCTCGTTGTTCTCCCGGACCACCACCAGGTCGATGTCTCCGTTCCGCCCGGCCAGCGGCGATTTCACGCCGGGGTAAAGGACCGCCGGCCGGACGTTGGCGTAGAGGTCAAAGCCGCTGCGCAGCACCCCACCCAGGAGTCCGGCTTCGGTGCCGTCCGCGAAACGCACTCCGGGCAGGCCCACCGGTCCCTTCATGGTGGCATCCGCCTTCCGGATGGCCTCCAGGGCTTCCGGAGAAATATTCACCCCGTGCTTCTGGTAATAGCCCGCCCCGGCGTCGTGAAAAGAGTAAGAGAGACGAAAGTCTCCGGCCAGCTGCTGGATTTTGTCCAGCACCTGAATGGCGGCGTCCAGCAGTTCCGGGCCGATGCCGTCACCGGGGATCATGACAATATTGTATGTCTTCATATATTTTTACCTCAGCCTTCCTATTTTTTTGGTTCCATTGTAAACTAAGTGCTCCTTCAAGGCAAAACCTATCCTTTCACGGGTATCTTTTCCCACCGGGAGAACGCTGCCTATCTTCAACCACAAAATCCTCCGGATAAGGAATTGACCTGCGCTGGGTCAATCGGAAGGTCTCAAAAGCTCTTTCCCAGAAATCCCTCCCGTCCTCGCTTTTTCAAAAGGAGGAGAGCTTATTCCTTGGGGGAGGGGGAATAAAGCGAAGTCGCCCGGTTATCCAGCCGCCAAATCGGAGGTTATTTCCGGAGGCAATTGCCTTGAAAAATGCAGCTTGATCTAGTATATTTTCCCTTTTCCAGATTCGATCGGATTCTTCTGTGTATTTCCCCTATGGGCAAGCATCCGAATATGGACGCATCCCCCTTTCTCTCCCTTCGAGGAATCACCAAATCCTTCCGGGCAGTCAGAGCCAATGATCAGATAGACCTGGATCTCTACCGCGGGGAGGTCCATGCCCTTCTGGGAGAAAACGGGGCCGGGAAGAGCACTCTCATGAAGGTCCTGTACGGCTTCTACCGGGCGGACTCCGGGGAAATCCGGGTGGATGGCCAAGCCGTCCAGGTCCGGTCTCCCCATGACGCGCGGAAACTCCGGATCGGGATGGTCTTCCAGGATTTCGTCCAGGTCCCGGCGTTGACGGTGGCCGAGAACATCGCTCTCTTCCTGCCGGACCTGCCATTTGTGCTGGAAAAGTCGGGCATCGCCCAACGAATCGAAGAGGTATCCCGCAGATACGGCCTCGACGCAGACCCCCGGACACTGGTCGGGGACCTCTCCGTGGGAGAACGGCAGAAGGTGGAGATTTTAAAACTCCTCCTGGCCGATGCTCAAATCCTCATCCTCGACGAGCCCACCCGGAGCCTGGCCCCTCACGAGATCGAAGGCCTCTTCCGGGTCTTTGCCAACCTGCGACGGGACGGGTATGCGGTCGTCTTCATCACCCACAAGCTAAAGGAAGTCATGGCCTGCGCGGACCGGATCACGGTCATCCGCCGGGGGAAGGTGACCGGCACACTGCCGGGTTCCGGGGCGAAGGAGAATCAACTGGTCTCCCTCATGTTCGGGGAAGAGATTCGAGAGGCCCCTCATCAACGGGCCTGGAATAGTTCACCGGAAATGAAGCCGGTCCTGGAACTGAAAGGAATCCATACCCGGGGAGAAGGGGGGGCCGGCGGGCTTCAGGACATCCATCTGACCATCCTGCCCGGAGAGATCGTCGGGGTGGCCGGTGTGTCCGGGAACGGGCAGAAGGAACTTGGAGACGTGATCCTGGGTTTGGAAAAGATCTCCAAGGGGACCAAGCATCTCCAGGGTCAAGACGCGAGTCACTGGTCCGTCGCCCGGGTTCGCGCCGAGGGGGTGGCCTTTATCCCGGAGGACCCGCTGGGCATGGCTGCCTTTTCCTGGCTAAGCGTGCAGGAGAACATGGCCATAACCGATACTCGGCGGTACTCCCGACAGGGCGGCCTTTCCATGGATTGGGAGAGGGTTCGGGCTGACCTGGCGGCGTCCCTCAAACGGCTGGGGTTCACCATCCCGTCCTTCTTCGTCCCCCTGGCAACCCTTTCGGGGGGGAATGTGCAACGCATGATCCTGGCCCGGGAGATGGCTCACAACCCCAGGCTGATTATCGCCTTCTACCCCACTCGCGGCCTCGACGTTCGCAGTGCCATGGCTGCCCGGGAATTGCTCATCGCCTCCCGGGACGCGGGGGCGGGAGTATTGCTCATCTCCGAAGATTTGGGCGAGTTACTGACCATGAGCGATCGGCTAATGGTTCTGTTCCAGAAGAGAATCGTGAAGACAATCGCCCCCCAAGGGATCACCATGAACGAGGTGGGTCATCTGATGACCGGTTCTCGAGGAGGAGATGGCCAAGCCGGCTGAATCCGAGGAGCGACCCCCGAATCGACAAGGCGGCGGAGCGGCGGCCGTGATCCGGTTCGTCGGGCTCTTTGGAATCGCTTTGGCAGCCTTTGGCCTGGTGCTTCTCCTCTTCGGGAAGAATCCCATTAGGGCCTACGCGGACATCTTCTCCAACACCTTGGGCAGCAGCTACGGCTTTTCCGAGGTCCTGGTGAAGATGATTCCCCTTACCCTGACGGCGGCAGCGGTGGCTTTGCCGGCCAGGATTTGGCTCATCAACGTGGGGGGTGAGGGGCAGTTCCATATCGGCGCGCTCTTCGCCGCCTGGGGAGCGCTGAACTTCGGCAACCTCCCGGCCTGGCTTCTCATCCCCTGGATTTCCCTTCTGGGATTCCTGGGAGGAGGGCTGTGGGCTTTGATCTCCGGTTTCCTGCGGGCCAGGGGATGGGTCAGCGAGACCATATCGACCCTTCTCTTAAATTATGTGGCCATCCTGCTCCTGAGCTTCTTCGTCTTCGGACCCTGGAAGGACCCGGAGAGCGCCAACTATCCCCAGAGCGCCCCTTTTGCCGGGGCGGCCGTCCTGCCTTCCTTTTTCGGCACGCGGGTTCATCTGGGGGTGCTCTATTCCCTTGTAGCCCTGGTTCTCATGCATTGGATTCTTTCCCGGACGCGCTGGGGGCTGGAGATGCGGGCCATCGGAGCCAATGCCGAAGCGGCGAGGCGCAACGGCATCCCGATCGGCCGGTATATCATGGTTCTCATGTTCCTCGGCGGCGGGCTCGCCGGTTTGGCGGGGATGTGCGAAGTGTCCGCCATCCACGGCCAACTCCGCCCGAGCCTGTCCCCTGGCTATGGATACATCGGGTTCCTCATCAGCTGGATGGCCATGGGCAATGCGGCGGGGATGGCGGCCGCCGCCTTCCTGTTAGCCATCATTACTACGGGGGGAGACATCCTTCAGATGACTCTTCGCATCCCCGGGTCGGCGGTCAACATCCTGATGGCCATCATTCTTTTCGTCATTCTGGCCCGAAAGGGGGGAAGGTAAATGGTTGAATCGATGATCACCGGGCTTCTCGTTGGCTCGATCCATTCTGGAACCCCGCTGCTTTATGCCACCCTTTCCGAAGTCATCAGCGAGAAGGGCGGAATCGTCAACCTGGGCCTGGAAGGGGTCATGCTCATGGGGGCGGTGGTGGCTTTTGCCACCACGGTCCAGACCGGAAATGCCGCCCTGGGGGTCCTGGCCGCAGCGCTGGCCGGAGGGCTGTTCAACCTTTTATTCGGCTTCCTGGTCATCACCCGGCGGGCCAATCAGCTGGCCGCCGGCCTGGCCATGATGTTCTGCGGGGTGGGACTGAGCGCTCTGGTGGGGGTCTCCTTCGTGGGAAGCAAGATCAAAGGCCTGGACGAGGTCCGAATTCCCCTCCTCTCAGGCCTTCCCGTCGTGGGCCCGATGTTTTTCAATTATGATATATTGATCTATGCGGCAGGGCCTGTAGCCGTGTTGGTCTGGTGGGTCCTTTTCTTGACCCGTTGGGGCTTGAGCTTGCGGGCCGTGGGGGAAAACCCCACGGCCGCCTTCGCCGGGGGCAAGAATCCTCACCATCTCCAGTACCAGGCCCTTTTCCTTGCGGGGATGCTGGGGGGCATCGCCGGAGCGCATCTTTCCATCGCCTTGTCCAAGACCTGGCAGGAGTGGATGACCGCCGGCCGCGGGTTTATCGCCGTCGCCCTGGTGATCTTTTCCAAGTGGCATCCGTTGCGGTCCATATTCGGGGCGTTACTCTTCGGGGGGGCGATTGCCCTGCAACTACAGATGCAGGTGTTCGGAGTGCCCATTTCCCCCTTCCTTTTGGATATGCTACCCTATCTTCTGAGCTTGGGGGTCCTGGCCGTCTGGGGAGGTGCCCGAAGGTTTGCGGCCCCGGGGAGCTTGGGGAGGGTTTTTCAGGGAACGGAATAAATTTCAGATTGCGCATTGCGCATTGTCAATTGGGAATTGAGGGATAAAAAAAGTTTGCCCGTCGTCCCGTTAGCCGGTTGGCCCGTTAACGGGTCGATGACATGTTCTTGGCGGCGCGCGGACGGGCGAACCGGCAAACTGTCTAACCGGCAAACCGGCTAACTTGTTTTCTACTGCTTGGGAAAGGAGAGGGGGGAATGAAGATAGAAATACAAGCATTCGTGAAGCCTTTGGTGATCCTGGCGGGTTTGGCATTGGCCCTCGGGCTGGGTTTCCCTGAGGGCGCGCAGGCCCAGGCGAAGTTGAAGGTGGGA
>PMCE01000197.1 GCA_003154025.1 Syntrophaceae bacterium
TGGCGATCTCCGCGGCGGTGTACAGGCTCATCGGGATCCGCAGAAAATCCCGGTCGGAGCCGATCGCCAGGTAGTCGGGCATGGCGAAGAGGGTGGCGGTGAAACCTTTCCCGTCCTCGGACTGATGGCTGAGAAAGACCGGCTTCAAGCTCCGCAGGAAATCGGGGATATTTCCTTTCAGGAATTGAGCCAGGATGGCCTGCTCCCGCTGAGTCCCATCCATCCGCAAGATGGACCGGGCGAACTCGGACCCGGTCAATGCACCCCAGGGCCGGGGGGGAATGTTCCGGATGAGAGCGGCGGGGATATCGACCCGATCGGCGCCCAAGGCCGGGAGAGGGGGAAGAACGAGGACTACGAGTAGTAGAAACGGAAGTATTTTAATTCTCATAACCGACATTTCAAAGCTAGAGTTCCCTCTTTTTAACACATCCGTCTTTCCCCGTCAATTATTCTCGCTGCCTAGCCCCCGGGCTTTCTTCCGTGTATCCCTATGACGGTTTGGAAAGGTCTTCCCAGAAATCCCTCCCGTCCTCCCGTTTCCAAAGGGAGGAGAGCTTTGGAGGAAGATGGGAGATTCCAATTTTTCCTCCTTTCAAATGATTAAACTGTTACTCCTCACTAAATGCGCTCTCCGTTGCCGGTTGCGCTTCATCCTCACTTATCGTCGTCTTTGGCGCAGCGAAATCCGGTAACGAAACAAAAGCTCTTGCTGAGGGGATCATCGGAAATTCGGGTCGCGACTCGCCAGCTATCGTTGTGAAACCAAGACCCCCCGCGCAAAACTTTTTCCGAACCGCTTTCCGGCCCGTGGGGATTTCTTGCCGGCGAGCGGGAGTAATACTCCGGGTCGTACCAGTCGCTGCACCACTGCCAGACGCTGGCTACCATATCATACAGGCCAAAGCCATTCGGCGGGTAAGAGCCGACGGGAGTGGTGGCATGAAAGCCGCCCACATTGGCCTGTTCAATACTGATGGTGTCGCCGTAGACGTACTTCTTCCCCTCCAGATTGCCGCGCGCGGCTTTCTCCCACTCGGCCTCCGTAGGCAGTCTTTTCCCCAGCCACCGTGCGTAGGCCCGGGCGCCGTACCAGGAAACTTTTACCACGGGGTGATTCTCATATCCCCGCTTGGGAACAAAGTGACCGTCCTCTTTTCGGATCTTGCACAAAAAGGAGGCTATGGGTCCCACGTTGTCCAGCCACTTCTCGCCACCTTCTTTCTGGTTGCCGAACAGGTTGAGAAAACGGGCGTAATCGGCATTGGTGACGAGATACCGGTCCAGGTAAAAGGAATCTACATGGACGGTGTGAACGGGACGTTCTTCCCGGTCTCCGTCCAGGGAACCCATTTGAAAGGACCCGGCCGGAATTCGCACGGGGTCCTCCGCATGGGCTTGTACCCCTAGGAGGAACAACGTCAACCAAAGGCCAAACCAAAATGGGGACCGGCTGCCTCCGAACCTCCCCGTGCGGGTCAAGCGGATGTTTTTGAAAAGAGCTGTGGGTTCCCTCTCCACGCCGGTTTTTCCTTTCATTCTCCTCGTTAGGCTTGTTGCCAGGGGGGGAAGCTTATTTCCCTCCGTATTATAGTCATGTACATTCCGAAAGGGGTAGATTTCATGCGGACGAAATTGACAATGGGAGCCGATTCTGCGAGCAAGGGAATCTTTGCTTCCGGCGAGTTCCCTTCCAGGCGGCATTATTTTTCCGCGGCCAGGAGCAGATAATCATGCTTGAAGGCCAGCTTGTTGCCGTCCAGATGGAGATGGATGCCCGCCTGGATTCCCGCCCGGGCCAGGGCGGCCATGACCGTGTAAAGCGGCTTCGCGCGCTCCGGCGCGTTGGTGATGCCCATCCATTCGTCAAAATCTCTCTCCCTTTCCCAAGTCACCCGGGAGGTGATTCGAAGCCCCGATTCCCGGAGCAGTTCCCGCAGTTCATCGGCTGAGAGCGCCCGCACGTGGGTAGGATCCCTCAGGGTCTCCAGGGCATTGTGCAGCGCGCCGTCCTCTTCATTTTCGGAAGAAAGAAAATCGGCCACCACCACCCGGCCATTTCGCCGGGTTACCCTGACCACCTCATTCATCACCCTCGGGGGGTCGGTGAAATGGTGGACGGTCAACCGGGTCACCACGCAATCAAAGCTTTCTTTCTCGAAGGGAAGTTCTTCGGCCCGGCCGAGCTCGAAGCGGACGTTCTTCAACGCCGCTTTTTCGCACCGCCGGCGCGCTTTCTCCAGCATCTCGGGAGTGAGGTCATAGGCGACTACTTCGCGAACGGAGGGAGCCAGGGAGGCAGTGACAATCCCGGGACCGCACCCAAGATCCAATAGTTTCATCTCCCCGGTCGGCCTGACGGCGGCATGAATTCGCTCCAGAACCGCGGAATCGGTAAACGCGGCGGCGGCGGAAAGTGTTTCGGCCTGTTTTTTGAACTCCTCTTTCACGCGCGAGAAATGATCCATTCCTAGTCCTCCATTTCCGGGGAAGAGCCGTAGGGGCGATTCATGAATCGCCCTTATAAACGGTACCCAGAAGAGGTACGACGTTCAGCATAAATTCAAATTATCGATAAGCAGGAGACGTGTCAAGATTTTTTGGAGGTCAAATTTGGCCTTGAAAAAATGGATCACTTTTGATTTACTGGATTGGTTGTTTCGGTTGTTCGGAACGGGATGAAGGTAGCATCTCTATCGGGGCAGGAAGAAGGAAGAGTCGTAGCGTCCTTCACCAAATTGCCCCCATCATCGAACCAAGGAGGTCTGCTTATGAGGGGAAAAAAGTCTTCATGGGTTTGGGGGGTGGGCGGAATCTTCGCCATCCTGCTCCTTTGGGGCCAGGTGGGAACGGCCTTGGCGCAGGATACCGTAAAGATCGGGGCGGTCCTCCCCCTGAGCAAAGCCGCCTTTGCCCAGGCCGGGGAAGAGCAGAGACGGGGACTCCTGATGGCCTTGGAAGAGATCAACAAGGCGGGGGGAGTCCTGGGAAAGAAGGTTGAGCTGATCATCGAAGACGATACCGGCGAGCCTTCCGTGGGGATCTCCGCGGCGGAAAAGCTCCTCACCCGGGACAAAGTCGTGGCCCTGATCGGCGGCTATTCCAGCACGATTACCTACGCCCAGCTCAATGCCATCCAGAGGTATGAACCCTTCGTCGCCTGGGCGGGGGCCTCTTCCACCAAGGTGGAGCACGACTTCGGGCCCAAGCGCTGGTTCTTCCACTACCACCCCTGGGATTACCACCGCCAATCCACGGTGCGCGACTTTCTCCTCTCCATCACTCCGCAGCCCAAGGCCGTGGCCGTCGCTTACGAGGACGGGATCTACGGGACCACCAGCCGGGATTACGTGGTGAAGTACCTGAAGGAGAAGGGCTTCAACGTGGTCTTCGACGAGCGGTTCAAAAGCGGGTCTTCGGATTTCACTCCCATGCTCACCAAGATCAAACGAACCAACCCGGAGGTCTTCTACTGGGTTGCTTACGCCGGCGACACCACGCTGATTATGAAGCAGGCCAGAGAACTCGACTTCAACCCGAAACTGTTCCTTTCCGTGGCCATCAATTTCCCCCAATACAAGCCATCTCTGGGGGCCACGGGGGATCATGTGGCCGGAGTCGATGTGTGGGTTCCGGGAATGAAATTGCCGGAGACCGTGAAGTGGATGGAAAAATTTAAGAAAGCTTACCCCGACCGCGTCCCCGAGTACTGGGTCCCCCTGGCCTACGCTAACCTGATGACCGTGGCGGAGGCTATCAAGAGGGCCGGGTCCACGGACAAGGAGAAGCTCATCGCCGCCATGGAGAAGACCGACTACGACTCCCCCATGGGAAAAATGACCTTCAAGAAGAGCGAGGAAGGGGGCCTGCATCAGGCCATCGACGAGCAGATCGTCACCCAGTGGCAGGCGGGGGTGTCCCACGTCGTCTATCCGGTTTCCAAAGCCACCAGCAAGCTGATCTATCCGACGCCGAATTGGAAGAGCAGGTGAGACGCAAGTCGCAAGTCGCGAGTCGCAAGGCGTAAGGGCAAAAATGCTTTTACCGACTTGCGCTCTCGCGACTTGCGACTCGCAGTTTTTCGAGCCGAACGATGGAATGGGCTGATTTTCTGCAGAGCTTTGCCAACGGGCTCTTGATTGCCGGCCTCTACGCGGCGGTCACCCTGGGGCTCACCCTGGTGCTGGGGGTGATGGGGATCGTCAACTTCGCCCACGGCGAAATGGTCATGCTGGGGGCCTACAACACCTTCTGGTTGTTCACCCTCCTGGGGATCGATCCGCTCCTGTCGATCGGCCTGAGCGGGCTCCTGCTGTTTTTCATCGGGCTTTTCATCTATCGTTTTACCATCCGGCCGATCCTCAACGACCCTCCGCTCAACCAACTGCTCCTGACCCTGGGGCTTTCCATCTTTCTCCAGAACCTGGCCATGATTTTTTGGAAGACGGATTCGCGATCGGTCATCACCCCCTACTCGGGAATCTCCCTTTCCCTGGGGGAGGTGCATGTGGGGCTGACCCGTCTGCTCACTTTTCTCATCGCCGTGGGCTTGACCCTTCTTCTCCTCCTCTTCCTTTACAAGGCCAGGCCGGGAAGGGCGATGCGGGCAGTGAGCGAAAACAACACCGCCTCCTGGCTGATCGGGATCAACGTCCAGAAGACCTATCTCCTGGCTTTCGGCGTGGCCTGCGCCCTGGCCGGCGCCGCCGGGGCCCTGGTCAGCACGGTCATGTACACTTTTCCCATGGTGGGATTCAAGCTGAGCCTGAAGGCCTTCTGCATCCTGGTCCTGGGAGGTCTGGGAAATATTCCCGGGGCTCTCTTCGGCAGCGTGATCCTGGGCCTTACCGAGTCCTTTGTGGGAACCTATGTACCTGAAGGATCGGGGTGGGCGGAGGGGATTTCCTTCATCCTGATCATGATCATTCTGATCATCAAGCCGACGGGACTGGTGGGGACGCGCAGGGAGTAGAGAGAATGAACCGTTCCTTTTCCTGGAAGAAGGGCTTTTTCCTCCTCTTCCTCATCCTTTTCGCTCTGGGGTTTCCGCGGCTGGTGGACGCCTATTTCCTCCACCTGGCCGTCACCTTCTTCCTGGCCATGATCCTGGCCAGCAGCTGGGATATCCTGGCGCGAACCGGGCAGGTCTCCGTGGGGCAGGCCGGACTCTTCGGCATCGGCGCCTACACCGCGGCGATTCTGTTCAACCGGATTCACCTGTCGCCGGTCCTGGGAATGGTCGCCGGGGCCATGGTTTCGGTCCTGGTCGCCGCCCTGCTCGGCTACCTGACCCTGCGCCTCCGGGGGATCTATTTTTCCATCACTACCATCGCCTTTGCCGAAGCCCTGTCGGTAATCTGGTTGATGACCCCGGGATTCACCGGCGGGGCCATGGGCCTCTCCACCCCCCCTCTCTTCGGGGGAGACCGGCAGCAGGCCTACTACCTGATTCTGGGCATTCTGGCATTGACCGTGGCGGCCGTCTGGCTGATTCAATCCACCAGGCTCAACTTCGCCTTCACGGCCATCCGGGAGAACGAGGAAGTCGCCAATGTGATGGGCATCAACCCCACCCGCTATAAGGTCCTGGCTTTCATGGTCAGCGCCTTTTTTACCGGCTTCGCCGGGGGGTTTTACAGCCACTACAACACCTACATCATTCCCTACGAGGTTTTCGGCCTGGGCATCTCCATCGCCTGCCTGGTCATGCCGATCTTCGGCGGGCTCTACACCATAACCGGGCCGATTCTCGGCACGATCATCGTCAAAGTCATCGAAGAATACCTGAGGGTCACGGTTTCCTACGGCCACCAGATTGCCTACGGTTTAATTCTGGTCCTGGTCGTATTGTTCATGCCCGAGGGGGTGGTGGGGTTGTGGCGGAATAAAATTTNNCAGGGGGTGAACTTCGCCATCGGGCGCGGAGAGATCGTCAGCCTCATCGGGCCGAATGGGGCCGGCAAGACCACCATCTTCAACCTTCTTTCGGGAGTCTACACCCCGGACCAGGGGGAGGTCCGGCTGGATGGGGAGGATCTGGTCGGGCGCCGGCCCTTTGAGATCTGCCGGCGGGGGATGGGCAGGACCTTCCAGATCATGCAGCCTTTCCCCCATATGACCGTGCTGGAAAACGTGGCCACCAGCGGGCTTTTCGGCCGGGCCCCCAAAGCCTCCATGAAAAAGGTGGAAGAAGAAGCGAGGGAGCTGTGCCGCTGGGTTGGGCTGGGGGAGAAGGCGGGCATGTTCCCGCGGAACCTCCCGGTGGCCGATCAGAAGAGGATCGAGATCGCCCGGGCCCTGGCGATCAAGCCCAAGCTCCTCCTCCTGGACGAAGTGATGTCGGGGCTGACCCCCACGGAAACCGCCGAAGCCATCAAACTGGTCCGTCAATTGCGGGAAAGGGGCATGACCATCTTCCTGATCGAACACGTGATGAAGGTAGTCATGGGGATTTCCGACCGGGTCATCGTCCTGCACCATGGGGAGAAGATATCGGAAGGCCCTCCCCGGCAAGTGGCCCATGACCCGAAGGTCATCGAAGCCTACCTGGGCGAGGAGATGGAGAACTCCGAGGAGCCATCTTGTTAAAGCTGGACCAGATCGATGTCTATTACGGAAACATCCAGGCCTTGTGGCGGGTGAGCCTGACGGTCGAGGCGGGGGAAATCATCACCATCGTGGGGTCGAACGGGGCGGGAAAATCCACGATCCTGCGCGGCATCACCGGGTTGGTCAAGCCCCGCCAAGGCTCCATCGCCTTCGACGGCCGACGGATCGATGCCCTGAGCCCGGACCGGGTTGTCCGGCTGGGAGTGTCCATGGTCCCGGAAGGCCGGGAACTCTTCCCCCGGATGACCGTCCGGGAAAACCTGGAATTGGGCGCGGCTTACATCGACCGGGCCTATGTCCAGACCGCGGAGTCGCTGGAATGGGTCCTGACCCTCTTTCCCGTCCTGCGGGAACGCTCCCGGCAGCTGGCCGGAACCTTGAGCGGCGGAGAGCAGCAGATGCTGGCCATCGGCCGGGCGCTCATGTCCCGGCCAAAACTGCTGATGCTGGATGAGCCGTCGCTGGGGCTGGCCCCCCTCCTGGTGGCCGGGGTGTTCCGCACCGTCCAGCAGATCAACCGCGAGGGCGTGACCCTTCTCCTGGTGGAGCAGAATGTCCGCCAGAGCCTGACCCTGGCCCACCGGGCCTATGTCCTGGAAAACGGCCGGATGGTCATGGAAGGGAAGGGGAGGGAATTGATCGCCGATAAACATGTGAAGGAAGCGTATCTGGGNNGACCGGCTGACGGGCAAACCGTAGGAAAGGAGAAACCATGAAGACCAAAGCTGCCATTCTGTTTGAAGTCGGGAAGAGGTTGGACCTCCGCGAGGTGGAGCTCGATCCTCCCCGGATGGGGGAGGTGATGATCAAAATGGCCGCCGCGGGCGTCTGCCACAGCGACCTCCACGTGATGACCGGCCATCTGTCCGCGCCGCTTCCCGTGGTTCTCGGACATGAGGGAGCCGGTGTGATCGCCGAGGTCGGGCCGGGGGTTACGAATGTAAAGCCGGGAGATCATGTCATCCCTCTCTGGAGACTCTCGTGCGGAGTCTGCGAGTACTGCAGCGCGGGCCGCCCGGCCCTCTGCGCCGAAGGTCTGCAGATCCGCCTGACGGGCCGACTCCTGGACGGCTCGACGCGCTTCCACCTGGGGGGAAAAGAGATCAACCACTTTGCCGGGGTCTCCAGCTTCTCCGAATATTCCGTGCTCCCGGCCCGTTCCGTGGTCAAGATCCCCGACGATTTCCCGCTCGACAAAGCGGCCCTCCTGGGATGCGGAGTGATCACCGGGGTGGGGGCGGTATTCAATGCCGCCAGGGTCAAGCCCGGCAGCAGCGTAGCGGTCATCGGCACCGGGGGCGTGGGGGTCAACGTCGTTCAGGGGGCGGCCATAGCCGGGGCGGAGAAGATCATCGCCGTCGATGTCCTTCCGAACAAACTTGCCTTTGCCAAGAAGTTCGGCGCCACCCACACCATCAACGCCAAAGAGACCAAACCCGTGGAGGCCATCCGGGCTCTGACGGGCGGCCGCGGGGTGGACTACGCATTTGAGGTGATCGGCCAGCCGGTCACGATTCGCCAGGCTTACGATTCTCTCTGCAAGAAGGGGGTGGCGATCGTGGTCGGAGTCACCCCCATGACCATGGAGGTCTCTGTCCCGATCATGACCCTGGTCTTCGAGGAACGGACCCTGACCGGGTCGATCTACGGCTCCGC
>PMCE01000443.1 GCA_003154025.1 Syntrophaceae bacterium
CAGTAATTTTTAGATCTGGCCTCATGGAAAAAAACGGCATCGAGAAATCGAGTGCCGTTTTTTTTTGATTGATGAAATCATCGGTTGCAGAGCAGAACCCCTTTATTCCAACATTATTCCAACATTCCATTATTCCAATATTCCCCTATCCCTGATGTTCCAAGCTTCTCCCCTTCTGTATTCCTACGGCAAAACCATTCTGACCCCCACCGCCACCAGGATCAGGGCAAAAACCCGCCGCAGGCCAACGGGCCTCGTCTTTCTCGCCAGTTTGACTCCCAGGCCGGAAAGAAGGATGCTTGGAATCCCGGCCAGGATCCAACCCGGGACATGCACATACCCCAGGGAATACGGGGGGAGGTTTGGATCCCCCCAACCGTGGAGGACGTATCCGGCCGCGCCGATCAGGGAGGTAAACAAGACCAAAGCGATGGAATTGCCCACCGCCTTGTGAATGGGGAAACGCAAAACCTTCACCATCAGGGGAATCGCGATCACTCCCCCACCAAGGCCAAATAGCCCGGAAAATAAGCCGACCACCGCCCCAACCATGAGAATGGCTGAAAGCCTAGGGGAGGATGGGTCCGTCGTCTCTCCCGGCACTTTTTTCTGCAAAAACATTTGAGCCGAAATAATGATGAGAAGGATTCCAAAGAGAGGCCGAAGCACGTGGCCGGGGAGGTAAGCTGCGATCATAGAGCCCAGGAAAGATCCCGGAATGCCGGGCATAGCCAGAAGGGAGACAACGCGCCAGTTCACATTCCCGATCCGGGTTTGGGCGAGGGACCCGGCGAAGGAACCCGGGATGATGATGGCCAGGGTGGTCCCGAAACACAGGTGAATGACGACCTCTGGAGAGACCCCCAGGGATGGAAAGACCCAGTAATTGAGCAAGGGGATCATGACCGCCCCCCCGCCAACCCCCAGGAACCCCCCCAAGAACCCCACCAGGATCCCCATGAGGACAAACTCAAGGGCATTGAAAAGAGAGATCCCCAACCTGCTCCCCCAAATGCTTTATCTAAAAATAGCTCTCCATCCCGGGGGATCTTCAAGGACCCTGTTCCCTACCGGTATAGAACGGATCTTCCGCAACCTGCTGGAGGGTAAAAAATTGAATCCCGGATTGGGCCGGGATTCAAGGGAAAATCAATGAATGTCGGGAAGGACGAATCAGCCTTCTTCTTCTTCCGCTGCGGACGAGTACGTCAGCCCCCGGTACGTGAGGTCTTCATCGGCTTTCCTCTGGAGGCTAGTCTCCTTCTCGAATTTCGACTGGCAGGACACGCAGAGTCTGGCCAGGAGCATGACTTTTAACCGCCCCGGACCGATCTTTTCGCCGCATTCCTCGCAGATGCCATAGTTCCCCTCGTTGAGCTTCTCCAGGGCTTCATTGATGGCCATGAGTTTTTCTTTATCCCTCCCCGAGAGGAGGAGGGAAAGCTCCCGTTCCCGCTCATCCCCGGCCTGGTCGATTATATCTCCGATGTCGGACTGGGTGACCAGGGCTTCGGGAACGGGGTTCTCGGAGATCCCGGCCAGGAGCTTTTGCCGCATATCCATCAGGGCCTTCCGGAAACCTTCCACTTCATCCCTGGATTTGGCCGAAACGATATCGTGAGGCGGCTTTACAGCCTTCAGCATGGGTTTTTCCTTCTTTCTCAACACCTTCTTCTTGACTTGCTTTTTCTCGGTCCTTTTTACGGTCTTCTTCTTTTGGGTGGTCAAGACCGACTTCTTGGCCGGGCCGCTTTCTTTCTTTCGGGGTTTCGCGGTCGCCATGGAGAGGCGCCTCCCTTCCGAGCAAATGGGGATTTGTTTCTATTAAGTTGTCATAATTTACAGTTTTCTCCCTCCTTGTCAAGAGTAAAAATCATCCTGCCGAAAAAATTTGAAACCTCCGCCTCCATTCTCTGCAACTCATCATTTCCCGGAGTCGCCTGGGGTCTTCCGACTCCCTTCCTCTGGGAGGGTTCGGGGCTTGAACCCGGAGTGGCTCCCGATGACTATTGTCCAGAATCGGCAGGCTGAGGATAAAACTTCAATAAAGGGGGGGGAACAGGTTGAAGGGTTAAGCCGGTCCGAGGATTTCCCCATAAAGGTCGTAGGGGCCTGCATCGGTGATCTGAATTTTCACCATCTCCCCCGGGCGGGCCTGCCCTGCGGTCAGGAATGCGGCGCCGTCTACTTCGGGGGCCTGTCCCTGGGTTCTTCCTTCCCACAGGATTCCGGGAGACTCTCCCGGCCGCTCCACCAGCACTGGGACCCGCAACCCCACCAGGGCCTTTTGTTTCCGAAGGGAGATCTTCTTCTGCAACCCCATGATCTTGCGAAGACGCCGCAACTTGATCCGGTCCGGAACCTGGCCCCGCAGCGAGGCCGCCGGAGTCCCCTCCTCTTTCGAATAAGAGAAAACTCCCAGGCGGTCGAACTGAGCTTCCCGTACGAATTCCTCCAGCCGGCGGAACCTCCTCTCCGTCTCTCCCGGAAATCCAACGATCAGCGAGGTACGGAGCACAATCCCGGGAACCTCCTTCCGGATCCAGGCGATGAAATCCGGGATGCTTTGATCCAGCGCGGGCCGGTTCATGGCCTTTAGAATCTCTTCATCCACATGCTGGAGGGGGATGTCCAGATACTTGCAGATTTTTTCTTCATCGCGAATCAAATGGATCAACTCCGGGGTGATATGGGCGGGGTGAGCGTACAGCAGCCGGATCCATCTCAGGCCTTCGGTCTTTACCAGCCCTTTCAGCAGCCGAACCAGGCCGGTGCCGTCTCTCCGGTCCCGCCCGTAGGAGGTGACATCCTGGGCGATGAGGTTGATCTCCTTGACTCCCCGCGAGGCAGCCTGCTTTGCCTCCTGGAGGATCGAGGAGACGCGGCGGCTGCGAAGTTTCCCCCGAATGCGCGGAATCACGCAGTAGGAACAGAAATTGGCGCATCCCTCGGAGACCTTCAGATAGGTGCTCCCGGGGAAAGAAGAATGGATGCGAGGGGTGCGGTGGTCATACAGGAATTCAGGAGTGTCGATGTACTGTCTCTGGCGGATCTTCCCCTTGGCGGATGGATCCAGCAGGTCCGCAATCCGGTGGAACTCCCCGGTCCCTACGAAAAAATCCACCTCCGGCAATTCCTTAATCAGATCCCCCCCGTACCGCTGGGGAAGGCAGCCGGTAACCACAAGCTTCTGNNNNGGGGTCCATCCCTTTTCTTTCAACAGTCCGAGCATGACCTCGCTGTCCACCAGGTTTTTGGGGCACCCGAGGCTGACGATGCGAACGGTCCTGGATGATGGAGAACTCATGAAGGAATTACTTTCCCGTCTGGCCCGAGGGAGAGGCTCCCGGCAGGCTGAAGACCTCCACTCCTCTGGGCGGGGTAAAGGTGAAAAGAGAATCGGGCAGACGGTTGTCAAACTGGATTTTTAAGAAACTGATCTGGGTGGTATTGCCCATCACATCCTGGATCCTGGCTTGGAGGATCTGGTAACTTTCCCGGTCCACCAGCAGGAAGAGTTTCTCCAGGCTCCCTTGAATATCCTGGGGAGTCAGTTCCAGAGAATAGGGTTCCCTCGGGGAGGGCTCTTTCACCCATCGGGCTTGGAAATCCCGCTGGAGGTTGCCCAGCCCGGCCAAGAAGGTGGAGGGCACTTTCCCCTGGACGGTCTGGGACATCTGGCCCACCATGACTTGCTTGTCTTCCACCCGGTAATTCCAAAGAGTCTTCCCGTCGGAGACGATCTCCTGCTTGAAGGGTTTCTGGTAGTTCCACCTCATCTTTCCGGGCTTCTTGAAGTAAACGGCTCCCTCGGATACCTGCTTCTTTCCCAGGCTCCTCACCATGGATTCCTGCACGAAATCGGCCTTAAAATCTTCATGGGAGTCATACTGTCTCTGAACCTTGGCCACGATCTCCTCCAGAGAGAAACCTTGGCTGTGGCCTAAAGCGGGCAAAAAAATTATCCCCGAAAAAACCAAGAGGCAGGCAAGAGTTTTTAATCTCATCATTTTTCCCCTCTGTTTCGATGATAATCTAATTTTACCACCAAATGAGCAGAGACAAAATACCTCTCCCCTCGGCCATCATGTTTCCGGGCTAAAGCCCGGAGTGACTGCTTTCGTCGTCCTGCAATTCAACCCTGCGAAACGCAGGACCGATAGGGTGGAAAATGAACGGGAAAGAATTCAGGTCGTTGAGGCCAGCGAGGACAGGCTCGTCTCCTCGCCGATGGAAATTCCTTCGAGCGGAGTTGCCTCTACAGCTTCCTGGCGTAAACCTCCCGCGGCTTGCTGCCGTCGGCNNTATCCCACCCTCAAACGCCTCTGGATCATGGAGATGGAGGCTTGACGAGTATCCGTAACCAGGGCTACTGCCTGGTCATACATTTCATCGTAGCCATCCGCCTCTGTCTCCTGAGCTTCTTCTTTCGCCTCCACGATGGACTGGTCATACACCGGCCGGGCCTGCTTCTTCCAATGCTCCACCACTCTGAGGATTTCGACCTCGGAGACATAGGCCCCGTGAACCCGCAGCACCCGGGATGTTCCCGGAGGCAGGAAGAGCATGTCCCCCGAACCCAGGAGATGCTCGGCCCCGTTGGCATCCAGGATGGTGCGAGAGTCGGTCTTGGAGGAGACCTGGAATGAGATCCGGGTGGGAAAGTTCGCCTTGATGACTCCGGTCAGGACATCCACGGAGGGACGCTGGGTGGCCAGCAGCAGGTGGATGCCCGCCGCCCGGGCCATCTGGGCCAGACGGGTAAGAGACGCCTCCACATCCCGTGCCGAGACCATCATGAGGTCGGCGAGTTCATCGATGACGATTACGATATAAGGAAGGGGCTGGGCCGGTTCTCCTCCCTGGCCGTCGGTTCCTTCTGCCCCATCAGGCACGGGCACGGCGGGCTTTTTCCGCTGCTCTTTCTTCTCCTTCACCACCTTCTGGTTGTAACGCTCGATGTTCCTGACCCCCTTCTCGGCCATCAGCCGGTACCGCACCTCCATCTCCTGCGTGGCCCACCGGAGCACCCGGGCCGCCACCTTGGGGTCGAAAACGACGGAGTGGAGGAGGTGGGGAATTCCATCGTAGATCGACAACTCCAGGCGCTTGGGGTCGATCATGAGGAACTTCACCTCTTCCGGGTCGGCCTTATAAAGAACGCTGCAGATCATGGAATTCAGGGAGACGCTCTTTCCCGTGCCCGTGGCCCCGGCGACCAGAAGGTGGGGCATCTTTCCCAGGTTGGTGACAAAGGGGGTTCCAAAGATGTCCTTGCCCAGCGCCAGGGTGAGCTTTGACTCGGAATTGGAGAAATCCTCCGCCCCCAAGATGTCCTTCAGATAAACGGGTTCCCGGATGGAGTTGGGAATTTCGATTCCCACGGCAGCTTTTCCCGGGATGGGAGCGACGATCCGGACGCTGATAGCCCGGAGGGCCAGGGCCAAATCGTCGCTGAGGCTGACGATTTTGTTGATCTTGACTCCGGGGGCAGGTTCGTACTCGTACATGGTAATCACCGGACCGGGCCGAACTTCCACCACCTTCCCCTCCACGCCGAAATCCGAAAGTCTCTTTTCCAGGATCTTGGCGTTGGCCAGGAGGCTCTCTTTGTCTACCCTGACGTCCTTCTGCTCGGGGTTCTCCAGCAGGGACAGGGGAGGAAGGACGTACGACCCCCGGGAGTCCAGAAAAGGGAAGTGCTCCTGTTTTTCCTGGACGACCACCGGCGGAGTCTCTGGGGGGGGTTCGACCTGACCTACGATCACCGGGGCGACGGGTTCCTTGAGCTTCTTGGCCTCTTCCTTCTTCTTCTTTCGCCGGGCTTTCAAAAAGGCCTGCCACCTCTCCACGGCGGAGGCGTAGATTCGGCCAACCCCCTGGCTCACCTCAACCCAGGAAATATTGGTGATCACCATCATGCAGATGACCAGCGCCAGGGCCAGGAAGAGAAATGCGCCGACAAAGTTGAGAAACCGTTCCCCCGTGTGAGCGATGATCCGGCCCAGGGCTCCGCCGCTGTCAAAGGCCCCCCCGAGGAGGTTAATCTTTCCCAAACCGAGAGAGAGGAGTCCGCTCACCGCCAGAAACAGGCCCGCCCAGGAGATCATCTTCAGCGGCGCCAGAGAGGTCTCCGGAGAACGGATGAGCCTCAGGGCGAAAAAGATCAGGACAAAGGGCCAGAGAAAGGCGGGTAAACCAAAGACCTGAAAGAAGATATCGGCAAGATAAGATCCCACCATTCCGGCCATATTGGCCATTTTCTGGGGTTCAGATGGTTGATTGTTGAAGGAAACGTCATCCGGGTTGAAAGAGATGAGGCTCAGAGCCAGCAGAGCCGCAAGGGCCAGGAGGGAAACACCAATGATTTCCCTTTTCAACTTGGAGTGGTCTGAGGATGCTGCCTTTCCCATTTGGAAAAATGATAATCGAGAAAAACGGGAAAGTCAAAAGAAAACGGAAAGATAGTGCCGCAGTCTTGCGATTCTGCGGTGCTGCGAGATGATCATGAGCACCAGGAATAGGCCGCGGGAGCAGAGAAAAGACTCAAGGTTCGAGGCCCGAGACAAGGATGCAAAAGATCATGGGCGACTGACCACGAACGACAGATAATGGAAGGCCATTGAAACAGAGTTCTTTTTTGGGGGGGTCTTAATCCTCGATCCCTGCAATTCGCTCCTTGATCCTTTTTCTCCTACCCCAACGGTCCCCCGCTTTGGTGTTTTCCGCGTATCCGTTTCACCGCGTCTCGGCGTCCCCGCGTCTTCGTTTCAGCCCTTCTCCCCCAGTCTTTCCAGTAGCATCCCGTAGGCCTTTTGGCCCTTCTCATAGCTGGAGATCCGGAAGAATTCGTTGGGCGAATGCAGACGCTCGTCCTCGAGGCCGAAACCAAAGACGATGGTGTAGGCCCCCAGGTGTTCGAGAAACATGGCATTCGCCGGGATCGTCCCGCCAGAGCGGATCTTGTAGGGTTCCTTTTTGTAAAGGTCCTTGAGGACCGACGCGGCGACCCCCAGACCCCGGTGATCGGGAGGGATGAGATAGGGAAAGGACCCGCTGCCGCGCTTACCGAGGGTTACCTTCACCCCCGGCGGAGTGAATTTCTTGATGTGGTTGGCGACCAGGTCGGCAATTTGGGAGGGATTCTGGTCGGCCACCAGGCGGCAGGAAATCTTGGCGTGGGCCNNTTGACCTCCAGGGTCGGCCGGGCCCATGTCCGCTCATAAGTCGAAAATCCCGGCTCCCCAAAAACAGAAACCGACCCGGGCTCGCTCAGGTATTCAGCCTCCTCAAAGGGAATCCGGGCCATCTCCGCGCGCTCTTCGGGGCTCAGGGGCCGCACTCGGTCGTAGAACCCTTCCACCGTGATTCGTCCCTCCCGGTCATGGAGGGAGTCCAGGATCTGGACCAGGGCGTGGATGGGGTTCGCCACGGCCCCGCCATAGGTTCCGGAATGGAGGTCATGATCCGGCCCCTGGACGTCGACGAAAACCGCGGCCAGCCCACGGGTGCCCATCACCAGGCCCGGGTGGTCCTCGCTCCACTGGCCGCCGTCGGCGCTAAACACCATGTCGCAGGAAAATAGATCTTTATGGGCCGCAATGAACGGGTGCAGTTGGGGACTTCCGATCTCCTCCTGGCCTTCGAATAGGAATTTCAGGTTCAGGGGCAGTTTCCCGGCGGTCTTGAGCATGGCCTCGGCGACGGTAAGGGGGATGAAGAGGTTCCCCTTGTTGTCCGATGCCCCGCGCGCGTAGATTCGCCCTTCCTTGATCACCGGCTCGAAAGGAGGGCTGTCCCAAAGATTCAGGGGGTCAACCGGCTGGGTGTCGAAGTGGCCGTAAATGAGGACGGTCGGCTTGCCCGGGGCATGAAGCCAATCTCCGTAGACGACCGGATGGCCGCCGGTCGGCATGATCCGGACCGATTCGATCCCCGCTGCCTTCATCCGCCCTTCCACCCACTGCGCGGCCCGCTGGACATCGTCCATGTGCGCAGGCAAGGCGGATACGCTGGGAATCCGCAGTAATTCCATCATTTCCTTGAGGAACCGTTCTTTATTCTGAGCCAGGTATTTTCCCCATGAAGTCATGACCTCGGTCTCCTGTCTTTCAAAATTTTATTTACCAAGTCCTCGATCCTCGGACCTCGTTCCTCGCCCCTACTCTTATTCCCCGCGTCCTCGTGTCTCCCGTCACCGCGTCACCCCGCCGCCGTGTCTCCCCGTCCTCGCGTTTTCGTCTTTCCCTCCCTGGGGCCTCTACACCTTATGTTCTGAAACTTCAACACCGGCCTTCTTGCACCCCTCCGTTCGGCATTTCGCCTTTCACCGCAAACCCCAATCCTCCATCCTCGTTCCTATTATTCAGATTTCCGATAATCGTCTCCCGGACCTTCCTCATCAGGTCCTTCGATTCCTGATGCGACAGGTTATGGGTGGGGATGGGTTCCGCCAAGCGGATGTGCATGGTTCCGGGCCAGAAACACCAGCCGTGCCGAGGAAGCATTTCGTAAGTTCCGGTAATAGAGACCGGGACAACCGGAAATTTAGAGTGCCGGGCCAGGAGAAAGGCCCCGCGCTTGAATTCCTTTACTTCTCCATCCGGGGACCGCGTTCCTTCGGGAAAGACAATGATGGAAGTCCCCCTTTTGAGGAGGGCGGAGGCCTCCTTCAGGCTCTTGAAGGCGGAGGTCGCCCTTTCCCGATCGATGAGAATGTGGCCGGCAGCGCACAGAAACCAGCCAAAGATAGGGAACCAGATGAGGGATTTTTTGGCGATGAATCGCATGGAAAATGGGGCGGCGGAAATAATGCCGAGGATATCCAGGATGCTGGCGTGATTGGATGCCAGGATATAAGACTGATCTTGTTCCAGGTTCTCTATCCCTTCCAGGTTCAGATGAATCCCGTTGGTCCTGAGAAGCCAGCTGACCCAAAGCCTCTGGAAGAAGGACGGCCAGCGGCCGGAACGGTCCAAGAAGCAGCTGACCGAGGCGGGGAGACCGAGAAGGCCCGTATATACAACCGCGGAAAAGATAAGGAATAAAGTGCGGAGGAAAGCGGGAAGTTCAAAGAAACGTTTCTGGCCCATAAGGCAGGATAACCTGTAGGGGCGGTTCGTGAACCGCCCCTACGCCAAGTGGATTTCGGAAGGTTAGCGTTTATTTCTTGAAGGACATATTGAAAACCTCTAACCGCTCATCCAGTCGGGCCTTCCAGTTTAACCTTTCGTTCACCCCGTATATGTCCACCTGCTGATACGCCCAAACCCAGGCAGCCTCTTCATGAATGAGTTTCATGGCATCGGAGTAAATCTTCTGACGTTTTTTCTGGTCCATGGTCGTACCCCCCTGGTCGATCAGGGCATCGAGCTTGGCATTGGAGAAATTGGAGAGCGCCTGTTCCGTCCGCAGCAGGGGAGAAAGCGTGTAATCAGCGTCAAAGGCGGTGTTGCCCCATCCCAGAAGGTTGGACGGGTTAACGGCGTGACTGTATTGCATGTTCATATACGTTCCCCACTCATGGACTTTGACGGTCGCATTGATTCCGATCTTGCGCAGGTCGCCCACCGCCGCCTCGGCGACTTCCTTATCGTTCAGGTATCGCCCATTGGGGGAATTGAGCACGAAGTCGAATCCTTTTGCATATCCGGCGTCGGCCAGAAGCTTCTTGGCCTTTTCAGGATTGTACGGGTAGGGTTTTACGGAAGGATCGTACCCAAAATGTTTATCGGTCACGGGTTGACCCAAGAGGATACCGTTCCCATCCAAAACCTTCTTGATGATGGCTTCCATATTGATCCCCTGAGCTAAAGCTTGCCTCACCCGTTTGTCGGAAACGGGTCCGCCTTTCGTGGGATCACATCGCATGAATATAACCCTCACGCTGGGGGTCTTGGACACATAGGAACGACCCTTCCAATCCATGAGTTTCATAAGGTGCGGGGGGATATTGGTGATAATATCCGCCTCTTGGGTTTGAAGCGCGGCGACACGCGTAGTTGCTTCAGGGATGGGTCGAAAGATAGCCTTTTTTATTTGGGGGACTCCCTTCCAATAATTGGGATTCGCCTCCAACAGGATATGGTCGTCCTTGATCCAGCGGACGAATTTATAGGGTCCCGTGCCCACCGGATTGATGGCCAGATGCTGGGGTCCCTTTTCCTGGAGGTACTTGGGGGCGATCATTCCCCCATAGATGCAGAGCTGAGCGTCTAGAATGGGGTAGGGCTTTTTGGTTATGACCCGAACGGTGTAATTATCGACGATGTCCACGCGGTCCAAAACTCCCACCAGGAATACTTGTCTGAGTTTATTGTTGGGATCGCCCAAGCGTTCCAGATTGTACTTGACTGCCGCGGCATTGAAATCCTCGCCGTTGTGGAATTTGACCCCTTTGCGCAGTTTGAATTCCCAGGTGAGGTCATTTACAAGCTTGTAGGATTCGGCCAGAAGCGGTTCAATTTTGATATTGGCGTCCCGCTGGAGAAGGGTATCGAAAATGTTCAGGCAGAGATTCAAGGCAGGCGTTTCCAAGTGGTTCATAGGATCCAAGGTTGTCGGGTCCACCCCCTGAACGATCACCACGGTGTCCTTGTCCCGGGCCGCATGGGCCGGGCCAAAGGCAAGAGTGACGCAGAGCAGGATAAAAAACAGAATCAATCCCTTTTTCATCTACCTTCCTCCTTTTATGATTTTTTCCGCCATAAATCGCCAGATCTTATCCCCACTCGCCACTCTCGGTTCTCATAGCTGGGTCAGCCGGGGGTCGAGCATGTCCCGCAACCAGTTTCCTAAAAGATTGATCCCCAAAACCACGAGCATAATCACCAGCCCGGGAAAGGTGGCCAGCCACCAGGAAGTGGCCAGATAAACCCGGCCGTCGGCGAGCATGCCCCCCCAGGTAGGGGTGGGAGGCTGGATCCCCAGGCCGAGAAAACTGAGTGCCGCTTCCATGATGATCATCCGGGCCATCTCTAAAGTGATGATCACGATGATCGGGGGAATGACATTCGGCAGGAGATGCTTAAAGATGATTCGGCCATTGGAACCGCCCAAAGCCCTCACCGACATGATGAACTCTTTTTCCCGGAGGGACAGGACCTCGGCCCGCACGACGCGGGCGTAAATCACCCAGCCCGTGATTCCCATCACGATGATGATGTTCTGCAGGCTGGGTCCCAGCACGGCAATGATCGCGATGGCCAGAAGGATGAAGGGAAAGGCCAGTTGGACATCGGCGATGCGCATGAAAAAACTGTCCACTTTCCCGCCGTAGAAGCCGGAGAAGAGACCGATGAGGGTCCCCAGAATGGCCGATAGGGCGACCGCCGAAACGCTGACCACGATGGAAATGCGGGCCCCGTAGATCAAACGGCTCACGATATCCCGGCCCAGATGGTCAGTTCCCAAGAGGTACTGGGGATCGGCGCCCTCTTGCCACATGGGGGGGATCAGCCGTTTCTCCACGTCTTGGGCGATCGGGTCATGGGGGGAAATCAGCGGGGAAAAAATCGCGCAAAAAATGACCCCGAGAACCATGATCAGTCCAAAAACCGCACCCTTGTTTTCAAACAATTTGCGCAGAATCTTCCGCCAGCGGGTGGCCCTTCGGTTTTCGGTCACGAAATCCAACGCTTTGGCGGAAGTCTCGCCAACATCCATTAAGGCTTTCCTTCTAGAGCATACGACTAGGCAATATGTCATTGCCAGTTGCGAAGCAATGCGGCAATCTCATAAGATCGATTCGTAGCCCTTATATCTCTGTGTAATCTGCGGATAAACAGTCTCCGCTTCTTACGCTATGCCCTATGCGCTTTCCCAGTTTTATCCCAGCTTCACCCTTGGATCCAAATAGGTGTACAGAAGATCGACGACAAGATTGACCAAAACAAAGATCGCGGCCAGGAGGAAGACGGCCGCCTGAACCACCGGATAATCCCGGTTGTAGATCGCCTGAACCGCCAGGCGTCCGACCCCCGGCCAGGCAAAAATCGTTTCCGTAATGACCGCCCCGCCCAGGAGGGTCCCCAGTTCCATGCCGATGATGGTTACCACCGGGATGGCGGCATTTTTAAGCGCGTGCTTCAAGACCACCGTCAACGGGTTTAAGCCTTTTGCTTTGGCCGTTTTCATGTACTCCTGCCCCAGCACCTCCAGCATGCTGGACCTCATCATCCGCGCGGTCCGCGCCATGGTGAACATGCCCAGGGTGATGGCCGGGAGAACCAGGTTCTGAATCTCCCCCCGGCCCGAAGAGGGAAACCATTGGAGGTTCACGGAAAAGATCAGGATCAACATGATCCCCAGCCAGAAGACAGGAGTGGATTGACCCAACAAAGCCCCGGTCATCCCAATGTGGTCCAAAATGGAGTTGCGGCGGATCGCGGAAATAATCCCCACCGGAATCGCGACGAACAGGGCGATACCCATGGCAGCGAACGTCAGTTGGATGGTGGCCGGCATGCGCTCCATGACCAGGTCCAGGGCGGGCTGACTGTGGCGGAAAGACTGGCCGAAGTCTCCTCTCAGGGTTCCTTTGAAGAAGCGCCAGTACTGCACCAAAACCGGGTCATTGAACCCCATCTCCTGGCGGAACTGGGCCACCTGCTCCGGGGTGGCGTCCGGGGGCATCAACAGGGCTGCAGGGTCACCCGTGAGATGCAGAATAATGAAGACGACAAGAGAAATGCCCACCAGGACGAAGATGGAGTGGAAAAGTCGCTTTAAGATGTATGCCGTCATGGATTTACATCGGTGAGGATCTGAACCGGTTCCTTTACCTTAACTCCCTCAAAAACATTCAATAATCAAAGGAAGGGTATTATATATCATAAAGGCCTGGTTTAATCAATGAGAAACGTGGGTAAGGAGCGTCACGCCGATGGCGTGACTCGAGGAGCGCTGCGCTTGAGGACCGACAACTTCGTTGCCTCAAGGACCGGGCTTCGCCCTCAAGGGAGAAGGTTCCCCTGCCCTTCCCTCAAGCGGAGCGGTCCTCGAGGTCCGGAGGGCCGCTCCTCAAGCGCAGCGCTCCTCGAGCCGCCCTGCGGCGGGGCGGTCCCTTAAGGTCCCTTAAAGTCCCTTAAAATGAGTTGACCCTTCTCGAAACATTTGATATCTTTTTAAGGAATAGGGGTAACCTCTAAGATCATCTCAGATTTGCGGGTGGTTGGTTGGTCAGAATCATACTGGCAGTCCTCTTGGTAATCCTGGCGGCTACTTTTTCTACCCTGAATCGGGAGGAAATTGCCCTGCGCTATTTCTTCGGTTGGTCTACAGCCCCCTTTCCCCTCTTCCTTCTGGTCCTGGCTTCGCTGGTGATTGGAATGGTTTTGGGATTTTCAGTGGACTGGGGGGAAAGGTGGAAGCTTCGGGCCAAAGCCCGCGAACTCCGAAACCGAGTTAAGGAACTCCGGAAGGAGATTGAATCCTTGACCGCGGAAAAAAATCCTACAGAACCTCCACCAACACCACTGGAAGCCCCCAAGACCACCCCTGGATGAATTAAATCTGAGGCGGGAGCCAGAGAGCCCTTGTCTAACGAAACCCTTTTCCTCCTCAGTTACTCGGAGCCCTTCATTTATGCCGGGATCTTCCTGATCCTCTTTCTGTGCGGATTAGGCCTGCCCATTCCGGAAGAATTAACCTTGCTCACCGGGGGATTTTTCGTCAACCTGGGCATCATTCGTTTTTACCCCACACTGGCCATCGGCTTTCTCGGGGTTCTGGGGGGCGATCTGGCCATTTATGCCATCGGGAAAAAATGGGGCCAGGACATCCTCAACCACCGTCATTTGCGGAAGGTTTTAACCGAGAGCCGCCTGGAGAGGGGCCGGCAATTCTACCGGGACCACGGGAACAAAACCGTATTTATAGCCCGCTTTATCTCCGGGCTCCGGGTCGCGGCCTTTTTTGCCGCCGGGACCATGGGGATCAAGTTCAGCAAATTCCTTCTGCACGATTTCCTGGGCGCCTTGATCCTCATCCCTCTGCTGATTCTCCTGGGATACTATTTTGGGGCCAGTATTTGGTGGCTGGCGGAGATTATCCATCAGATTGATCTCCTGCTCAAAATCCTGGCCGTCCTGGCCTGCGTAGGGGTTCTGGTATTCTATCTCTGGCTGAGGAGAAAGCCGTCCAGGAGCAAGTGAGACTTCACCCCGAGAAACTTTCCCAATTCCCCCTGTCCACACGGGTACCTTGGGCCACCAGTTCCCGATTTCTCGTAATAACTCTATCCCCTAGCAACCGATTTGGGAATCCCCCGGGTGAAGGGAGGGAAAGAAGCCGTGGGGATCCCCGGTTTGCGAATATCGGATTTGCGAATATCGGAGTTGACTCTACCGGGATGAAGTGATAATTTACTTCATATTACGGGCAAATAGAGAGAGCCAATAATGCTTGACCTAAAATATACGCGGGAACATCTGGAAGAAGTGAAGGAGAGAATCGGCCGACGGGGTGAAGTGATCGATTGGGAACGCTTCTCTCAGCTGGATGCCGAGCGGCGGGGAATCCTGCAGGAATCGGAGTCCTTGCGGGCTCAGCGCAACCAGGCCTCCGACGTGATCGCCGCCAAGAAAAAGGAAAAACTGGAGGCCAAGGAAGAGATCGCCCGGATGAAAGACGTATCCAGCCGGATCAAGGAGTTGGAGGTCGGGCTGGCGGAGAAAGAAGAAGCTCTCCAAGGGCTCCTGATGACTATCCCCAATATCCCCCACGAAAGCGTGGTCATCGGGCACGGGGATCAGGATAATCCCGAGATCCGCAAGTGGGGGAAGCCTCCGGAATTCTCCTTCGCACCGAAACCCCACTGGGATATCGGCGAGGCGCTCGACATCCTGGATTTCGACCGGGGAGCCAAGATCACGGGGGCCCGTTTTACTCTGTACAAAGGTCTGGGGGCCAGGCTGGAGAGGGCTTTGTTGAATTTCATGCTAGACTTGCACACGACCGAGCATGGTTATCTGGAGGTTCTGCCGCCCTTCCTGGTGAACCGGAAGACTATGACCGGAACGGGTCAGCTCCCGAAATTCGAAGAGGACCTCTTCAAACTCTGCGATCCGGACTATTTTCTGATTCCCACGGCGGAAGTCCCGGTCACCAACATTCATCAAGACGAGATCCTGGCCGAAGAGGATCTGCCCCTCTATTACACGGCCTATACTCCTTGTTTCCGAAAGGAAGCCGGCTCTTACGGAAAGGACACCCGAGGATTGATTCGCCAGCACCAGTTCAACAAGGTGGAATTGGTAAAGTTCTCCACCCCCGAGACTTCTTACGATGAGCTCGAGAAATTGACCCGCAATGCCGAAGAGATCTTGAGACGCCTGAACATCCCCTACCGGGTCGTCATGCTGTGCACCGGCGATTTAGGCTTTTCCGCCTCGAAGACCTATGATCTGGAAGCGTGGCTGCCCGGCCAGGGGGTATACAGGGAAATCTCCTCCTGCAGCAATTTTGAAGATTTCCAGGCGCGGAGGGCCAATATCCGCTACCGTCCTCAGGGCAAAAAAGGGACCGAGTTTGTCCATACCTTGAATGGGTCAGGGCTGGCCATCGGTCGCACGCTGGTCGCCATTCTGGAGAATTTCCAGCAGGAAGACGGGACGGTGGTCGTTCCCGAGGCCCTTCGGCCTTACATGGGCGGGGTCGCCAAAATCGAAAAGCGCATAGGGCATAGAGCATAGGGCAATGCGGCTCATAGCGCATTGGTAAATCAGCACTCTTTGTTGTTGCCAAAAGCTGATAGCTACAGGCTAAGAGTGATTCGCCGAAGGCGAATCCCAGGAGGGATGGCCGAGTGGTCGATGGCGGCGGTCTTGAAAACCGTTTCCCCGAAAGGGGACGTGGGTTCGAATCCTACTCCCTCCGCCAGGAAACTTGCTGCCGCAAATTTTACTTTTGGCTTATAACTATTGGCCCGTAACTCCTGCAAAAGAAGCTATCTGAATGTGACGATTACTTTTAGGGGTTTATTTCTTTAAGTTAATCGTTTAAAGTTAATAGCTAAGAGTATCCCGCCGAAGGCGGGGTAGCGGAGAGATGACCGAGCTGGCCTAAGGTGCTCGCCTGCTAAGCGAGTGTATGCCGAAAGGTGTACCGCGGGTTCGAATCCCGCTCTCTCCGCCAAAAAATTTGCTGAAGCAATTTTACCTTTAGCTTTTAACTGAAAGCTTTCCCAACCGAATAATTTACCGGCAAATCGCTAATCGCTAACGGCTAATTGCTGATAGTATCGCGCCGC
>PMCE01000101.1:0-8107 GCA_003154025.1 Syntrophaceae bacterium
GACTTTTCTACAACCAACAGGTTAAAGAAACCTAACTTTAAGGAGGGGTGGTTATGAAAAAGAGTTTTATTCTACTGATGGTCGTCGCCGCCATGTTTTTCGTCGGCAATGCTTTTGCCCAGGATTACCCTGTCCGACCGATTACCCTCAATGTTGCTTACCCCGCCGGTGCCAGCACGGACGTAGGGGCTCGGATCATCGCGGGGATTGCGGAGAAGGAATTTGGAAAGCCCATCATCGTCGTCAATAAAGCCGGCGCGGGCGGGCAAGTGGGCTGGACGGAATTGGCCCACCAGAAGCCGGACGGATACTATCTGGGCATGATCAACCTGCCGCACCTTCCGTCGGCGATTCTGGACCCGGAGCGCAAGGCGACCTTCAAGGGGGAAGATATCGTCCCCATTATAAGCCAGTCCCTCGACCCCACGACCGTCTCCGTAAGGCCGGACAGCCCATGGAAGACGCTCAAAGAACTGGTTGACGACTGCAAGAAGAGACCCGGCAAAATCGCTGCCGGCATCGTTGGCTATCTCCAGGATGACGAGGTCGGGTATCTGCAGTTGGCCGAGGCTGCGGGCATCCAGATGCGGTTGGTGTATTTTGATGGAGCCGCTCCGGCGATCACCGCCCTTCTGGGCGGCCATGTGGATGTCCTCTTCTGCACGGTGGCGGACAACTACACGCAATGGAAGGCGGGAAGGATGCGCATGCTGACCATCATGGACAAGGAAAGGACCAAGTTCTATCCGGACCTGCCCACCACCGCAGAAGTGGGGTACCCGACGGTGATCAGCGCCTCCACGCGGGGCATCGCCGGGCCGAAGGGGATCCCTGAGCCGATCCTGAAGAAGATCACGGACACCTTCAAAAAGGCGATGATGACCAAAGAGCACTTGGACAAGCTGGAGGGAGCGGCAATGCCGGTCAAGATTATATACGGAGAAGAGTTCCTCAAATACTACCAGGAAAGCTTCAAGATCTCCCAAAAATATATTGATCTCGTCCGGTCGAAGAAATAGAGGATGCCCCCCGGAGAAAATCGGGGGGGGAAAAATAATAAGGCCCTAAAAGGCAGCCTCAAAAAGGAAAAAGGGCGTCCCTGCCGCGGCAGTGGACGCCCTCTTATATTCTCTCCAGCCTCTCTCTCATGCGGTTCATCTCCCCCCGCAGGCCGGCGAGTTTTTCGCCCGTACCCGCCAGCTTCTCCTTTTCCGTGCGGACAAACCTCGTGTAGGGCGAGATGGTTTCGTTGATGTGCTGCAGGCTGCGGTCGATCTCTTTCTCAAACTGTCCCCGCATGGACTGAACGAGCTGGGTCCTCAGGGAGGCAATTCTCTCGATCATCTTGTTCTTCCCCTGACGGCGCCGGGCGGGGATGATGAAGAGGCCCACGGCAGCAATAAGGCTGGCCATGAGGATCCCGGTGACATCCGCGGCCGCCGTGGTGGCCAGGGTCGTTACCAGCGCTCCCAGGCCCAGAGCGCCGGCCCCCATGGCCGCCGATGCGGCCACCGTATTCAGGGCGCTTTCGGCGATGGCCTTCGATTCCCGTTCCTTGTCGTACGTATCCACCACCCGGCGGGCTTCCCGGCCCAGGTCTTCCAGAAGGCGATTCCGGTCGTACCGGAAATTTTCCATCCCCATTTCCCCGATGATCCGGTCTTTGTGTTCCTGGCTCCGCTCCACCAGATACTGGTGGATGGCCTGCCACTGGCGCAGGTCGGAATCGATCAGCCAGTCGATCAGTTCGTGCACCTTGCGTTCGAGCCGCTGCGCAACGTCCGCCATCACCTGGCGCTCGAAATTCTGCTGGATCCGGGTCTTGCTAAAAAGGTCGAATACCCGCCCCAGGCGGAAGGTCTCATCGAAGAAAGCCTGGCCCCGGTTCTCCATTTCCAGGAGGATGTTGTCCAGGTCCGCCATACGGAATTTAAATTGATGCTGCATGTCCTCGCGGTAGGCGGCGAGTTGTCCCTCCACATCGGACAGCAAGGACACGTCCGTCCGGAGGAAATCAAGCCGGGATTCAACCACCTGGAGGTACTTTCCCGCCAGGTGATCCCCCACTCCGAGAGGGTTCAGGAATTTCAGCCGGACCCGGCTGCCTTCATCCAGGGTGCCGCGGATGTACGTTTCCAGGGCTTCGAAACGACTCTGCGGCCAGGCCTGCGGTTCTCCCTGCTTGGCCCGCAGCGCGGCCCGGGCGCTGACCGGAAAGAGAACGGGGCCGTCTCCCAGAAGCTTTTGGGCGTTCTCCCGTACAAAGGTCTCCACCTGAACGATTTCCCGGGGATTCTGCAGGATGTCGATCTTGTTGATGACGAAGATGATCTTTTTGCCCCAGTTGCGGATGACTTCCAAAAATCCGCGCTCGCTCTCGGTGAAGGGCCGGTCCGCGGAAGTGATGAAGAGGACCAGGTCCGAACGGGGCACGAATTGCGACGTGAGGGCTTCGTGATGGCGGAGGATGGCGTTTGTTCCGGGGGTATCGACGATGCTGATCTCTTTCAAAAACTCCACCGGGAAAGCCAGAGTGCGGTGCTCGGGGGTAGTTGAGTTCTGTTGGGGCCCATCCCCGTAGCGGAGGATCTGGATTTGCGTGGTCGTCGGAGTCACCCCTTCTTCCAGGAGCCTCTGCCCCAAGAGAGCGTTGATCACCGCGCTTTTTCCCGAGTTGAACTCTCCCACCACCACCAGGAGGAAGAGTTCGTCGAGCTGGCTGATGGACTGGCCAAGGGCCTCCCGGTCCCCCGCTTCCATCCCGACCTGCTCCAGCGTCCTCCGCAGATCTTCCAGGGTCCGGCGCTCGTCTTTCAGGAAGGTTTCCTGCGTTTCGTCCAAAACCCGCATCTTTCCTCCTTTGCGGGCAAATTATAACACCTCCCTAAAATGAGGGTCAACGCGAAAGCAGGTCCGCGCTTTTGCATTGCAGCCTGCAAACCCTCTCCATCCTTGCGCTTGGAACTCGAATCCGGGAAAAGGATACGCAGATTTTTCAAGGAGTAGGCCGAGATTGCGGCAATGATGGGTTGAACCGAAGGCCTGGCATCTCCCGCCCCCAATCCCCGCTTGGCTTTTATCGCTAGGTATCCCTCCCGGGACCGGCGGTCTTTTTTCGTTCCTCGGGGGGACGGTTGGACCGAAAGCTCCAATACAGCAGGAGGTCATACATGATTTTCAATCCCCCGGAGACGAAGAACGGAACGCTCTGCCATGCAGCCTGGGCCAACAGGGGCCCGGTGAAGATCGGCGCGAGAGAAGCCCCGGTCGTCCTGGCAACTCCCGTGATCCCCGCGGCCGCGGAACGCTCATCCGGGCTTACCACGGCCATGGTGTAAGACTGGCGGGTGGGGACGTCCATCTGGGAAATGCTGAAACGCAGCAGCAGGATGGTGATGGCCAGGGGAAGGTTGGGCATGAGCGGCACCAGGATGAGCAGGATGTTCGAGGGGATGTGGGTAAATACCATCGTCCGAATGAGCCCGATCTTGGAGGCTACCCGTGCGGCGGCCAAGGCCGAGAGACCGGCAAGGATATTGGCCCCGAAAAAGATGCCCCCCAGCAACGCAGGCTGGACTCCAAACCTGACGTGAAACCAGTAAGCCATCATGCTCTGTATTATGAATCCGCCCGCGAAGGCGTCCAGGGAGAATAGGGCCGATAATTTGATCACCACCTTCCGGGAACGGTGGAGACCCAGAAGGCCTTTCTTCTGAACCGGAGAAGCCGATGGATGGACTGATGCAGGTACTTCCACGGCGGGCGACAGCCGGGTGAATAGCCATCCCAGCAGCCCACCGATGACCGCATAGCCGATCACCACCAGGCGATAGCTTTCCAGGGCGGCCAGACCCAAAGCCTGCGCGGACTGGGCCAGTCCACCGCCGCACAGCGCCCCCAGAGCAGTGGTAAAAGAACCCACCAGGTTATACCAGGCAAAGGTTTGGGTTCTCCGATCATCCGACACGATCTGCGTCAGGGCGGCCTGTTCAATGGACAAGAAAGGTCCCACTTCGTTCCCGCTGGGGCTGATCACCCCGATGGTTGCGGTTAGCAGGAGGAGCCAAAAATTCCCGGTCACGGCGAAAAAGAACCCGGCCAGGCCCATTAATGCGGAGCCCAGGATGAGCATACGCCGTCTACCGATCCGGTCTGCACGGGTCGTAATTCCCAGGGAAATAACCGTATCGCCCAGAAGGGTTAGGGTAAGCAGCAGGCCGATCTTGGCTTCGCTCAAGCCGACTTGGGACAGATAAAGGACTAGGACCACGGAGAGAAAGCCATAGGCAAAGAGACGCAGGCTGCGGGTTATGAAAAGGATGCGGCCGTCCGCATTGAGAGTCCGGAAGGGTTGGAAATCAGGTCGCTTGTCCGCCATATCGCCGCCTATTTAAACGCCCCTTCACTCTTGCCGGCCCGGATCATTTCCCGGCAATAAGCATAGAGAGCCTCATACACGATCCATTCAGCGGCATTGATCTCATGATCGTTCCGGTAACCCAGATGACGAAACCCCTCGGCAATCGCCCGCAGGCCGGGTCCCTCCGCCTGCCGATAAAGACGGTTGTCCATATCGGCGCCGTTTACGATCTTCCCTATTAGAACTAACGCCGGGTCCCTCTCGAGGTTGTATTTTTTGAGGAGGGCTTCGAAAGAACACTCCTGGCCATGGTGTCCCAGTTCCACACCCGGCGCATCGAAAGGAATTGCCCCCTTTTGTTCCGCCTCTTCCATGACTTTCTCCGCGGGAACGAAGAAGAATTCCGCTTCCGGGTCAATGAATCTCTTGATGAGCCAGGGACAGGCCACGCGGTCTACCTTCACCCGTTCCCGGGTAATCCATTTCATCTCTGCCTCCCGTTTTGAAAACCGATGTTCCTCGACGGAAACCTAATTTCTAATTTTATTTTACCTTTGGATGTAAATCGATGAAATAGGATTTTCTTCAAGGAAGAGGACCAGAAAAATGGGGGCAAGGCGGGAGAAACAACCTCCCCCCATCTTTCAGGTGGAGAAAGGACGTTGAATTCTTGGGGAACCTTGCGGGCGAGCTGGGGCGTAGTGGAGATCGGGCCCCTGGGCCTGCCGGCTGATCCGGGTTCTCAAAACAGCTTGAACCTCCCGTCAAACTCCGGCTGTACGGTGACCTGGGTAAAAACCCGGTCCTGCTCCTCCCGGACCGCAGCCATCATCCAGAGGAAGGTGGTAACCGTCCCGGGGGCCGCCACGTTGTAGTGGTATCCTTTCTTGATGGCCACCGCATCCCCTTCCCGGACCATGGCCACGATCTCAGGGCGGTTGAAATCCCAGTAATTCAAATGGATGGAAAAATTGGGGTCCGGCAGGTCCACGTAGAGATAAATTTCTTCCTTGGCCTCGGAGTGGTCATGGGGGGGCCAGCTGGTCCAGTTGCCTTCCTTACTCATCGTCACCCCGGCCAGCAGGCGGCCGGCCTTCGTATTCGCCTCTCCGATGAGCGTATGGATGGTCCGGGCATAGGGTTCAAAGCCCGCCCGGTTGACCAGTTTGGGGTTTTTCAGGACCTCATCAAAAGAAACAAATTGCACTCCGTAATCCTTCGATGCCGGGGCCGAGCACTCTGCCAGGTCGAAGAACTCCAGGGTGTTGATCCGGCACCGGGTTTGAATGGGTAGGTAAAGAGCATCATATTTTTTCATCTTAAAGCTCCGCCCGTCCACCTCCACCGTTCCCTCTCCCCGCAGGCAGACAAGACCGGTCTCCTCCTGCCCGGTTTCGAGAATAACCGGGGAATCCCCTCCCTCCAGAACGATTCGTCCATATCTCAGGAATCGAAGCCCGGTGTTCTTCTCGTCAATCCATCTTTTCCGGCCCTTCACCCGATGGGTCTGCTGAAACAGCCAGGAAAGGCTCATGGTTCCACCTCCCAATAAGTTTCGAGTTTCAAGTTTCAGGCTTTTATTCTCCAACTTTTCCTTATGGCCACCGCTCCCCTTCCTGGAGCAGGGCCACAATTTCGGCGATGTTGAAATCCCCGTAGTTCAGATGGATGGCGAAATTCAGCGCGGGCATCTTCATGTAAAGCTAAATTTTTTCCTCGGCTTCGGAATGGTCATGGGAAGGCTACCTCGTTCAGGTCTCTTCTTTACGCATGGTCACTCCTGCCAAGATGCGTCCCGCTTGAACATTTGCTTCTCCGATTTAAGTATGGATTATCCGGGCGCGGTTCCATCTTCCCGCCGCCGACAGGATTACCGATTCCCCTCGCCTGCGCCGTTGCAACCTGAGTTTTCCGACAGTCCGACCAGGATGTGGATCGTCAGCCGAAGGCTGACGATCCATCTAGACCAAGGAGCCGAATCATCATGCCGGGGGCTCCGGTCTTCTGAAGGGCCCAACAGAGGCTATGCCTTGCGCCCCTGTTCTACTAACTCCTGGAACTTTTTCACGTTCTCTTCGCCCGCGAATGCCGCTATCCTCTTGTAGGCTGGCTCCATCTTGGCCCGGAACGGGGCCAGATTGGGGCGGGTCACCGCCATGCCGAAGCCTTCCAGCTTCTTGATCTGGTCCGTTTCCTGTTCGCCGATCAGCTTGCGCATAACATCGCCCGCGGCCGCGCTCTCCTCGCGGAAAATTGCCTGCTGTTCGGAACTCAGCTTCTTCCACGTGATAGCGCTGACCGTGTGGATCATGTTGTTGTAGACGTGACGGGTAATCGCGAGGTTCTTCTGCACTTCGTAGTACTTGTTGTAGAAGATTACCGCGATCGGGTTCTCCTCGCCGTCGACCACCTTCTGCGAGAGCGCCAGATAAAGTTCCGGAAAGGCGATTGCCTGCACCACTGCGCCCAGGGCCTCCATCGACGCCTGGATCTGGAGCTCGGCCGGCGTGCGGATCTTGAGCCCCTTCACGTCGTCAGGCGTGTTGATTGGGCGCACGCTATTGGTAAGGTTGCGGAAGCCGTATTCCCAGTTCCGCAGGACGATGAACCCCTGCTTCTCCGCGAGCGGCGCCAACCAGGCCATGGCCGGCCCATCGAGGACGCGGAAGACATGGGCGGGGCTGTCGAAGACGAAGGGCAGCATGACCGCGCCGAAGGCTTTTTCATAATTCTGCAGTTGGCCTTGCGTCGGCAGACCCATGTCGATGACGCCGAGTTTGATCTGCTGAGCCTGCTCCGGCGGTCCCCCCAGTACGTTGTTCGGGAAGATGTTGATCTTGATGGCGCCACCCGTGCGGGCCTCGACGCGGCTGGCAAATTGTTTCGCCGCTATGTTGGCCGGATGGTCCTCTTGCGCAAAGTGCGCGAAGCGGAGCGTGAGCGGCCCCGCGGCCGCCCGGGCCACATAAGGCGCTGCCAGGGCAAGGCCGGCCAGGCCTACGCTGCCTTTGAGAAAAGTTCTGCGGTTCATGTGATCCTCCTTTTTGTAGTTCATTTTATCCTCCTTTCCGAGGCTGGGTTCGTCGTTTCTCGCCCGGCTGCCGCGCCATTGGCCCGGGTACCCCCATTCTCACCCCTTGCCGATTGCTCGCCGGCCCCCGTCGGGATGTTCTCCGCAACAGGATGCGCCGGCGCTCACCCCCGAAAGCCGAAGTAGTGCGGCAGGAACAGCGCGAACCACGGCACGAACGCCACAATGAGCAGCCCGATGATCACCATGATCAGGTAGGGGACCATGGCGCGCGAGGCCTCCTCGATCCCGGTGCGCATGATGGCGCAGCANNCCGATCTGCCCGGCGATGGGGAGCAGAAGGGGAGCGAGCACGTTAAGCGAGGGCAGCCCCTCAAGGAGCACCCCCACCACAATGAGGAGCGCGATCGAGCCGACCATGAAAACAGCCGTGCTGTTCCCGATGCTGTGCAGCAGCGCCACCAGGCGTTGCGGCAGGTAGGCCACCGTTAGCGTCCAGGAAAAACCCGAGGCGGCGGCGAAGATGAAAAGCAGGACGCCGGTGAGCGCCGCGGTATCGATCACCGTGCGCACAAAGCTCCGGAAGTCCATCGCCCGATAAACGACCATCGCCAGCACGAGGCCGTAGATGACGGCGAAGGCCGCCACCTCCGTCGGCGTGGCGACTCCCCAGAGGATGCCAACCAGCAGCATTACCGGCATCAAGAGCGGCGGCA
>PMCE01000101.1:8191-22031 GCA_003154025.1 Syntrophaceae bacterium
TCGGCCGGCTTGGAGCCGGACAGGCCGGAGACGATGTACATGCTGACCACCGTGACCTGCAGGAGACCTCCCCGCAGGTGGCCCACGAGGGTGTAAACAAACCGGACCAGACGAACGCTGATGGCACCCCGCTCCATGATCAGTCCGGCAAAAATGAAGAAGGGGACCGCCAGGAGGATGAAGTTGCCGGTGCCATTCACCATGCTCTGCGGGAGGGCCACCAAAGACGCGGCATCTGTAATCCAGAGATAGCTCGCCGTTGCGAGCAGCAGGACGAATCCCACGGGCACGCCGGCGAGGATCGCGAGGAAGAAGAGGGCCAAGGTGCCGAGGATGGCGGCGTCTCCGGTGAACCACGGCAACCAAGCCGGGCGGGTCACCATGGCCGCCGCGATCCCCAGAGCGACCGCGCCCCCCACCTTCCAAGCCCGCACCCCGTGTTCGCGCCGCAGATGGTCCACCGCGTGGAGGGCGAGCAGCGCCAAGCCCAAGGTGAGCGGCAGCGCGATCGTGGCTGCCGGCATCTGGAAGATGGGCGTGCGCTCGCTCCAGCTCGATTCGATGAACTCGACCGATGCCACCCCCGTGACCCCGACGATGAATAGCGCCAGGACATCGGCGAGGGCGAAGCACACGCGTTGCACCCGAGTAGAGAATAGATTAACCACCACGCGGACGAAGGCGTGCTCCCGGCGACGGTACGCGACCGCGCCGCCGACAAATGCCAGCGTCGAGAGCGCCAGGCGGGCCACCTCGTCGGCCCACAAAAAGGACTTGTGAAAGCAGATGCGTGCCACCACATTGGCGAGGACCACCCCCAGCTCGCCGAGGAGGGCGATCAGGACCACCGCCTCGGGAAAGGTATCCAAAATACGGAAAACGAGGCCCGCTGGCACCGGAGAGACTTTCGGCCCCACCTCGGCCGCAGCCTCTGCCTTGCTGCTTGCTTTCGGAGGAATCGCAGGGACAGTCCCCTGAGATTCGCGAGACATCCTTTTTTCTTCGCGAGATGTCAAACTCCATCCTCCTTGCGGCTTTGAGCGGACGTCTACTTCCCTCCCCGCTCCTTGATCGCCTGTTTCAGTTTCTCAAGCCACTCCTCCCGGGGGGGGCAGAAGATATCGATTCCTCTGAAGCCGGTTTTCGTCTCCCCTCCGTGAATTACATTCGGAGGATGGATGCAGATCTCTCCGGCCTTCATCAAAAATTTTTCTTCCCCGCAGATGTGGTCTTCCTCTCCTTCCAGGATAATGAGGATCTGTTCCGAGGGATGACGGTGAAGCGGGAAAACACATCCCGCAGGGTTCTGGATAAAACTGATCAGGGCATTCTGGCCCGTTACCATGCGGCTTTTGGATTGTTCGGTCAAGTGGACTAACGGAAGATCTTCAATTCGATAATGATACTTTGAGTTTGGTTTGCCCATTTCATCCTCCTCTTTTAAAAGAGTTTACATCGGTCATCAAATCCGGCTGAACCGTTGCCCGGGTAAAAAACGCGGTCCTTGGGCTGGCCACATTTATGTTCGAGCGCGCCGCCCGCCCCTTCATCGGTAGCCCATTTTGTGGGAGATCCGAGCCGATGCCCCCAGTACCTGGTGAATGAAATCCTTTTCTTTCTGAGTGTTGATCTTCTTCTGGGGGCCCGACACGCTCAGGGCCGCCACGATATTGCCCAGGTGATCCCGGATCGGAGCGGCAATACATTCTACATCTTCTTCGATTTCCCGACAGTCCAGGGCATACCCTTGCTTATGAACCTGGCTCAACTCCAGGACTAATTTTTTTTTGGAAGTCAGGGTCCGCGGGGTGAAAGCCCGGAACCGGATTTGATCCAGAATCCGGGATCGATCTTGCGGAGGGAGGTACGCGAGCAGCACCTTTCCCAGGGCGGTGCAATAAACCGGCCCCCGCTGACCGAGTTTGGAAATGACCCCGACGCTCCGGGGAGAATCCACTTTATCCAGATAAAGAATCTCCGTCTCGCTCAAAACCGCCAGGTGGACCGTTTCTTGGACCCGTTGGGCCAAATCCGCCATGATCGGTTTGGCGACTTCGACCAGGTCGATCCGCCGCAGGTAGGCGCTCCCGATTTCGAAGGCGCCCAGCCCCAGCGAATATTCCCCGGTCTTTTCATTCCGCTCCACCATTCCGCACTTCTCCAGGGAAAGAAGAATGCGGTAGGCCGTGGAACGATCGAGGTGCAAAAGGCCGGCAAGTTCGATGAGTTTGAACGCCCCCCGGTCCCCGGAAAGGCTCTTCAGGATCGCGCAGGCGCGGAGAATGGAATTGATCAGGTATCGGTCCCGCATGTCATCCTTTGTTTCACTATTACAACAGATGATTAAATATCAAAACATCCCCATTTTGTCAACCGAAAAAGCTCCGCCTCTCCGGGGCCCGGATCCTTCCCGACTTCCCGGGTCTTCCGTTTAACCCGGAGGTCCAAGAGAAAGGAGGGGTTGATGGGCCGATCCTTCCGCTTTTTCCCCCGGTAATTTTCTAAATGATGAATTTCCCTCATGAATCTTTTGAAGTTATGGACCAAGAGTGCCGATGAATCAGGCAAAAGGGGTCAATTGAAGGTATTACCTTATTGAAATGATGAAAATTATCAAATACCTCAGCGCTCAGCCCAAACCCAACCTCATGGTCTACGGGATCATCGGGGTCATCCTGATCGGTTTTGCCAACCATCAGGCGGGGTTGGAGTTCTCCGCTTCGATCTTTTATCTTTTGCCCGTAGCCCTGGTAAGCTGGTGTGCGGGGAGGAGAGAAGGGGGGTTCATCGCCCTATGCAGCTCGGTGTCCTGGTCCGCGGCCGAATTTTATGCGGGACGGAATTATTCCCATCTCATCATCTATTACTGGAACATGGTGGTCATGTTCGGATTTTTCTTCAGCGTGAACTTTGCTTTGTCCGGGTTCAAAAAAGCGTTGGAAAAGGAAAAGAACCTGGCCCGGGTTGATTCTCTAACCGGAGTGGCGAATTCAAGGAGTTTTTCCGATTTGGTTGAAAAAGAAATTGAACGTTCCCAAAGATACCGGCATCCCTTGACCGTCCTGTACCTCGACTGCGATAATTTTAAGAACGTCAACGATAATTTCGGGCATCAAATTGGCAACCGCCTCCTGCGTTCATTGGCCATCAATCTACAGAACCATACCCGCACCACCGATACCGTGGCCCGCTTGGGGGGGGATGAATTTGCCGTTCTAATGCCCGAAACAGGCGACCAGATTGTTCCTAAGGCTATGCAACGACTTCACACCCGATTGGTGGATGCTCTGCGCAAGAAGGGATGGCCCGTCACCTTGAGCATGGGAGCCGCCATCTACCTTCATCCGCCAGGGTCGGCGGAGGAATTGATCAAGAGCGCCGACCGTCTCATGCTCCAGGCCAAAAATGAAGGGAAAAATACGATCCGATACAAAATCTTTGGGGAACAAGATGTGAGTCCTCAACCTGATCTGCCCGCAGACTCTTCAATTCGCTCTCTGAGAAGTCTCCATCAAGAGGATCACCTGCCGGTTATTTGACGGGAATTTCTGGTCAGAATGGTCCTCTAACCGAGAAAAATCCAGACTGAACAGCTCAGCACAATCCTTCGCTCGCCGGCAAAAAAAACGAGATGGCTAAATTCTGTCTGCCCAAATTGCCCTGGTTTTATCAGGTCTTTTAGATTAAGTGGGATGTTCCCTCATTCATCCCCCTCGATCGCTCGCCGGATACGCTCCAACTTGGCATTTTCCTCCCGTAGAGCCTGATGGGCTTCCCCTAAAGGTACAGGTTTAAGACGGAGGCTCTGGCCGGGCATGACTTGGGCCAGTTGGTCCAGGTCTGCGGAAATGACATTGGCAATCTTGGTATAGCCCCCGGAGACCTGTGCATCCCAAAGCAAAATGATGGGTAACCCATCTCCTGGAACCTGGATGGCTCCGCGCGCAATGGGTTCAGAGATGATATCCGCACCCTTCCGATGCTCAATCTTCGGGCCTTCCATCCGGTAGCCCATCCGGTCCGATTGGGAGGTAACCTTATAGACAGAGGAAAAAAAAGTCTCGATGCCTCCACGGGTAAAACGATCCTCTTGAGGCCCCAGGATAACCCTTAAAGGGTTTTGGGTGGAAGAGGGAGGAAGCATCTCCTGGGAGAGCTTTTTCAGGGGAATCGATTTTTTTTCAGGCTCTTCGATCTCCAGTATATCCCCGGCTTGAAGGGGGGCCCCCATCAACCCTCGGACGAAGGTGGACCGGCTCCCCAGGAATACGGGCCCGGAGAAGCCGCCTCGAACCGCCAGGTAGGCCCGCAGGCCCTGTTTCCTCGCCCGGAAGAGTACCCGTTCCCCTTTCTGGATAGCAATGGCTTGGCCCATAGGAAAGGGATTTCCTTCCACCGCCGGAGAGAGATCCCCTCCCGTTACTGCGGCCACGAGATCGTTCAAGGCTATAAGTTCCAGGCGGAAAAGGGTAACCTCCAGCAGGGCTGCACTGGCAGGATTCCCCACCAGCCAGTTGGCCACCCGGGCAGAGAAACGATCCGCCGCGCCGGAGGCCGGGGTTCCGTATTTCATAAAACCCGCCCGGCCCAGGTCCTGGATAGCCGTATGGATTCCCGGGTGGATCACTTCAAAAGCTCTCATAAGAAATCCGTTGCCGCTCGGCCTTGGGCCTTCGTTGCTTCTTCCTCGGATACAGAGATAAACGCAATTTCATCTCCGGAAACAAATGGAATCGGGGGCAAGATCCGAGGGTCATAGAGATGGACGAAGGTCCGCCCGATATAATTGAAACCCGAAGGTTGATTTGTCGAAATGGCATTGGCCTGCCCGCCAGCGAAACCCACGGACCCTGCCGGCACCAGGGTTCGGGGAGTTGCCAGACGGGGGACCCGGAGCGCTTCGGGGAGTCCCCCGAGATAGGCCAGCCCGCAGATGAAACCGATAAAATAAACCATGAAATGAGTCGTGGAAAAAATCCGGATCACTTCTTCCGCGGGAAGATGGAGGATCTCTGCTACCCGTTGCAGGTCGGGCCCATGGGGCCCTCCATAGATCGTAGGCAGGCGGAAGAGTCTCCGGAGAGGAAGATCGATGGACCCGGCCTTTTCAACCCAGAGATGGACTTTTTCTAATAGATCCCGGTACTCGATTCTCAAGGGATCATAAGTTACCATCAGGGCCCGATAGGCCGGAAGGACCTCCTGGATACCCGGAAGAGGATCGGATTCGATGCTCAGAGCCAGAGCGCGAACCGCGCGGTTTACCTCCGGGTCGATCCGGTTCTCGAATTCAACCAGCAGAGCGCTGTCGCCGGAGGGTCTGATCTTCGGCCATTCGTTCATTCGTTTCTTTCTATCTCCCTCGATGGGACGCGGATGAACGCGGATAAAACAAAAACGAGATTTGGGTCCCGGGAACTTAGAGAATTTTTCCCCTGATCTTTTTATTTTACCTCATTATTAAATCCGTGTTTCCCCGTGTTCCTTATTAAAATTTTTTCTTCCCTTTTTGTCAAGGGGAGGTGATCATAAAAATATGAGTGAAAACATTTCGGATCAATCCTCCCGCGGGGCAAGTCTTTTTGCCTTGGGGCATTTCATCAACGATCTCTACCCGGCCTTTCTCCCTCCCCTGCTCCCTCTTCTGGTGGAAAAATTCCAGCTCACCTTCACCCGGGCCAGCGTTTTGGCCACGGTGCTCAGTTTTTCCTCTTCCATGACCCAGCCGCTCTTCGGGTATCTTGCCGATAAACTCGGGGGACGCACCTTGATCATCCTGGGGCCGCTGGTGGGAGGGGTGAGCTTGAGTTTGATCGGGGGGATCGATCGCTACTCTCTCTTGATCTTCGTGCTGCTTCTGGGCGGGATGGGGGTGGCTTCCTTTCACCCCGAAGCGGCGGCCATGTCGGCCTCCCTAAGCGGGAGGAAGAAGACCCTGGGGATGTCCATCTTCATGCTGGGAGGAAATGCTGGCTACGGTCTGGGTCCCTTCCTGATCCTTCTCATCGTCACCAACCTCGGGATGGAGTGGAGCTTCCTGGCCTCTCTGCCGGCTCTGGGATTGGCTTGGCTTATGTATCGGCACGCCCCTCTTCCGGAGAAACACAGTGCTACCGCTCCATTCACCCCCTCCCCCGTTGGACCCGAAAGAAACCGCCGGTTCGTGCGCTTCGGCCTCCTAATGGGCGTGGTTGTCTTCCGGGTGACGGCCGCCCTCAGCCTAACCACCTTTCTTCCCATGATCCAGAAACTCCGCGGGTTCTCCCTCTTCGCCGCCGGAAGCTCCTTTACCGTGTTCATGGTCTGCGGCGCCCTGGGGGGCGTAACCGGGGGAGTCCTGGCCGATCGGGTCGGAAGGAGAAGAATGATCCGTTCCTCATTTATCATTATTCTTCCCGTGTTCCTGGCTTTCCTTTTCTGGAAAGGGCCGGCCAGCTTCCTGATCCTGTCTCTTCTGGGGTTCCTCTTCTTTCTCAGCGAACCCGCCTGCATCGTCCTGGCCCAGGAAATGGTCCCCGGGAGGGCCCGCACGGTCTCCGGCATCATCATGGGCATGTCCTGGGGATTGGCCGGTTTCGGAGTTCTGGGAACCGGCGCCCTGGCCGACGCCTTCGGCCTTGAATGGGCCTTGCGGTGTCTGCTGTTTCTCCCGGTCGCCTCCCTGATCTTCTCCCTTTTCCTTCCCCGGCGGTGACCCTGGGCCTTTTTTCGTTTCCCCAGATGAATATTTCCTTGCCAAGAAAGGATTTCATCGCCGGAAATCCCGCCGGGGTTCATTTTCCCGGGAATAGGTTGGAGCGGATGAAGGGAACGAATCTGCGGGCAAAACCTTTTTTCTCGACCGAGGGGGGGGGTTTTATCGGTCGGCAATCCCCGGCCTTTTTTCGGGGAAACATCCGCAAATCAGGTCTGTAGTTCTTTCCTTTCTGGCCGGGAGGGTGTCCGGTGGGCGCGGCTTTCGGCCTCCTGAAAGGGGCAGATCCTAAACCGCCCCTTTCAGGATTCTTTCTTGCGGATGAAATTACTCAAGTGGAAGGCTGGACGAGGACCTTTACGTATTTTTCCGGCTCCCGCTCCAGGTGTTCGATGGCTTCGTGAAAACGGGCCAGGGGAATGACATCACTGATGAGGGGCTTTACCCTGATCTTCTTGTTCTGCAGGAGCTTGATGGCCAGGGGGAAGTCCTTCATAAAATAAGTCCGGGATCCGATGACTCTGAGTTCTTTGGCAAAGATAGGCTGGTAGGGGACCCCCAGGCCTTCGATATGGGGCAGGGCGACCAGGACCAGGGTCCCGTCGGGGCGGAGCATGGCCTCGCTGTCCTCCAGGGTCTTCTTGAACCCCACCACATCCAACACCACATCGGCGAGGCCCAGTTCATCTTTGACATAGGCCAGGAGGTCGTGCTCCATGGGGTTGCAGATGAGTCTAAAGCCCAGGGCCTGGGCGATTCGTCTTCTCTCGACAATGGGCTCGGAGATCACCACCTTGGACGCTCCAAAGGCCCGCGCCGCCTGGCCCGTGAGCAACCCGATGGTCCCTCCCCCGATGACCACGACCTTTGCCCCTTTGGCCACTCCCCCTCGCTGTACCGCATGGACCGCCACGGCGGTCGGCTCGATCATAGCCCCTTCTTCGTCCTTCATCGTCTTGGGCAGCTTGAAGACCCGTTCACGGGGCGCGATCAATTTTTCGCAAAAGCACCCGCCCGGCACCCTAACTCCCACGAACTTGAACTCCGGACAGTGGATCAGCCTTCCTTCCTTGCAGGCCTGACATTTGCCGCAGCCTGTCTCGGGAAAGACGGTGACTTTGTCCCCTTTCCGTAACCCGGAATTCTTGGGCGCCTGAAGGACCTCTCCCATGTACTCATGCCCCGGGACCAGAGGATAGCCGGCAAAAGGGTTCCGTCCCCTCAACAAATGAACGTCGGACCCGCAGATCCCCGCCATGCGCACCTTGATCAGCACATCGTTCTTTCCAGGGACCGGATCTTCCAATTCCTGCAATGAGAACTGATTCGGACCGATAAGATAGACGCCTTTCATTCTGCCCCCCCTTTGTTAGAAAGCCATCCAACCGCCATCAACCACGAAAGTCTGCCCGGTGACATAACTGGAAGCATCGGAGACCAGGTACAGGGCGATTCCCCCCAATTCCTCCGGGGTTCCCCACCGCCCCATGGGAATGCGGCTGACGATCTCGGTATATCGCTCTTTGTTCTTCTGCAAGGCCTCGGTCACATCGGTTATGAAGTACCCAGGAGCGATGGCGTTGACCCGGATTCCATACTTGGCCCAGTCGTTGGACATGGTCTTGGTCACCTGGTTCAGCCCACCCTTGCTGGCCGCGTAGGCGGGGATCGTCTTTCCCCCGATGAAGGCGATCAGGGAGGAGGTGTTCACGATGGCTCCGGGGCGTTTGGCGGCGATCATCGTCCTGGCTACGGCCTGGGCGAGGAAAAAGGGCCCTTTGAGATTGGTCTGGAGGACCACGTCCCAATCTGCCTCACTGAAATCTTCGCAGGGAGCCCGGCGGATGGTCCCGGCGTTGTTGATCAGGAAATCGACCCTTCCGAATTCCTTGACCGCCCGGTCCACGATCTTGGGAATATCTCCCATCTTGGAGACATCAGCAGGAAAAGGAATGACCGGGCCCCCGTACTTGCTCAATTCTTTGCCGGTCTTCTCCAGGATGTCCATTCTTCTCCCCACGAGAAGAACCGCCCCTCCGGCCTGCACCAGGGCCGTGGCCATGCCTTTGCCCAACCCGGTTCCTCCCCCGGTGACGATCCCGAATTTGCCCTTCAAGCTGAATTGTTCCAGAATCATGCGCCCTCCCTGAGAATTGATTGGCGCCTATAATACACCGAAATACGGAGAATGCAAAAAGAAAACTCACCAGGAATTAAAAAATACCAAGGGCATGGGGGAAAAGCACGGGTTTTAATATTCAGGCCATGGATTGGCGAGACCATGGCGATCATCAAAAATTGTTCAAAAGATTATTGGTTTCAAGGGCTTAAACATGCTATCATGGACCGAATGAAACGGGACCTCAGTTTGATCTTAGGGCCATTCTTCTGGTTTCCAATTCTCTTGTTCGGAGTCTCCTTTTCTATGGCTGCGGACCCATTTAATCCCCCTCAAGACCTGCTCTCCTATGTTTCCACAAATCGGGGGGAGCAGGATTTGATCCCACTTGACTATGCCAAATTGTATGATAAAAAATACAACCAGGCCTTTTTTTCCCCCTGGCACCTGACGGAAATCCAACCGGGAATGGAACTCGCCCGCGCCCGATTCCAAAAGTACACGGAGAACCCCGGGTTCGGAGAAAAGCAACGCCCCCACCCGAAACAGTGGATGGAAAGACTCGCGCACAACGCGAACCTGAAGGATGGTTCCCCATCGGGATTTAAGGCCATCACCACCGTCGATTCCGACTTGCGGGAACTCCCGACCCGCAAGCCCCATTTCGACCGGGGAGAGGGATATCCCTTTGACAACCTCCAGTACTCGGCCACGGCCGTCAACACTCCCATCTATGTTTATCACCTGACCGAGGACCGAGCCTGGGCCTTGGTGTTTTCCCATTACGGAAGCGGGTGGATGCCATCCAATGACCTTGCCCCGGTGGCGGATGCTTTCATATCCACCTGGGAGAACCATCCCCTGCTCGCGCTGCTCAAGGACAAAGTTTCCATCCGGGATCAGGCCGGAGCTTTTCTCTTCCGGGCTTCCGTGGGAGGTCTCTTCCCCGTGACCGGGGAAAGCGATGAAGGCTACCAGATCCTGACCGCCCCAGAGAAGAAAAAGAAGAACGCCGCGATCAAAAGGGCCCTGATCCCGAAAGCCCTTGCCGCGGTGAAACCATACCCGATGACGCCTTCCAACATGGCCCGCCTGGGGAACGAACTTCTTCACCAGCCCTATGGGTGGGGAGGGATCTCCGGAAACCGGGATTGCTCCGCGACGCTGAAAGACCTCTTTGCNNCCGAAGAGAAGGAAAGGTCCATATTGAAAGATGGAATCCCCTTCTTGACTCTGATTCGGACCGAGGGGCACATTATGCTCTACATCGGAACCTACCAAGGCAAAGCGGTAGTCTTTCACAATACCTGGGGAGTTCCCACCAGAGACCTCCAGGGCAAGGAAGGAAAGAAGATCATCGGGCGGTCGATCGTCTCGACGCTGTACCTGGGGATGGACCCCAAAAATCCAAAGGACAAGGGTCTCTTGGATTATGTGAAGGGGATGACTCATCTGGTTCCGCCCGAGATCGTTTCCCGGCGCAACCGATAGGAAGTTGTATACGGAGATCTGTGACTCGGGGCTTGGGCCCTGAGGAGGTGTGCGCTTTCGAAAGTCTCCCGACAGGAGGAAACGGAAAAGAGGCCCTCATGATCAACCCTTCCCATTATCCCGGTGACCAATGGGCACGGATCGCCCCGCAAGAGGCCGGCTTTCATCCGGACCGGCTGAAGAATGCGGTGGATTATGCCTTCCAGCACGAGACTCCCTGGCCAAGGGATCTCCCCAAAAGTATCCCTCTGAATTACAACGAACCCCCTGAATACGGGGGGATCATCGGCCGGGTGAAAGAACGGGGCGGCCCCAACGGGCTGATCGTCCGCGGCGGGCGCATCGTGGCCGAGTGGGGAGACACCTCCCGCGTCGATATGACCTTCAGCGTGTCCAAGAGCTTCCTCTCCGCCTGTGCGGGACTGGCTATCGACCGGGGCTTGATCCGCGACGTTCACGACCCGGTGCGCGACTACTGCCCGGACGGCGGGTTCGAACCCCCTCATAACCATCAGATTACCTGGCATCACCTCCTCCAGCAGACCAGCGAGTGGCAAGGCACCCTTTGGGGGAAGCCCGACCTGATCGACCGAAACCGCGAAGTGGGGACCCGTGCCGACAATTCCAGGAAAGGAACCTACCGGGACCTCCGGCCTTCGGGCACTTTCTGGGAATACAATGACGTGCGCGTCAATCGGCTGAGCCTTTCGCTGCTGCGGGTATGGCGCCGGCCTCTGCCCGAAGTGCTCAAGGAGTTTATCCTGGACCCGATCGGAGCTTCCTCCACCTGGGAATGGCACGGGTACCGGAACTCCTGCGTGGAGATCGACGGGCGGCAGATCCAGTCCGTCTCCGGTGGGGGGCACTGGGGCGGCGGGATTTTAATCTCCAGCCGTGACCAAGCCCGCTTCGGCCTACTGATGTTGTCCCGGGGCCGTTGGGAAGACGCGCAGATTCTTTCCGAACCATGGGTCGAGCGGGCCCTCACCCCCTGCGATGTCAACCCGGGTTACGGGTATCTTTTCTGGCTGAACCGGGCGCCGAAAAGATACCCGAGCGCTCCGCCGTCAAGCTTCTTCGCCCTTGGCGCAGGCCATAATCTCATCTGGATCGACCCGGACCATGACCTCGTCGCGGCGGTACGCTGGATCGCTGCAGAGGCAATTGACGGGTTCCTTCAGGGTGTGCTGGGGGCACTGACCGAATAAAAACCGTGAGTCGCAAATCGCGAGGGTGTTGGTCGTAAAGGAAATGGCACCCTGTTATTGCTTGCGCCTTACAATGTTGGAAATGCTCTATCGACTTGCGCCCTCGCGACTTGCGACTTGAGGGTTTCAGTTAGCAAATGATGTTTTTTCCTCAGAGGAGAATTCTATGGACTTGAAAGGAAGCAGGACGGAAAAGAATTTAGAGCTCGCCATAGCGGAAGAGTCGAAAGCCCAGAATGCCTACCTCTTCTATGCCGAAGCAGCTAACCGCGCCGGCCTCCCGCTGGTAGCCGACGTCTTCCTGGACATCGCCCAAAACGAAGAGGAGCATGCCCGGGCCCAGTTCGGTTTCCTGGGAAAGATTCAGGACACCCGGGAAAACCTGGAGGCCGCGGTTCAAAAAGAACGATACGAGCAGACTTCCTTCTATCCCGAGTGCGCCCGGGCGGCCAGGGAAGATGGATTTCCCGAGATCGCCAACCATTTTGAGCGCATGGCCAAGGTTGAACGTAAACATGAAGATATCTTTAATAAGGTCCTGAAGTATCAGGAAAATAAAATCTCAATAAATGAGAGGACCTCGGGCCATTCCGCGATCACCCTCGCGCAAGTGATGCTCCCCCATCAGGCCAACCGCGCGGGGAATGTGCACGGTGGCGAAATCATGAAGATGATGGACAGCGCCGCCGGCGTGGTTGCTTCCCGGCACGCTCATTCCAATGTAGTTACGGCCAAGGTGGAAGAGATCAATTTCTTGAAGCCCGTGAAGGTGGGAAACCTGGTCTTTGTCCATGCCCGGTTGGCCTTTGTGAGCCGTACCTCCATGGAAATCCGGGTAGAGGTGGAGACCGAAGACCGTTTCACGGAAGAGAGGCAAAAGGCCCTCACTGCGACTTTCATCTTTGTCGCCCTGGATCCCTCCGGCAAACCTATGGAGGTGCCGTCCCTCCTGATCACTACCGAGGAAGGGCAGAGGCTCTTTGAAGAGGGACGGAAGAGGTACGAATCCAGGAAGAAATAAGAACCCGAATCCAGCGAGACGATTTACGACCATGGCAGACCCCATCCAGGGCCCCCTTTTCAAAACGAAACCGCGCATTTTCTACGGCTGGTACATTGCCCTCGTCGGGGCGACGTGCTACGCCCTGGGCTATGGCGCCCGTTTCTCTTTTTCGGTCATCTTCCCCTCACTGCTGGAGGAGTTCAAGTGGCCCCGGGATCTCACCGCCACCATGTTTTCGATCCACGTCTTCGTTTACGGAATCATGGCGCCCATCACCGGCCACCTGGTGGACCGCACGGGGCCCAGGAAAACCATGATCCTGGGAGCCTCGCTCCTGTCACTGGGGCTCATTCTATCCCGATGGGGAAACCATCTCTGGTATTTTTGGATCACCTTCGGCCTGATCTCCGGGGTCGGCCTGTGCATGATCGGGGCGGTCCCCTTCACCACGGTCCTGCGCAACTGGTTCGAGAGAAAACGGGGACTGGCCTTTTCGCTGCTCTTTCTGGGGTCCGGGGGGGCCTTCGGCTGCTATCCGGCCATCGCCTGGCTGATCGAGAACACCGGATGGCGCAACACCTATCTCATCGAGGGGCTGGCCGTCGGAGGAATTTTGATTCCCCTAATCGTATTCGTCGTGCGTTACCATCCCCGCGATATGGGCCTTCTTCGGGATGGACTCCCGGAATCCCAGGATGGGGAGACTCTGGCGATGAAGAATCCCATGAAGGTTGTGGACCCTTCATGGGCGGCCGTTTCCTGGACCCTTTCTAAGGCAATCCGAACCACCCGCTTCTGGCTTCTATGCATGACGACCTTCTGCCTCTGGGGAATCATGCAGACCATCCTCCTGACCCATCAGGTGGCCTTCGCCATTGACATGGGGTATCCCAAGTTCTATGCCTCTGCGGTGCTCTCTTTATTCGGCCTGACCTATGCCTTCGGGTCCCTGGGGAGTTTGATCTCCGACCGAATCGGGCGGGAAGTGACCCTGACCCTGGCCACGGTCGTGGGAACATCAGGGATGATCGTCCTGATGCTCATACAGGACCCCTCCCATCCCTGGATGCTTTATTACTATTCCATCTCTTTGGGAGTGGCCAACGGTCTCGCCTCACCCACCATCGTCGCCGCGATTACGGACATTTTTCAGGGTCCGAGGGTGGGGGCCATTGTGGGGGGGGTGTGGTTTGCTTTCGCCGTGGGGGGAACCATCGGTCCCTGGCTGGGAGGATGGCTCTTCGAGATGAGCGGGAATTATTCCCCGGCCTTCATCGTGGCCACGGTTCTTTTCCCCGTAGCCTGCGCGGCCCTTTGGCTGGCCG
>PMCE01000573.1:0-2327 GCA_003154025.1 Syntrophaceae bacterium
ACCCTGGCCTGCGGGAAATTCCGATTCTTCGACAAGGAGCTCGGCGACATCGGAGGCATTCCCCGCCTCCTGGATATCGGCCAGTGCAACGATGCTTATTCCGCCATTCAGATCGCCTTGGCCCTTTCCAAAGCTTTCAACGTGGGGGTCAATGACCTCCCCCTGTCCATGATCTTATCCTGGTACGAGCAGAAGGCGGTGGCGATTCTGCTGACCCTTTTCTACCTGGGCATCAAGAACATCCGCCTCGGTCCGAGCCTGCCGGCCTTCCTTTCGCCCGCGGTGCTGGATACGCTGGTGAAGACTTTCGCTATTAAGCCCATCACCACCCCCGATCAGGACTTAAAGGCGATTTTGGGGTAAGACTTTTCATCCCGGAGAACCCATTTGTTATTTGGTGCTTGGGATTTGGAATTTATTTTTCACCGCGTGCTCTGCGGTGAAAAATGGAAGGTGAGGAAGGTGATCTGTTTTTCTCCCCCCTGACCCCGCCCCGTAATCATCTTCCGGAGGTTACGGAGCGGGCAAGGGAGGGATCTTGGGGAAGAGGTTGTTTACGGAAAGTTCAAAGCCCCGCCCCCATCAAAGACCATGGGCCGGGGGTCGCCCAGGATCTCCATCTGGGGATTCTTCCGGATCTCCGGCAACAGAGGCTCGGAGACGTAGATCTTTTCCAGAGAAAGGGTGTTTTTGATCCAGACGATTCTCGTCTCCGGATGCTGGACCCGCGCGCAGGCCTTCAAGGCCAGTTGGATCGCTTCCCGGTCCGTGGGCATATGGAGGGGGATACGGGCCGTGGCCAGTACTCCGGAAGTGATGGCGTTGACATAGGTATAGTCCAGGTTCATGGAGTCCACGAACTTTTTCGTCGTCACGTCGGCCACCCCGATTCCGCAGGCGTTCCCCTTGGAGACGGCGGTGAGGTTCAGCACGACGATCTTATCCACCTTCAGCGCATCGGGCTTATGAAAATGCGGGGAGGTCGAACGCCCGGTGATGTTCGGGTCCATCCCGCTGCCGCTGATCTCCTTGCCGATTTCCTGCACCAGCAGGAGATGAAGGTTGTCCGGTAAGATTCTGGGCATCAGGCCCTTGGCCTCAGCCAGGAGGTCCTTTTCCCGCTTCACCAGACCTTCCTTCCAGACGATTTCGAGCCGAGCCGGATGATCGTATCCGTTTTCGATGATGCCCAGTCCGAAGAGGACCGGAGCATTATCCAGGACGACCTTTCCGAGCTGGGGAAGAAGTTCGCCGAACATGTCCATGCCGCAGGTATGGAAAGCCGTGGCGCCTTTATGCTTCCCCAGGCCGATGGCCAGCATTTTGCAGAGTCCGCTCTCATAATCGGCTTTGAAGGCCGTGTGCGGCTTGACCCGGTTGACCACCACGATCCCGTCGCTCCCCAGGGCGTTCTTGTCCAGATAAACCGGGACCCCGTTGGCCAGCTGTCCGATCTTCTCCACTTCCATCGAGGATTTGACCGGGACGCCCATGGTCTCTTCGGTGATGCCGTATTCGGCCAGGACCTTGCGTTGTCCCTCCGCCGTGGCCCCTCCGTGGCTTCCCATGGCCGGGACGATAAAGGGGTTGGCTCCCAGGGCTTGAAGCTCCTTTACCACGGCGTGAATGATTTTATCGATGGAGTTGATCCCCCGGCTCCCGGCGGTTACGGCGATGCGGCTGCCCTTCTTGATCTTTTTCACCCGCTCGTCCCGGGAGAAGAGTTGTTTGATTTCCGCGGCCACGTCCTTGATTTCCGGGCCGGGGAACTTCTGCCTAATGGGAACCATCCGGGGGATGGGAATATCTAAACCGCCCTCGATAACCAGAGCCATGGAAGATCCTCCTATCAGAATATTTCCTTGAATGTCCTGCACCTTATTTCTAACATTCTTGGGGCGGTGAATTCAACAAGAGTTTCCATAACGACCGCCCTATAGCGGACAATTTTCTCCCAAAACCTTCAAGTTCTGCTACAATTTTGGGAAGTCACGATTTCCGGCAGAGCCGAAGGCTTGAAGAATCGCAAGGCGCGAGAGTGCGAGGCGTTAAGAAAGAATTTTTTCGCTCTCGCGCCCTCGCGCCTTGCGCCTTACGAAAAACTTGACGGAGGTAGACCGAATGGCTAAGAAATACAATCGCCAGGGGGTGCGGGCCAGGCTCCTGGCTCAGACGAAGAAGGGCAGACCGATCGTAGCTGCCGGGGCGGGGATCGGCCTTTCGGCGAAATTCGCCGAGGCCGGGGGCGCAGACTTGATCATCATCTATAACTCCGGCCTCTACCGCATGGACGGCCTCCCTTCCATCGCCGGGTACATGCCTTTCGG
>PMCE01000573.1:2387-6761 GCA_003154025.1 Syntrophaceae bacterium
GACCTGGGGATGAGTTACCGGAGAGAGGCCGAGATCATGCAACTCGCCGGGTCCCTCGGGCTCTTCACCATGGCCTATGTCTTCAATCCCGAGGAATCCAGGATGATGGCCCAGAAGGGCATCGATTCGGTGGTCGCCCACATGAAAACCACCACCGGCGGGACCGTCGGCTCCAAGCGCCCCATGACCCTGGAAGAGGCCGGGAAGAGATGTCACGGGATTTTCCAGGCCGCTCTGTCCGTCAAGCGGAACGTGATTTGCCTGGCCCACGGCGGGCCGATCGAAGGACCCGAGGCCACGGAATACATCTACCGCCACACCCAGGCGGCGGGGTTCGTCGGGGCCTCTTCCATCGAACGAATCCCGGTCGAGGAAGCCATCCAGAAGACGACGGAGATGTTCAAAGCCCAGCGTCTTAAAAAATAAGACGCATAGAGCAGAGTGCAGAGGGCATAGCGAACGGATGAAAAGCATGCAAGAGAGAATACTCTTTTGTAACGCTATGCTCTATGCCCTATGCGTATTTTCTTTTAAATGAAACGTCCTATCCTGATCATCGGGACCTTCGACACCAAGGCTGAAGAGCTGAACTTCATCAAGGATCAGATCTCGACCAGAGGGCTGCGAGTCCGCACGCTGGACGCGGGGGTGCTTGGAGCTTCTCCTGCAAACGTGGATATTTCCAACGAAAGGGTCGCCGCCGCGGGCGGGCAACCCCTCCCGGAGCTGCTCCGTTTGAGAGATCGGGGCCAAGCGGTGGCCAATATGGCCAAAGGCGCGGCGCGGATCACCCGGGAACTCTACGATGCGGGGGAAATCTCGGCAGTCATCTCTTTGGGAGGAGGTGCCGGGACGGTCATCGGTACCGGCGCCATGAGGACCCTCCCGTTGGGGATTCCAAAAGTCATGGTCTCCTCGATGACCTCGGGAAACATCCGCCCCTACGTGGGCACCTCCGACATTACCATGATGGCTTCCGTGGTGGACATCTCCGGCCTCAACCGGATCAGCCGCCGGATCCTCGGAAATGCGGCCGCTGCGGTCTGCGGGATGGTGGAAGGAAGAGAGGAGTCGATCTCCGAAGAGCTTCCCCTCGTTGCCGCCACCATGTTCGGAGTGACCACACCCTGCGTCATGGAAGCCAAGAGAATCCTGCAAGAGAAAGGATACGAAGTTCTGGTCTTCCATGCCAACGGCCCCGGCGGGATGGCCATGGAACAGTTGATCGGAGAGGGGCACATCCAGGCGGTGCTGGACATCACCACCACGGAGCTGCCCGATGAACTCTGCGGGGGAAAGGGAAGCGCCGGTCCTCATCGCCTGGAGAAGGCCGGGGAAATGGGAATCCCCCAGGTGGTGGTCCCCGGGGCCATGGATATGGTCAACTACTTTCCCGATGCCATCCCCCCTCAATTCCGGGACCGGCTTCTCTACGTTCACAACCCGGCCACGACCCTGATGCGGACCAACGTGGAGGAGAACCGACGGCTCGGGGAGATCATCGGTCAGAGGCTATCCCGGTCAAAAGGTCCCGTGGTTATCCATATCCCCCTTCGAGGTTTTTCGGCCGTCGACGCCTCCGGGCAGCCCTTCTTCGATCCCGAGGCCGACCATGCCTTCGTTGAAGCCCTGAAAAATAACCTCCCCCCCCGTATCCCGGTCATCGAAACGGAAGCTCACATCAACGATCCATCCTTTGCCCGGAGGATTGCCCGGGCCCTTCTCGAATTATTAAGGAGATGACCGGGGGCAGGTTCTCCCTGTTTTTTCCCAGCCGGTTTCGTGTTATATTCCCTGAAAAATATCGGAAAAGGAGGTCTTCATGGGTTCCTACCACGACGTTCTGCTGGAGACGACGGAAAAAATCGCCATCCTAACGCTCAATCGCCCTAAGGCAAGAAATGCCTTTAACCGGGGAATCATGGANNTGATCATTACCGGCGCGGGGGATCAGGCCTTTTGCGCCGGGATCGACCTGAAAATGGTTGCCGCCGGGGAAGATCTGACCGGAGGAGTCAAACGGCATGACCGGTTCGAACAGATCCAGGTCTACCGAAACTGTTTTACGGCCTTCGAAAAACTTCCCGTTCCGGTTATAGCGGCCATAAACGGGTTCTGCCTGGGCGCAGGGTTGGAACTGGCCCTTGCTTGCGATATTCGATTGGCCGATGAAACCGCAGTATTCTCAATACCCGAGGTTCAGCTGGGGATCATCCCGGACGGCGGCGGGACGCAGCGGCTTCCTAAAATCGTGGGCGTGGGCAAGGCCAAGGAACTGATCTTTACCGGGCGGAGAATCGATGCCCAGGAGGCGCTGCGGATCGGGTTGGTGGAACATGTATACCCCAAGGCCCGGCTGATGGAAGAGGCCAGAAAGATGGCCCAGGAAATATCGGACAACGGTGCACCGGTCATGGGCTGCAAACGGGCGATCAACATCGCCATGAATTATCCGGCGGACGTGGGACTCCTGTACGAATCGGCCACGCAGCAGGTCTACTTGCAGGGATTCCAGCAAGGCGCCAATCAGATGTTGAAGAAGGTGAAGGAAGAAAAATAAACCGAAGTTGCCGAAAGAGTGGCCTTCGCTCGGGTGCCAGGCCCGGGGTCAAGGGGGTTGCCCGCAGAAATCATAAGGCGCCCCCTATTCCCTGGAGGGGTCGGGCTCGGGCTACCCGGTCTCGGATTCCCTCGACGGCTTCCTCTCCTGGTAGGGGCGATCACACGAAGCGCGTAGCCCGCCTCATCATACGGATTCCGGTCGGTGCCTCCCGGAAAAGGGCTCGCCCGGCCGATGCTTTCTGCGGGCAACCCCCTTGACCCCGGGCCACAACCCAGGCATCCCGGAAAAGTCAAACGCGGCGAGTCTCCCGGCAGAGCCGGGTTTTACCCAAAGAAAATGCATCCATCAGCGGAGAGAAATCTATGAAGGCAGCCGTTTTACATGGGCCCGGCGAAATACGCACGGAGAACGTACCCGATCCCGTCCTGGAGGACCATGGCATTATTATCAAGNNTGGTGGCCGAGGTGGGAGATAAAGTTGCCGGTATTTCACCGGGTGAACGGGTTACCGCCGTTGGTTTCCGTCCCTGCGGGAAGTGTTTCTGGTGCCGGCAGGGCAAATCCCACCGCTGTTCCGATATGGCCCTTCTCGGGTACCAATTTCCCGGGGCTATGGCCGAATATGTCGCCATTCCCTTTGCCAGTCCCGGCCGTAATGTTTTCCGGCTGCCCGAGGAATTGAATTTCGAGGACGGCGCATTCGTGGAGCCGCTTTCCATATCCCTCTTTTCGGTAAAAAGGGCGCAGCCCGGAGAAAAAGACACGGCGGCTGTCCTGGGAGCCGGGGTCATCGGGCTGAATGCCATCCAGGTCCTCAAGGCCATGGGGGTCCCAAGGGTCCTGGCCACTGGCCGCAGGCCCTCCCGCCTACAAGCCGCCAAGGCATGTGGGGCCGATGTGGTGGTGGATGCGGCAAAAAAAGATGTCTTGCCGGCGATTATGGAGGCTACCTCCGGGATGGGAGTGGACCTCACCGTCGAATGTGCGGGAACGCAGGAAACCTTCGATCAATCGATCGAAATGACCCGCGGCGGGGGAAAGGTTATTCTGGTAGGCGTATATGAAAAGCCGCTCGCCTGGGACCCGTTGAAGGCCATGGCCAAGAATTTAACCCTGATTGGCTGCCTGGGGGGAAATTTCCCGGCCTCCATCGAGCTTCTCCGGAGCGGCAAAGTCAGTGCCAGACCGCTTATCACTCACAGGTTTCCCCTGGACCGGGCCGCCGAAGCCTTCCAGGTCCAGGTCCGGTGCCAGGAAGCCATCAAGGTCATGATCAAACCCTAGCCAGCAACTTTCACCAGATGTGCCAGCACCTGCAGGATATCGCCGGAGGGCTGTCAACCACCGTGCCGACTTTCCGGGATTGGAACAATCCGGAGATTCGGCCCTACATTGAAAAATACCTGGGCGCCAAGGACGGGGTTCCCACGGAAGCCCGGCCTCGGGTGATGCGGCTGGCCAAGGACATGACCTGCAATTTCTACCAGATCGACACCATACACGGAGAGGGGTCCATGGCCCCCCAGGAGATGTTCTTGTACGGCAGCGCCGACTGGAAGAAATTAAAATCCGCCGCTAAGAGGGCCGCCCACGTGGACGGCTGGCAGAACGACCCCATCTACGGAAAGCTGTTAAGCCCAAAGGAGCAGGTGAAAATGCCCGCGGTGGACGAATCCTACCGGAGCATACCCGTGACGGCGGGAAAGAAATAACCGGAGAGGATTGCGGCTGCTGCAAGATTTGATTTTCCCCAAGTCTCATATGTCACATGAGACAGTTTCATTGACAGCATGTGTAAAGACTTTCGGGGA
>PMCE01000455.1:0-4162 GCA_003154025.1 Syntrophaceae bacterium
CTGGCGGCAAAGGTTACGATGATGGAAAGAATGGAGGTGAACCAGACCAGCATGGTCAAAGGAAGCTCGAAATCAACCTTTTCTTTGCCCCCGAATCTGGCAGTGGTGACCGCTTTGTTGAACTGAAAAGCCACGATCGAAGTGATGATCATCAGAATCCGCATGACGAAGATCCAGGTGATCAGCTCGGCCCGAAACTGCTCGAAAACCCCCAGAACGATGAAGCTGATGAGCGCCACACCGGTTACTCCGTAGGTTTCGAAACCGTCGGCGGTGGGTCCCACGCTGTCACCCGCGTTATCCCCGGTGCAGTCGGCGATCACCCCCGGGTTTCTCGGGTCGTCTTCCTTGATATTGAAGACGATCTTCATCAAGTCGGAGCCGATGTCCGCAATCTTGGTGAAGATGCCGCCGCAGATCCGCAGCGCGCTGGCGCCGAGAGATTCCCCGATGGCAAACCCGATAAAGCAGGCCCCGGCATAATTTCTTGGCATGAACACCAGGATAATGAGCATCATGATCAGCTCGACGCAAACCAGAAGGACGCCGATGCTCATGCCGGCCCGCAGGGGGATGTCCAGCAGTTTAATCGGCTTCCCCTCGAGGGAGGCAAAAGCCATCCGGGAGTTGGCCAGGGTGTTCATGCGGATGCCGAACCAGGCCACGCTGTAGGAGCCCAGGATTCCCACCACGGACCAGATCAAAATAAGGATCACCCCGCCCGCGTCCATGTGCTGCAGGAAGCCAAAGTAGTAAGCGATACACACTCCGATGAAGATTTCCAGGACGATGAGGAGTTTTCCCTGCTGAAACAGGTAAGTCTTACAGGTCTGGAAGATCACATCGGCTACGTCCAGCATGGATTTGTGGGCCGGGAAATTTTTCACCTTTACATATTCATAGGCCCCAAAAGCCATTCCCAGGACACAGATTAATAGTCCCGTCATGAGCAAGGTGTTTTGACTAGCGGTGAGGACGGGGATTTCCAGCTCTGCCTCACTGGCCAGGAGCGGAGTGGCCAGCAGGAGAAGAAACAACCCCGCAAGAAGGGTCAGGATTTGGATTTTGGCGATTTTTCTGCTTCTCATGACCATTTCCTTTCAGTTATCTATTGGTTTTTATTAACAAATATCTTGATGTGGGTACCTGAATGAATGATTATTCATTCAAGGATTCATAGCATAGCGCTCAAAATTTTGTCAAGCCCTTTTATGAATTTTCTTGGGATTTATTCCTACGGAGGGGAATGGAAACCTCTGGAGGATGGGACGCCAGTTACCACTTGGTCCTGCCTTCTCAAGTGATATCGAAGTTTCTGCTTAAACCTGGATCCGCGTCCATTCTGAATGATTCCGGAAAAAGGCGCGGGCTGCTCGAGAAGCCCAAAAAAGAAAAAGGCATAACCCCTATCGGGATTATGCCTTTTCGAACCAGCCTGAAAAGAATTACTTCTTTTCGGGAGCTTTTTCAGGAGCTTGTTCAGCCGCCTTGGCCGGAGCCTTCTTGGAAGGAGCCTTCTTCTCGGGGGTCATGGCGATGGAAGTGGCGACCATCTTGTCACCGTCTTTTTTGTACATGACGGTTACCTTGGCGCCCTCTTTCACTTCACCCTTCATCTTGGTGTCGCCCATCACGTCGAAGGTCATCTCCTTGTCCTTCGCTCCTTTGACCTTGATCATCTTCCCCGCCTCGTAACCCGTAACGGCCCCGGCAAATTTCATCGCCTTGGGTTTGTCCGCCTTGGGCTTCTCCGCCGCCGGTTTCGGCTTTTCGGGGGCGGGGGCGGCCTTCTCAACAGCCGGAGCTGCGGGCTTCTCGGTCTTTGCCGGAGCCTGCGCCATCACTCCGCTCACGAAGGCCACCATCGCCAACAGAGCCACCATTACAACCAGAGATCTTTTCATGATTTTCCACTCCTTTCTGCTTTTCGGCTCTCCTACATCTTCTTCATGCAGGTGAACTTCGAAAAATTACTTCTTCTCAGGAGCTTTCTCCGGAGCCTTTTCCGCCGGTTTGACTTCTTCGGGCTTCTTCTCGGGCTCGGCAACCTTCGCCGGCTCTTCCTTCTTGGCTGGCTCAGCGGGTTTGGCCGGCTCTTCCTTCTTCGCGCAAGCGGCCACCATGATCGTCATGGCAAACAGCACGCACACTAACAAAGCGATCAGTCTCTTCATCTCTTTTCACCTCCTTTGCGTTAGGATCTCCAACTCTCTTCGGAGAGGGGCAATGGCATATACATTTAAGAATAGCTAGGACTTCTTGTTCTTCTTCTCTCCACCCCTTAACTGGGTTTTGAAAATGTCCAAATCCTTCTGCATGTTTTGAATTTCCTGATGCAGGGCCGCAATCTCCAGATGAAGCTGCGCTACCCGCACGTGCATCTTTGAATTTTCCGACTTGAGGATGTTCAAATCCTTCCTTAATTTCTCGTTCTCTGCGCTTACGTCGATGATTTCTTCTTTGAGCTTCTCGTTTTCAGATTTCAGGCTGCTGCATCCTGCAAAGATAAGCAGCATAACGACCATAAGGGGCCAATAGGGCGATCGGATTTGATGTGGCGAAAATTTCATTTCATTTTAAAGGCTGATATTTGCCCTGCTGTTACCCTAAGCAAGAAGAATACCGTGGATAAATTAATACCCTTGTAATTCTTCGAAGATTAAATTGAATAAAAAAATCATATAATTATGAATCTTTATGAAGGGCGGAATCATAAGTTGTGGAGCCATTGATCTTGTTTTCCCAGAGCAAGATCGCCCCACGATTTCTTCTCTATTAANNTAGCGCTTGATGGTTAGTCCCAGGCGGGTAGCCATGCGGTATAGGGTCCGGCGGTCAATTCCCAGAATATCGGCGGCTTTCTTCTTATTCCCCCCCGTCTCCTCCAATACCTTTTGGATATAGAGTTTCTCCAACTCGGAAAGGGGTATTCGCGAAGGGAGAGATCTCAGGTCCATCTGGGCCGGTTCCAGCTGGAGTCGGCGGGGAAGGTCCTCGGGCTGAATCAAATTGGTGCCGGAAAGGGTGGCGGTCCGTTCGATCACATTCTCCAGCTCCCGCACGTTCCCGGGCCACCGGTAGCGAATGAGGATATCCATGGCTTCCGGGGAGATTCGGCAGGCCGGCTTGTTGTTCTGAGCGGCAAACTTTTTCAGAAAATGATCGGCCAGGAGCGGAATATCTTCCGGCCGTTCCCGGAGTGATGGGAGGTGGATTGAAACCACATTGAGGCGGTAGAAGAGGTCCTCCCGGAATTTCTTTTCCGCCACCAATTCCTCCAGGTTCTTGTTGGTGGCGGCCACGATGCGCACATCGATCTTGATGGTCTCCGTGCCCCCGACCCGTTTGATTTCGTGCTCCTGGAGGACCCGAAGGAGCTTGGCCTGCATGGCCAGGCTGATGTCTCCGATCTCATCGAGAAAGCAGGTCCCGCTGTCCGCCTCTTCGAAGAGCCCCTTCTTGGCGGCAACCGCGCCCGTGAACGCCCCCCGCACATGGCCGAAGAGTTCGCTCTCCAGAAGGGTTTCCGCCAGGGAGCTGCAGTCCACGGCCACAAAGGGACGGGACCCTCTCGGGCTGTTGAAATGGATGGCCCGGGCGATCAACTCTTTGCCGGTCCCGCTCTCCCCCATGAGGAGGACCGTGGAGCGGCTCTCTGCCACCCGGGCGATGGTTTTGTAAACCTGCAGCATCCGAGGACTGCCCCCGACGATGTTCTCCAGCTTATACTTGGTGATCAGCTCCTGGCGGTAGTAGATGTTTTCCTCCAGGAGGCGTTTCTGCTCCAGAGCCCGTTGAATGGTGAGCTTGATTTCATCCAGCTTGAAGGGCTTGCTCACGTAGTCGTAAGCCCCCTCCTTGATGGCCCGGATGGCGGTCTCGATCGAGCCGAAGGCGGTCATCATGATGATGATGGTCTCCGGGTTTTTCTGCCGGTAGGCTCGCAGGACCTCCATCCCGTCTACACCGGTCATTTTGATGTCGGTGAGGACCACGTCATACGTCTGCTTCTCCCCCTGATCGATCGCCTGGCGGCCGTTGAGGGCCTTTTGCACGGTGTAGCCTTCCTTGGACAGAACCTCCTCCAAGAGGTTGCAGGTGATCTCATCGTCATCCACCACGAGGATACGAACGGGAGGGGCCATGGTCAGACAACCTCCGG
>PMCE01000455.1:4174-16906 GCA_003154025.1 Syntrophaceae bacterium
CTCATCACCTCCGGGGACATACCCGTGCCCGTGTCTTTCACCGCCACTTCAACAAAGCGGCCGTTTTGGCTCGAAACCGATGGGGAGTCGGTGACGATGGTGAGGATCCCTCCCTGGGGCATGGCATCCAAGGCATTGGTCACCAGGTTGAGAAAGACCTGCTGGAGGAGACTGGGGTCGCCGGCTGCGGGAGGAAGGGCAGGGTCCAGCTGGCGCACCAGCTGGATCTCCCGCATGGACATCCCCGGCTGGGTGAGGGTCATCACCGTCTCCAGGAGCTGGTTGATATCCAGGGCCTTGAGCTGCGGCTCGGGCTGGCGGGTCGAATGGAGGAGGTTGCGGATCGTCTGGGTCAGGCGATCGAGTTGGGATTCGATGATCTTCAGGCGTTTGGTCATCAACTCCGACCCCGTCCCTTCGGCGAGCATGAGCTGAATGTACCCGGAGATGGAGTTCAGGGGGGTTCCGATTTCATGGGCCATCGTGGCCGCCACATGGCCAAGGGCGGAGAGCTTCTCCGCCTGCACCAGCTGGCGCTGCGCCTGGAAGAGGGACTCGTTGGCCAGCCGCAGCTCTTCGTTCCGCTGGGCCAGCTCCCGCGTGGCCGCTTCGATTCTCAGGTTCAGCTCTTCATTGAACTGGCTGATCCGGGAGAGCATCCGATTGAAGTGCACGGTCAGCAGACCCAGCTCATCTTTGGATTTCACGGGAACCGCCACGGTCAGTTGGCCGGCCTCCGCTTGGGACATGGCCCGGACCAGCTGCTGGATGGGACGGTGGATGGCCCGGCTGAAAAAAACCGTGAGGATCAGGATCAAGATCGCCGTGCTGATCAAAGTGAAGAGGATGGTCCGGGTCCGTTTGTTGGCCAGGGAAGTCTCCATTTCTTCCAAGGAGGTCAGGATGCGAATGCCGCCCACGATTTTCCGCCCGACATGAAGGGGAGCCAGGACCTCCCAGTGAGGATGCTCCTCCTGGGTCAACAGGTGTGAAAGGACCATATCCCGTTTCAGGGCGTCCAGGCTCTGATAGCTGATTCCCAGGTCTTTCCCTTCCCAGCTGGAGGCTACCACCTTGTAGCTGTTTTTGTAGAACACGAAGACATCGATGGCCTTGATGGAAGGACGGGAGTACATCCAGCCGGCCATCTCCTCTTCCAGGAAGGCCACGTTTTCCAGGTCCTTGGCGGTAAAAATCTTAGCATCCATCTCCCGGGTTACATAAATGGTCCTTTCCCGGTAGAGTTCGCGCAGGGCATGCTCGGAAAGGCGGTATTCAAGGTAGGAGAAGAGGACCAGGACGCTGACGACCACCACGGTGAAGAGAAGGATAATCCGGGTCTGCAGTCCCAGGGGCCTCTGGAAAATAGGGGACCCTCCCCAATGAAGATTGCCGATCTTTCCCCAGATCTTTTGGATCACGGACATGGATTGGAATCCAAGAAGCTTCCTAGCTCGGGATTATACGCCGTTTTGCCCTCTTTTCAAAGAGAAACCCATAACCTCAATTTCCTTTTGATGATTGGAAAGTTCCCTGTCCAGGCCTACGAGGCAGACTCTGAATCTAAAAAGGTGATCTTTTCCCGAAGATGATCTTGTGATCGCCTTTGCGGTAGTAATCCAAGACCCGGGCCAGCTCCCCATATCCCCGTTTCCGGTAGAAGGCCCGCGGAGCTTCGTAAGCGGGGGCAGATGAGGTTTCGATGAGCAGGAGACGGGCTTGCCGGCCCCGGAGTTCTTCTTCTGTACGGAGGAGGAGGGAAGACCCGATTCCCTGGTTCCAGAAAGCGGGATGAACCACGACCCAGTAAAGATCATAGACCCCGTCGGTGAGCGGAGCCTTTCCGAAGCAGATGTATCCCCGAACTTCCCCCTCCCCTTCCTCCGCGCACAGAATCCTATAATCCTCTTCGCCGGGATGGGCCAGGGCGATATCGATCAGCTCCAGGGCCACCTGGAACTCTTCGGGATGGAAATGGGTCTGGGCTCGGAGGAGGTCTTTCAACTCGACCCGGTCTTGAGGTTGGATTTTCCGGACCTTCACGGCTTTGATCCTTCTTCCAGGACCAGGACCTCTTCCAATTTGGACAGATCCACCGAGGGAGTCACTTCGATATACTGGAAAATCCCGGGGCGCTTCCGGTCTACTTGGCTGACGGTCCCGACCACCAATCCTTTGGGAAAAACCCCTCCCAGGCCGGAGGTTACCACGGTGTCCCCCACCTGAACGTCCTCGTTCTTTTGCAGGTACTTAAGGACACAGATCTCGTCGATCTTCCCTTCGATGATTCCCTGGGCGCGGGACCGCTGGACGATGACATCCGCCGCGCTGTTGGGATCGATGATCAGGAGCACTTTGGCCGTTCCGGCTGAGACCTCGATGACCCGGCCCACCACCCCTTCGGAAGTGGCCACGGCCATGTCTTTGGCGACGCCATCGGCTTCCCCCTTATTGATCAGCAGGGTTTTGGACCAACTGGAGGGACCCCGGGCGTAGATGTGGGCGATCCGACTTTTGTAGGGGAACCGGGCTTGCCAGGCGGCCAGCTTCTTCAGGCGCTCATCGGTCTGGAGAGTTTCCCGGAGTCGATTATTCTCCTCCTTCAGGGCGTTGATGATCCGTTTGAGGTCTCGGTTCTCCTGCTGGGCCCGGGAAAGGAAGATGTAGTCCTCCCCCACTTCCTTGAACCAGAGGAAGGTCTTTTGCGCCCCCTGCTGGAAGGGGAAGGCAACTTGCAGGAGCACTTTCTCCACCAGAGACGTTTGCCGGTCTTCCCGGGCATACAAGGTCAGGAGGAGGAGAGCAAAAAATAGGAAGAGAACGGCGGTGATCAAAAGACGGAAGCGTTTCAGAAGATCCAGCATGACTTCAAACTCACCGCAGATCAAGCGCATAGCTCATAGTAAAAAAAAATGCCATGAGCTATGAGCTATAAGCTTTTCTTCTAGCTTTTGATCATCACCTCTTTGAGGAGGTTGAGTTCATCCAGTGCTTTTCCGGACCCCAACACCACGGCGGAGAGAGGATCTTCCGTGATGGTGACCGGAAGGCCGGTCTCCTCGCGGATCAGGACGTCCAGGTTCCGCAGAAGGGACCCTCCCCCGGCCAGGACGATGCCCTTGTCCACAATGTCCGCGGCCAACTCGGGGGGAGTTCTCTCCAGGGTCGTCTTCACGGCCTCCAGAATTGCGTTGATCGGTTCGGCCAGAGCCTCGCGGACCTCCTCGGAGTTGACCTGGAGGACCTTGGGGTTTCCGGCTACGAGGTCCCGGCCTTTGATCTCCATGGTCCGGACTTCCTCATCGTGGTAGGCTGTGCCGATCTGGATCTTGATCGTCTCTGCCGTGCGTTCGCCGATGAGCAGGTTGTACTTGCGCTTCACGAAATTGGTGATGGCCTCATCCATCTTGTCCCCGCCCACCCGCACGGACTGGCTGTAAACGATCCCGGCGAGGGAGATCACCGCCACCTCGCAGGTTCCTCCCCCGATGTCCACGATCATGTTGCCCGACGGTTCGCTCACCGGCAGACCGGCTCCGATGGCCGCCGCCATGGGCTCTTCAATCAGGTAAACCTCCCGCGCTCCCGCGGACTGGGCCGATTCCCGCACCGCTCTTTTTTCCACTTCGGTGATTCCCGAAGGGACCGAGACGATGATCCGCGGCCGGACCAGCGTCCGGCCCTTGTGCACCTGAGCGATGAAGTAACGAAGCATGGATTCGGTGATTTCAAAATCGGCGATGACCCCGTCTTTCATCGGNNCGGATGGCCACGATGTTTCCCGGAGTCCGGCCCAGCATCTTCTTGGCTTCTTTTCCCACCGCCAGGATCTTGCGCCCCCCCTTCGAATCCTTCCGCACCGCGACGACCGACGGCTCGCAGAGGACGATTCCCTTCCCTTTAACATAGACGAGTGTGGTGGCCGTTCCCAGGTCGATGGCCAAATCGTTGGAGAAGAGGCCCAGGACAAAATCAAAAATCATTCTCCGACTCCTTTCTTCCTTTTTGCCGAAGGAAAAGCATCCTATCCCGGTGAATGAGAGAAACGCCTTAAAATTTATAAGGAATTTATAATAACAAAATTCACGAATCCGTGCAAGGTATTTTGAAACCCGATGGATGAGGGGCCGAAGGAGACTCCTTCCGGAAAAATACCTTGTCATTTTGCCCGGCTTCTTCTAAAATCACTGATATCCTTGAAGAAAGGGGTTATCGCCTTATGCTTGATTTCATGAGGAAACACGCTCAATCCTGGATGATCAAGGCCGCCCTGGGCGCGGTCGTGGTCGTCTTTATCTTTTGGGGGATCTGGGCTCCCAATGAAGGCCGCCAGCGGGAACTGCTGAAGATTGGAGACCGCATCATCAGCGTGGCCGAGGCCAGGAATTATTATCAGAATATGCGGGACCGTTACCAGTCTCTCTACGGAGAAAGATTCACCGAGGAGATGGCTAAGAAGCTCAACCTCAAGGAACGGGCGGTGAAGGACCTGGTCAACCGGGTCCTCCTTCTCCAGGAGGCCCGTCGACTTGGGCTGAGAGCAACCGACGAAGAGGTGGAGGCTTCCATCCACAGCAATCCCGCCTTCCAGAAGGACGGGCTTTTTGACAAAGCCACTTACACTCGCGCTCTCCAGCGGGTCCGGCTCACGCCCAAGGATTTCGAGGGCAGTCAGAAGGAGATGCTCCTCATCAATAAACTCCAGGGGCTCATCCTGTCTTCGGTGATGGTCTCCGACCAGGAAGTCCTGGAAGCCTATCGCCAGGGTTTCGAAAAGATCAACCTGGACATGATCTCTCTGAATCCGGCCGACTTCAAGGATGTCTCCATGACTCCGGAGGAGGTTAAGGAATACTTCTCCAAGCACAAAGAAGAATTCAAACTCCCGGCGAAAGTGAAGGTTCGCTATCTCTTGTTCGATCCCAAGGATTATATGAAACAGATTCCGGTCTCCTCCAAGGAGATCGAAGACTACTACCAGAATAACAAAGAAAAGTTCGGGCAGCCCAAACGGGTCAAGGTCCGACATATCCTCATCAAGGCGGAAGCCCAGGACAAGGAGGGCTCCGCCAAGGCCAAACAAAAGGCCGAGTCCATTCGCGAAGAGGCGGCCAAAGGGAAGGACTTCGCCCAGCTGGCCAAACAGTACTCTGAGGACCCGGGAACCAAGGACCGGGGAGGAGAAATCGGCTTCCTCTCCAAAGGAATGGTCGTCCCGGAGTTCGAGCAAGCGGCCTTTTCCATGAAAGTGGGAGAGATCAGCAGCGTAATTCAGACCCCCTATGGATTCCATATTCTGAAAGTGGATGAAATCCAGGAAGCCAGCACTCAGCCCTTGGAGAAGGTGAGGGATCAGATTGAGGTTCTGCTCAAGAACCGGCAGGCCCGGGGAATGGCCTATGACCTGGCGGACCAGGCGTTTGCTCAGGCCTCCAAGGACAAAAGCCTGGACAAGTTCGCCGAAGAGAAGAAGCTCCCGGTGAAGGAGACCCCGCTCTTCTCCGCCGATGACAAGGTGGACCTGGATCCCAAGCTGAAAGGGTCGGCATTATCCATGGGCAAAGGGGACATCAGCCCCGCCCTCCGGGTCGGCGAAAATTTCGTGGTGATGCAGGCGGTGGAGAAACAGGAGGCCAGAACCCCGGAGCTGAAAGAGGTGGAAGGACAGGTCACCGAGGCTTTGCGAAAAGAGAAACAGAGAGAGAAAGCCTTGGCCAAGGCCAAAGACATCCTGGAAAAGTTGAAAAAGGGAACGGATTTTAAACCCCTGGCGGCCCAGGAAGGGCTGAAGGTGGAAGAGACGGGCTTCTTCCCCCGGGCGTCGGCCCCGCCCAAGGTCCCTGCATCGGAGGATTTGCGCAAAGCCCTGATGGCTCTCTCCCTGAAGAGCCCCTACCCCGAGTCACCGATCTTCCAGGATGGAAAATACGCGATCCCTCATCTGAAAGAAGTGCAGGGAATCGACCCGGGGCAGTTCAACTCTCAGAAGGAGAATTATCGACGCAGCCTTCTCATGCAGAAGCAGGAGAGCGTGGTGATCAACTGGTTGGAAGACCTTCTCTCCCAAGCCAAGGCCAGGGGCGATTACAAGGAAATCCAGCCCCCGAATGAAGCCATCTGAAAGCAGTTTCGGGTTTTGAGTTTCGCGTTTCGGGTTTAAAGTGGATCGTTCCTGGTTACATCTTGGTGGTTACTCGTTACTTGTTTTAAACGAGCAACCAGAAACTTTTTTTTGGCTCAGCTCTCAACTCGAAACTCGGAACCCGAAACTCGAAACTTTTTTTATGCATAATGGCTCCCCAGAATCTCCCGCGCAATCACCAGCCGCTGGATTTCCGAGGTTCCTTCGTAAATCGTGGTGACGCGGCAATCCCGGGCGTATCTCTCCAGGGGGTATTCCTTGATGTATCCATATCCCCCGAGGATCTGCAGCGCCTTGTAGCAGACCCGGTTGGCCGTTTCCGTGGCCATGAGTTTGCCCATGGACGCTTCCCGGGTGAAGCGGCTTCCCTTTTCCTTCAGGTAGGCAGCACGCAGGATCATGAGCCGCGCCGCTTCCAGTCCCGTGAAACTGTCGGCGATCATCCCCTGGATGGCCTGAAAAGAGGAGATGGGTTTTCCAAACTGGATGCGGTTCTTGGCGTATTCGGTGGCATACTCGATGGCCCCGAATCCAATTCCCACCGCCATGGACCCGATCCCGATCCTCCCTCCGTCCAGGGCCATCAGGGCAATTCTAAACCCTTGGCCTTCTTCCCCCAGCACTGCGTCCCGGGGTAAACGGCAGTCCTCGATGGAGATCTCATTTGTGGGAGAGCCCTTCTGACCCATCTTCTCTTCATTCCGTCCGACTTTGAACCCGGGCGTTCCCCGCTCGACCAAAAAGGCGCTGATCCCCCCGGCTCCCGCATTTTTGTCGGTCTTCCCCCAGACGACGAAAATCCCCGCAAATTCGGCGCTGGTGATGAAAGTTTTGGAGCCGTTGAGAACATATTCATCCCCCCGCCGCTCGGCCACGGATTTCATGGAGGAGGGGTCCGAGCCGGCCGTGGATTCGGTAAGGGCAAAAGCTCCCGCCGAATATTCCCCGCCGCAGATTCGGGGGATGTACTTCATCCTCTGTTCCTCCCTTCCGAAGGCGTTGATCACCTCGGCCACCATGTTGGTTACCGACATGGTTACGGCGGTGGAGGCGCAGGCCCTCCCGACCTCGGTCATGGCCAGGCTGTAACTCACCACCCCGGTCTGGGAGCCTCCGTATTGAGCGGGAATGTTCATGCCCATCATCCCCAGGTCCGCCATGGCCTTTAGGACGGAAAGGGGAAGTTTGCGACTCGCGTCGATCTCCCCCGCACGCGGCTTCAGCTCCTTCTCCGCAAAATCCCGGGCCATCTGCTGGATCATCTTCTGCTCGTCGGTTGGAAAAAAGTCCATGACTCCCCCCTAGTAGCTCATAGCAATGTAGCTCATAGCCTACCCTTTTCCCCCTATGAGCTATGAGCCAAATTGCTATGAGCTATTTGCTCTTACTCCTCACTTGCCTTTTCCGTTGGGGGCTAATATACTCCACTTAAAAAAATCTCACAAGGGATGGCGCTTTATGATCGTGGCCGGAATGGATATCGGGTCCATCACCACCGAAACCGTAATCCTCAAAGATCGCGAAATCGTCACCTCCATCATCATGCCCACGGGGGCCAACAGCCGCACGGCGGCGGAGCGATGCCTGTCGGCGGCGTTGCAAAAGGCCGGTATCGAGCCGGAACACATAACCGCCATCGTCACGACCGGCTATGGCCGGGCTTCTTTTCCCCGGGCCACGAAGATGATCACNNAACGTAGACTTTCAGATGAATGACAAGTGCGCCGCCGGAACCGGACGCTTCCTGGAAGTCATGGCCCATGCCCTGGAAGTGAAAGTGGAGGAACTGGGAAGGCTTTCCCTCGGCGCTCCGCGGACGATCAAGATTTCCAGCATGTGCACCGTCTTTGCCGAGTCCGAGGTGGTCTCCCTGATCGCCGACAACCAGCCCAAAGAAGTGATCATCCGGGGACTCCACGATTCCATCGCCGATCGGGTCCTGGGGATGGTGAATCGGGTGGGGATTGAGGAGGAGGTAACGCTGACCGGGGGAGTGGCCAAGAATGAAGGGGTGGTCCGCGCCCTGGAGGAGAGGCTGGGAATCAGGATGTTCATTCCCCCCGAACCCCAGATCATCGGCGCGCTGGGGGCGGCCCTCCTGGCGCTGGGTCTCACCCCGAAGGCTTAACCTTCGTGCTAATGTCCCGCAGAACCTTTACCCAGAGACTGTTCAAGAGATCATCAGGTTTAGATAACTTTGTGTNNGCCATCCGCTCCGCCACGTCTTTGCGCAGGTCTCGGAACACCACGCTTCGGAAGGTGTTGACCACCCGGTCATAATCGCCAAAACGCCCGGTGTTGATATCCGACCCGAAGAGAAACCGGTCCGGGAAATCTTCGAATAGCTTTTTCCATTCCTTATTCAGGCGGGGGCGGTCCCAAGAAGAATCGTACAGGATCCCCTCCACAAACCCGGACCACTGATATTTCGAGCCGGGTCTGGACTGGAGGACATCAAAAAATAAATTGGGATACTTTTCAAGGAGCTCCCGCACACCGGCTGCCGTCCTGAATTTTATCCATGTATTGGGATTGCGGTTTCGCCCCGCATGGCACCAGATTATTTTGGCTTTGGGGTATTGGAACAGCATGCGCTCCACTTCCGGGAGAAGTTGATCCTCCGCTTCATGGTGGAGCAAAAAGGGGATTCCCGTTTCACTGGAAAGTTCGAAGACGACTCTCATGGCCTCCGAGTCCACGGGCATGTGGACATCACGGGTATTGGTGTCGGACCGGTAATGGCGGGCTTCGAACTCCCCCATGGCAAAATATTTTCCGGATCGGACGTCCCCGGTCAGCTTGGCCAAAAAACCCGGGTCGCTTTTGTGCCAGAGTTTTCCGTCTCCGTGGACGGTGGTGGGAACGATTCGGTCGGGATAGGCCAGGTTCATCCGCAGGGATACCTCGCTTCCCATTTTCTCATTTGGCCCCAACCAGACCAAAGCCACCCCGTTTTCATCCATCCGCTTGCTCAGTCTTTCGACCTCGATCTTGTCTCCATGATGGTATTCCACATCGATGACCGGCAAGAGGCCTTGGTTCATCATTCTTTTGATCTTTTCATGGAAGATCTTAATCTGCTCTTCTTTTTCCAAAGCGAAGAGGCTCTGCGGAGCAACCCCCAGGACCCCCGCCCAGAACACGAATAATGCGATCCCCAGAAGCAGTCTTCTTTTTCCCCTTTCCATTTTCATTTCTCCCGATTTGGAAATCCGCACCCATGTAGCGGTTTGAAAAACCGTTGAAAGAAACCGGCATCTGGGGTTATCGTTCCTGCGNNCCCCAAGGCCAACCGATTCCCATTCAGGCGATCTTGTTCAGGACCTTCAGGAGGTTGAAGAGCACCTTCTGTTCAAACTCGGGCAGCAGGAAGGGGATTACGGAGCCGTCTTTCAGGATAAGGCCGGATCCTCGAAGGATCATCCCTCGGAAACCTTTCCAGCCGTAGGGCTTGAATTGGGTATCATGGCCCGCGGATTTCCAGGCGATTTTCTTTGCGCCCAGCCCGAACCCGTTGGCTTCAAACTCGCTCTTGGGGTCGTCGTAGGACAGGAACAGTTCGTCCTTATTCTCCAGGAAGGGCCGCAAATAGGTCTTGGAGGCCATTTTCTTTCTTTTTTCCGACAGGCCATCCATGTAGTACAAGCTGGGGACTTTCGTCGAAGGTTTTCCCGTCAACCCGATCGCGAGTTCGAATAAAAGCATCTCGAGGTTGGAACTTTTCAGATCGTGGTCCGGAGCGGCGAATTTCCGGATATACCCCTCTGCTTGGAGAAAATCCTGGGGCCTCCCCTGCCCCAGAAAGAGCATCGCCGCGGCCCTGATTTGAGAGGGGGCATCCCCCAGATGGGCGGCTTTTTCGAAATAGGTAAAGGCTTTGGCCGGATCCCGGTCCACGAATCTTCCGTGCTCGTGCATGATCCCTAAACTATAGAGGCCGGAAGGATTTCCTCCTTCCGCTGCTTTGGAGTACCAATGGAAGGCCTTTTCAAAATCTTCCTTCACCTCCAAACCGGTGTAGTACAGGTCTCCTAGTTCTGCCTGCGCGGAAGGGGTTCCTTCTTCCGCGGCCTTTATGAGCCAATCTTGATAGATCAGCTTATCTCTTTCTTCTTGATCGACAGGCGCCGGGGTCCTCGGGATTTCTGCTGAAATTTGTTCCCAGGCCTCCTCGATTCGCTCCTTCCAATTCTTGCGCTTCCCATTTCTGCCCTTTGAAGGGGCCAGTTCTTTTAATTCCTTCAAGGCTTCGTTGTGCCCTAAGGCAGCGGCCCTGGCCAACCATTTTTGGGCCTCTTCTTTATCGCTCGGATTCCTATTTCCACATCGGTAATATAGACCCAGAGTGTACTGGGCGTCCGGATATCCTTCCTCTGCTGCCTGATGGAGATATTCGACCCCTCTCTTAAGATTTTTCTTAACCCCGGATCCTTCCGCATAGCCAACGCCCAACCGGAAGATACTTTCTCCATCCCCTTGGGCAGCCGACCGGCGGAACCATTTTAGAGCCTCCTGGGGATTTTTCTTCACCCCATCTCCGTTCAAGTAGCAGGACCCGAGGAGTTTCTGGGCCAGCGGGTAACCCTGTCTCGCCGATCGTTGCAACCAATGGATCGCTTCTTTACCGACTTGACTCTCCCCGGCGCTGAGAAAATAGATCCCCAGAAAACATTGCGCCCCCGCATGTCCCTGCTCGGCGGCCTTCCAAAACCATTTCGATGCCTCTTCCGGAGGGATACCCGTGTTTTGAAAATATAGTTCTCCGAGCTGAAATTGAGCCCCCGCATCCCCCTTGCATGCAGCTTCTTCGATTTCCCGGTAAGACTTCAGCCAATCTTGCTTTTCCATCTTCCACTCCTGTAAAGGCTGGAGAAAATATCATTCTTATTTTCGGCAAGATAATCAAAATCTTAAAAATCCTAACAGGTTAGCGCGGGGAAAAATATTTCGGCGGGCCTGCGAACCCCCTTGAATCATTTTCCTTTCCCCCAGCCAGGAAAGGACCACAAAAACAGTGGTCACCACTCAGGTTCTATTTGACTTTTTGTGAAAACTGAAATGTCATTCAAGTGCTGAATGAAAATCATTCAAGAGCTGAATTATTTTCTAATGTAAGGCGGATTGGGCTTTCCATAGGGACGGCAAAGACGGCTATTAGAACTTTCCCGAAGGAAATCCACTTTATTCTGCAACATGGCCGAAAGCTCCTGGTCCCCTCCAAACTTGCAACATCTTATTCGCGAACAGCGAGGGAAAAAGGACGGTCAGTGGAATTTATGAAGAGAAAAAGGGTTGGATCTTTGAAAGAATCAAATTTGGCGGAGAGGAAAGAGAGTAGGTTCATCCCCCTCTGAGGAGGTTTCTATGGATGAGAATAGATTGTTGGAGAGAATCACGGTCAACCCGAAGATCTTCGGGGGAAAGCCGATTATTCGCGGGCGCCGCATTGCGGTGGAGCACATTTTGGGAATGCTTGCGGCCGGGGATGCCCCGGAAACGATCCTGAAGGGATATCCCTGGCTGGAGATGGAAGACATCCAGGCCTGCCTGGTGTATGCCCGCAGGATGGTCAGCCATGAAAGGGTGGAACCTCTTCTGGTGGGAACAGGGGCATGAAAATCCTACTGTATACTTGCGTATGGGACGGGCCGGTTCAGGAATTGCGCGCCGGCGGTCATGCTGTGGTATGGGCAGGAGACGTACAGGAAGATCCGAGCGACACTGTCAAAGCTTCGCGAACGCCCTACTGAGAGCTTCACTCCCGTTCTTTTAGCATAGAAATAATTGCACTTTTTAGACCCGGCAGGTCTCGTTCGACGATTATCCAAACCCTGTCCAGGTCCACACCCAGATATCCATGGACGAGAACATTACGGAAACCGGAGATCTTATACCAATCCACCTCTGGATGAGCTTCCTTCGCGGCATCCGACAGACGTTGGGTTGATTCCGCCATGGTTTGAAGATTTCTCATTACTGCATCTTGAATCAGCGTGGAGGCCAGGAAGGCATCTTTCCCCCCTCCGGTGGTGTATTTTTCAATCCGTTCGATACACTCGCGGATGTGAATGAGATAGAGTTTATCATCCTTCATAGGGGCCGTGCTTCCGCTATAACCCGGTCTCGAATGTACCAGTGCAGTCCCTTCTCGGTTACGATGTCCACCTCAAAGCCCAATAGGTTTCGAAGATCCATTACCAATCCCCCGACATCTAACAGGCTGCGTTCAGGCTCAAGATCGACCAAAAAATCGACGTCGCTGCTCGGCCCGGCGTCATCGCGCACCACGGAGCCAAAGATCCGCACGTTATACGCTCCCCGGTTTGCGGCGATTCGGAGGATCTCTTCTCTTTTCTTGGTTAAAACCTCTTTAATTTCCAAAACAAATATCCTCTGCCGAACTGAAAAGGATTTTCGTGATTCCAGAATAGAAATTAAGCCCTGGGGATGAACCAATCACATTAAGCCTCGATAATTCCTTCCCAACTATTTCGATTTTATCCCCCCCAAGCTAAAAAGACAAGCGGGAATAGGGCGGTGGCACCCTCAAGCCCATGCGCCTTGCGGCGGTTGTTTGGTCTCAGTTCAAA
>PMCE01000367.1:0-8443 GCA_003154025.1 Syntrophaceae bacterium
GGTTCGAGGCACGAGGATCAAAGCTCGAGGTTCGAGGTGCCAAGCCCCGCCGAAGGGTTCACGGCCGGCAGGCCACAGGCTGCAAATCAAAGGCTTTCGGGCACGAGTCTCAGGACCAAACCAAAATCCTTCCGCCATCCGTGTTTCGNNTTGAGAATCGGCCGGATCCCTGTTCGGCGGGAAATGGCGGCAAGAATTTCCTCGATCTTTTTCCGGGAAGGAGCGATCAGGGTAAACCAGAGGTTAAAGTCCCCTTCCCTTTCGTAATTGTGGGTCACCCCCGGATAGGAGTTGACCACGGACACAAACTCCTTAATCTTCTCGGAAGGAACTTTAGCGGCGCACAGGGTAGAGCTGAACCCCACCGCCCGGGCGCTGAAGCTGGCCCCGATGCGCCGGATGATCCCCACTTCTTTGAGCTTCTGAACCCGTTCCAATATCTCTCTTTCCTTCATCCCCAGCTTCCGTGCCAGCGCCAGAAAGGGACGGTGGGTGATCGGAAAATTCCTCTGAATCTCCTTGAGGATCAGGCGATCCTTTCTATCCAGGGGAAAATGTTCTTTCCCTTCAGTATCCTTGGGGTTCCCCGCTTCCTTGGGATGCCGATTTTTCAACTTACCCCCCGCCAATTCAAGAGCTTGTCCGTAAATAGTATTTCCCCNNAACTTCATTTAAGCATAAGCTTAAAAAATCCTCTTTATCATAGCAGATTCGTGGAAGAGGATAGTAGCCTATTATGAGGTCCGAGTGTCAATGGTCATTGCCCAATGATTATTGACCATTGATCATTGCCCTTTGATCACCCCCCGGTCTCTCCATTCCACGATCTTCCAGGCAATCCTCTCCTGCTCTTTCCACCACCCATCCAATTTCCCCTTCTTCTCCCATCCCCGCAGGGCAGCTTTGGTGGCGGCATCGAGCACCGACGGCGTTTCCCGGAAAAGCGGCGTCATGGGGAGAGGCATGTAGGTGTGGGCGTGGATCCTGGCCCCCAGCTCTTGAATCATTTTTTCGATCAGACGCAGGCTCAGCCTTCGGTCTTCCAGGGTCTCCCCGGGGAAGCCGAAGACAAAATCCACATGGGGCATAAACCCCGCCTGGTGGATCCATCGGGCGGCCTCCAGGTTCTTCTCGGCCGTGTGTCCTCTCTTGAGCTTTTCAAGAAGGGAATCGCTTCCCGATTGCGCCCCCAGCACCACCGTTCGATTCCGACAGTACTTCTTAACCAATTCAAGGACCTCGGGCGTCACCCAGTCGGGGCGGACCTCGGAGGGATAACAGCCGAAGTGAATCCCTTCCAGCCCAGCCGCCTGGCAAGCCGTCAAGAACGCTTCCATTTTGTCCAGGTCCGGCTCGGGGGAGTTTACCGCACCGTAGGAAAAAGCATTGGGAGAGACAAATGCGCTCTGCAGAAAACCGTGGGGAATGGCCGCTCTCAGAGTAGCGGCCACATTTTCCGGGGGGCGATGGCGCAGCCGGTGCCCGAAGATCCGGGGCGTCTGGCAGAAGGAGCAGCCGTAAAGACAGCCGCGGGTAATCTCGATGGGCGCGAAGAAACGATGTTCCAGCGAGAAGGGAGGATGAGTGAGGGAATGCTCGGCCGAATTCTCCGCTTTTAAGATTTTGGCCGCGGGAAGTTTTCGATCGAGAAACTGCTGAAGGAAATAAGGGAACGTCTCTTCTGCTTCCCCTGAAAAAGCGAAATCAAACCCCAGACCAAGGGTTCCTTCAGGGTCGCCGGTGGCATGGGACCCTCCGGCCAAGAAAATAGGCTCCCCGGAAAGATTCTCCCTCAACCATTTCACTTCCTCCCGGACCTCTTCCAGGCTCAGGGTCATGAAGGAATATCCGATTAAGGCTTTCCCCCCGCTGACCTGATGAGAAATTTCGTCCCTCGAACTCGCTAGGAGGACCCGAAAATCTTTCGAAAGCCCCCTTTGTTCCACGCACCCCAGAAGAACGGGAAGGGTGAACCGGTTTCCTTGGGATTTCCGAAAAACCAAAAACGGACGATCATCGCTCATATTTTTTTATAGTCCCGGAGAATTAGCCTGTCAAAAGAAAAAAGAACAGCCTGTTGCCTGTTCCCAGTTCCCTGTTACCGGTTTCGAGCCGCCAACCATCAGTTGCCGATGAGGGCTTTTAACAGGCAACGCGGAACCGGCAACGCGCAACAGGTGTTTCATTGGTTATTAACTTGAGGCACTTGAGCGCACTTAAGCGCATTTGAGGCACTTTTTCTTTTTTCATCCCCCTTACACTACTTCATTCCGCACTCCGAACTCGAGTATTCTTGTATCCCTCCACATTATCTGCTATATAGTCCTCGTCCGCAAACCCGGATGCCTGCAACTTTTGATCTTTCTTTCCAAACCGCGAGGAGGATCTACCAAGGATGCCGCCCGGTGAAACCACCGTCAAGGAGGTCAGTATACTTCCCTATTTCGCTCTGACGGCCACATTTTTGTTCTTCGGGCTTTCATTTGTGGCCAGCAAATACGCCCTGAAATCCGTCCCGCCCCTAACTCTTATCCTTTTGCGCTTTCTTCTCGCCTCCCTCATTTTGGGAATTCTCTATTTCCGGAAGGGCCGAACCCCTCTGGCGCCCGGCGATCGGTGGAGGCTTTCCCTTCTCTCGCTGATCGTCCCGGGCCTTTATTTTTTGGCCGAGACCTACGGGTTGAAGCTCTCCTCCGCGACGAGCATCTCACTGCTCATCTCTACAATTCCCATATTTGCATCCCTCCTGGCCTTTCTGATCCTGGGGGAAAAGGTTGGAATCTGGCGGGGAGCCGGAATCGTTCTTTCCATCGCCGGCGTAGGAATCATCATCACCTCCGGGGAAGAGGGAGTTCAGGTCGGAAGGATCATCCAAGTGGGGAATCTTCTGGGCATAGCCGCCGCCGTTTGTGCTGGTCTTTACATGTCCCTGGGCCGGGATCTGCTCTCCAGATATTCACCCCGGGTCATAACCACCTTTCAGGCGTTCTTCACCGTAGCTCTATTTTTGCCCCTGGCAGGCTGGGAGCAAATAGACTACCGCTGGCCGGAAATCAATCTCCTTACCATTTTCGCGGTGATCTATCTGGCCCTTTTCTGCTCGATCCTGGCCTTCTTTCTCTGGAACTACGGCATCTCCCGGTTGGAAGCCAGCAAGGCAGCGGTCTTCACCAACCTCGCTCCGGTCTTTACCGTCCTGGGGGCCTATTTTTTCCTTGGAGAGAGAATCCAGCTGGGACAAATCATCGGGGGCACCCTGGTCATCGGAGGAGTCAGCCTGGCCAGCGCTACCCGAAGCCGGGATTCTGCTTAAAAAAATGTCCGCCTATGCTGTATAATAGCAATTGTTTAATTATTTTTTGGGTGGTTCATGATCAGGGAGGAGAAACGGAATGTCATCCATCATGCCCGAGGGCGCAGCCATTCGCAAAGCAGTCCAGTGGATTTCAAAAATGCGGGAAGAGGGAAATACTCCCCTGCCCAAACTGATTGGGGAGGCCGGCGTTCGTTTTAATCTTTCCCCCAAAGACGAAGAATTTTTGGACCGGTTCTTCCTCGAAGGGAAAGCCGACAAGAAGTAGGGCGCAGTTCTCGAACACACCGTGGATTCCGGGAAAATTGCAGGGCGCGTTTCCCGAACGCGCCTATCGCTGCGTATGCTTTAGGAAGAGGCCCTGGCCCTCCCCTCTTTTTCGTCCACCGTAAGGAGGATCAACCCTCCGCCGATGAAGAAGATGACCAGCGCTACGACGCTCAGGCGGCTGGAGCCGGTCAGCTGGCCCACGAGCCCGAAGACAAACGGGCCGATGATGCCGGCAAACTTGGAGCTCACGTCATAGAAGGAAAAGAACTCCGCGCTCCGGTTCTTCGGGATCAAAGTGCCGAAGAGGGACCGGCTTAGAGCCTGAGTGCCCCCCTGCACAAACCCCACGAGCACGGCCAGAATCCAGAAATGGAGGGCCGTCTGGATGAAGTATCCCCCTATGGAGATCCCCATGTAAACCGCCAGACCGAGAAATATGGCCCGCTTGGTCCCTATCCGGTCGGCTAGGCGGCCGAAGAGAATGGTGAATGGAATCCCGATAAACTGAACCGCCAGAATCGACCCGATCAGATGTCCCTGGGGGATGTCGATCTCCGCGCCGAAGATGACCGCCATGCTGATGATCGTTCCAATCCCGTCGTTGAAGAGCCAATAGGCGATCAGGAATTTAAAGGCCTCGCGGTACCTGCGGATATGGCGCAAGGTCAGGGTGAGACGCTGGAGGCTGGCCCGGAGAGGATGAGAGCTTTCCCCCGGAATGAGAACAATGGGCGGTTCCGGGACATTTTTCAGGACCGGGACGGAAAAAACCGACCACCAGACCGCCACGGTAAGGAAGGAATATCGGGTTCCCCATTCTGCATCCGGGATCCCGAACATGTGAGGTTGCAAGATCATGGCCAGATTCACCGCCAGGAGAATCCCCCCTCCCAGATACCCCAGCGCATATCCATAGGAGGAAATGCGGTCGATATCCTTCTCCCCGGCTACATGGGGAAGGAGGGAGTCATAAAAATTGTTCCCCCCGGAAAACCCAACCATGCCCAGGATATAAAGCAGNNTTCTTCATCCCGCAGTGGTCTGCCAGGGCGCCGAGAATGGGGGCGGAGAAGGCCACGATGAGCATGGCGATGGTGTTAGTGTACCCCCAGTAACTGCTGGCCGTCGTCTTAGAAAGGCCGGCCCCGGCAACCGAACTGTAGAAGACCGGAAGCACCGCAGCCATGATGGTCGAGGCAAAGGCCGAATTGGCCCAGTCATAGAGGCACCAGCTCAGCACCATTTTCCTTCGTAGCTTCTCCATTTTCGCCGATCCCGCTTTCTCTTCGAATTCCCCCATCATGCCGACTGCCTCAAGTTAATATAAAGCCCTGTTGCCCGTTCTCGGTTGCCCTTTGCCGGTTAAAGCCCCTGACCGGGAACTGGGAAGCGGAAACCGGCAACGGTTTTTATTCCGCAATTCGCCATTCGCAATCCACAATCGATTCTCTCCTTGCCTGTGATTTCCCTTTACTCTATACTGAAGTCATGCAGGGATCGAAGAAAACTTTTTCTCAAAGGCTCAAAGAATACTTCATCGCCACCCGCCCGTGGTCTTTCACCATGTCCCTGATCTCCGTGTCCGTGGGAACCCTGATCGCCGCGGAAGAAGGACCCATCCTGTGGGGATGGTATCTCCTCGTCTGCGTGGGAATCGTATGCTTCCACGCTACCGCGAACGTTTACAACGATTATTTCGACACCCGCTACAAGGTGGACCAACCCGACTCTCCCACCGCCCGCTATCGCCCCCAGCCCATTTTGGCGGGGTTGTTCACTCCGGCTCAGCTTCTAACCGAAGGGATGGTCCTCAACGGCATTACCATCGCCATCGGCCTGGCCCTGACATTCCAGCGTTCCATGCTGATCTTCTGGATCGGGTTCATCGGTTTCCTGGCGAGCGTATTCTACACGGCCGGGCCCGTCAAATACAAGTACCGGGCTCTGGGAGAATTCTTCGTTTTCCTGATGTGGGGCCCATTGATGTTTGAAGGGGCTTACGCCGTCCAACGGCAGGCCCTTTCCCCGAAAATCCTCTACCTCTCCATCCCTTTCGGAATTCTGGTGGCCTTGGTCCTCTTCGCCAATAACATCCGGGATATCGAATACGATTCCCGCCAGGGGATCAAGACCATCGGCATTATGCTGGGAGGAAGACAGAGCTTCTGGCTCTACGCGGGATTGATTCTGGCCGCCTACCTTTATATTCTCATCATCGTCCTCGTAGGAATCCTGAGCCCCTGGGGCCTCCTGGTCTTCCTGTCTCTCCCCAAAGCGATCCATCTCTTAAGAATGTTCATGCAAAAGATCCCCGATGCCGCTGACGCCATCACCGCGCAACTGGACACCATCTTCGGCCTTCTATTGATTGCCGCTTTGATCCTGAACCGGACGGTGCCTCTGTGATCTGGGCCGCGGTCCTACTGGCCTTTGCCTGCTGGGGGGTAACCTTCGGCTGGTCGGGAGGGAATTTCTGGGTCAAGATCGGCATTTCCGTCCTCGCCGTTTTTATTTATTCTCTCTTCTGGCAGAAGCCGAAGATCAACCCCCGACTCAGCTCTTTCTTCCTGGGTCTTCTCTCCGCCGGGGTTCTTTATTTCATCTTCTATCTGGGACACCATCTGGCCCCCTACATCCTTCCCGGATCGAAAACCCAGGTGGGCGGGATCTACTCCCTGGGAGAAGGAACGAGCAAGATGCTCATCTTTCTTCTCCTCTTCTTTATCACCGGCCCGGGAGAAGAGATCTTCTGGCGGGGATTTTTGCAGGATCACTTGATGAAAAAGTTGGGGGATTTTCAGGGATTTGTCTTGGCGACCCTCATTTACGCCGGGGTCCATGTCTTCTCTTTAAACCTCATGCTCGTCCTGGCCGCCCTGGTAGCAGGTGTTTTCTGGGGCCTCCTCTACCTGTGGAAAAGAAACCTCCTGGTCCAAATCACCTCCCATTCCTTCTGGAGCGCGGTCATCTTCGCCGTAGCGCCGATTCAATAACCACCGCAAGGCGCAAGTCGCGAGAGCGCAAGTCGAGAAAGCTATTTCGCCTTTACCCCTTACGACTTGCGACTTGCGCCTGGCGGTCTTTCAAGCCGATAGCAGGGGCCTCANNAGGTCCTGGCATTTCACCTCCACCTCCTTCCGGGTCATGGGGCTGTCGGCCGTTCCGCGAACCGCGGGAACCAGCTTCTCCACCGTCCGCCCGTCCACCAGGTGCACCCGCACCAAACCGGGGCGCTTCCGCTCCTGATCCGCAAACCGGGGGTCCGCGATGAGGTTGACCCGCGCCTGAACCTCTTTCACCTTCGGGTCCGACATGCGCTCATAGGATTGCGTCGCCTTGAAGGTCAGCTTCCCGTCCAGCAGGATGACGGAGACGATGTACTGGCAGTTTACGTCCGGCATGGTGCGGTTGTTCACCACCTGCGCGCTCTGGGGCGGCAGGTGGACGTCAATTCCTTTTACCTTATCCGCGGTCAACTGATACTCCTGGACCAGCCAGCTCATGGCGTCGGCGGGAGCCTGGATGGGAGAGCCCACGCTGAATTTCTTGATGTTGGTCAGCATGACGTCATAGTGGCTCCCCAGATTGTCCATCCACTTGGGCAGTTGATCCCGCCCCGGACAGAAGATTTCCAGAAAATTGGAATCNNCCCGGCGAAGACAAAGGCCTTCTGCACGTGTTCCGCATCCCTTACCCAGGAGGTAATCCCGGAGGCCTGCTGGCCGGCATAGGCCAAAGCATGGCGCACCTGCCGGTGGTTCAGCTTGGCCAGGCTGGCTGAGGCCGCGGCGGCGCCGAACAACGGGCCGATGGCATGGGTCGAATGGCCATAGACTCGGGCGTCCCCGATCCCCATCACCCGGGCGATGCGCGAGGAGATGTCGTACCCCAGGACCACTGCCCGGAGGAACGCCTCTCCGGAGGCATTTTCCCGCTCGGCCATGGCCAGCGACGCGGGCACGATGGCGCAACCCGGGTGGGTCAGGGAGGGCGCATGAGAATCGTCCGTCTCGTCGGCATGGGCCATGAAGCCGTTGACCATGGCGGCGTTGATGGCCGTGGTCAGGAAGTCGGTCCCAATGACCTGGGCTTCCGGGGTACCCCCCTGGCTGCGGGCGAACTTCCTCCCCAGCACGCCCGCCTTGAGCCTAGATCCGGAGACCATCGCGGCCAGGGTGTCCAGAATGTGGTGCCTGGCCTTCTCCGAAACGAGTTCAGGCAGAGGTTTGCCGCCGGCATCCACGATGTACTGGGCAAGCCGATTCATGATGTCCGGCGGAGTCGTCTGCCCCCCGCCTGACTCGGCCCCCGCCTGGGGAGACGCAGCCCAGGCCCCGGTCGATTTCAAAACTTTCGGGATGAAACCAGCCGCAGAGGCGGCAACGACCCCGCGCTTGATGAAGCCGCGTCGCGAAAATTCTATCTTCTTCATGGAAATCCCCTTTTTTAGCTCGAATTTTATTATTCCTCAATAATCGCGGATGGGATGCTTGGGTCTTGGTCCGGGCAACAGAGGGAAGGCCACCTTTAGAGCGGCGGCCGCAGATAGACATTTCCCTCGGCGGGGAAATCGGTCCTTCGGGAGGAAGCCTAGGATTTTTTCTGGCCGGAGATTTTTCCCAGGCAGCACCACTGGCAGTCTACCCCGCTGTAATGAACCAACTGCGGGTTGTCGCAGCTGACGCTGCGGAGAATCTTTTTCCCTTTATCCACCTTCCATTCCAGCAACAGTCCTGCCTGGCCCTTCCCCTCCGGGCACTCCATCTGCCGGACATTCCACTTCGATGTTGGTTTCATGACCGCCCTCCTTTGCTTATGATACTTTTCTCCCCGGCAAAGATCAAGGTTGGTCCTGCTTAT
>PMCE01000367.1:8524-8700 GCA_003154025.1 Syntrophaceae bacterium
ACTGCAGCACTGCCGCACCGCAGAACAGCTACACATTTTCTTCCCCGTCTCCGTGTCCTTCCGTCTTCGCGTCCCCGCGCCGGTTATCTCCCCGCGTCTCTTTATTTCGTGTAAACGTACTCCTCCCCCGGCTTCAGCGCCACGACCTCAACCCCCGGTGCTTCTTTCCTGGTCAA
>PMCE01000498.1 GCA_003154025.1 Syntrophaceae bacterium
TCGAATCCGCCAAGTCGGGTTAGCCGCAAGGAAATGAGTGTTTACCTGGGGGGCAAGCCATCGCTCCGAACAATTTTTAACGTCGAGATGGGCAGTCTGATCAGCGACAATTAGAATTCCCGGTTCTCATGGGCTGAATGTTAGGCTATCCAAGCTCTTGGACAAGGAGGTTGGATGGTCACTGACAGAGAAGTGAGGAGGCTTATGGAGCTATTAGGGAAGGGAATGAGTTTGGCGTCAGCGGCGGCGAAGGCGGACATGGACGAGAAGACGGCGCGCAAGTACCGATCTCTGGGTAAATTGCCCCACGAGGTTGGAGTAGAGCATTTTTGGCGGACCCGGGAAGATCCATTTCATGATTTTTGGGCTGAGGTAGAAGAGAATCTGGGAATCAATCCGGGCCTTGAAGCCAAGACGCTTTTTGAAGATTTGCAGCGTCGGTACCCGGGTCGATTTGGGGATGGGCAACTGAGGACTCTGCAGCGTCGGGTTAAGATATGGCGGGCCCTGCAGGGGCCTCCCCGGGAGGTCTTCTTCCCCCAGGTGCACAAACCTGGGGAGTTGTGCCAATCGGATTTTACCTCTATGAACCCTTTAGGGGTCACCATTCAGAGGCAACCCTTCGATCATCTGATGTATCATTTTGTGCTTACCTATTCAAACTGGGAGACGGGGACGATCTGTTTTTCAGAGAGTTTTGAATCTTTGAGCGAGGGATTGCAGAATGCGCTCTGGGAGTTGGGGGGTGTGCCGGAATTGCACCGCACGGATCGACTCTCCGCTGCGGTACGGAAGCCGGATCAGCCGGAGGAGTTCACTCAACGCTACCGGGCGTTGCTGGATCACTATGGTTTGCAGGGCCACAGCACTCAGGCCGAGAGTCCCAACGAGAACGGCGACGTAGAGCAGCGCCATCATCGGTTGAAGAGGGCGTTGGGGCAATCTTTGATGCTCCGGGGGAGTTGTGATTTTTCAACTCGTCAAGAATACGGGGTATTTTTGGGCAAGCTTTTCGCCCAGCTCAATGCGGGGCGTGGGGATCGATTTAGAGAGGAAGGAAGGGTGCTTCGACGTTTGCCTCCCGGGCGCCTGGATAGTTGCAAGAGGCCTTGGGTGAGGGTGGGGCCGAGCAGCACCATCCGGGTTAACCACAACGTGTATTCGGTGGACAGCCGTCTGATCGGAGAGAAGATAGAGGTACGGGTTTATGCCGAGCGCCTGGAGGTATGGTATGCCCAGCAGTGCCTGGAGACGATGCCGCGTTTGCGTGGGGAAGGCAAGCACCGTATCCAGTACCGGCACATCATTGACTGGCTGGTGCGCAAGCCTGGGGCTTTTGACAACTATCGTTACCGGGAAGAGTTGTTTCCCACCCATCGATTNNGCGGTAGATGATGCTTTGCGAATGCTCATCGACCAGGAGCTACCCATCAGTATCGAGGCCGTAGAAAGGCTCGTAGGAGGCTCTGAAGGGCGAATTCCTTTGCCTGCCCAAGTTCTCATCCCAGAGGTTGATTTGGCCGCCTACGATGGGCTTCTAAGGCGCAGCCAGGAGGGGGTGCCATGTTATCAAGCGAACTGAAACCCTCCTTGGCCCGGTGTCTGAAAGAGTTGCATCTGCCCACCGTGCGAGCCTGTTATGGCCAAGAGGCGGATCGGGCACGTCAGGAATCCTTAGCCTATGAACACTACCTTGCCGAGGTGATGGAGCGGGAGAGTGAGGTGCGCCGGCACAATCGGGTTCAGAGGCTGCTTAGCGAATCCAAATTGCCTTTGGAGAAGAGCCTGGAGACTTTTGAAACGGGCCGGCTTTCTTCCATGCTGACATCGCAACTCAGCGCTCTGCTGGAAGGGTCCTTTGTGGAGCGCTCAGAGAATGTCCTGGCTTTTGGGAATCCGGGAAGTGGTAAAACCCATCTGCTCTGCGCCCTTGCCCAGGAACTGATCCACCGACAAGGCCGCCGATTGCTCTTCACCCCCTGCAGCCTTTTGGTGCAGCGGTTGCTCGTTGCCAAGCGAGATCTGAAACTGCCCCGGCTCCTGAAGGGCCTTTCCAAGTATGAGGTGGTGATGATCGACGATATTGGCTATGTGGAACAAAACCGGGAGGAGATGGAGGTTCTCTTTATCCTCTTGGCGGAACGCTACGAACGGGGGAGTCTGATGATCACCAGTAATCTGCCTTTTTCCAAATGGGAGCGTATTTTCAAGGACCCCATGACCACAGCGGCGGCTATTGACCGTCTTGTCCACCACAGCATCATTCTGGAATTGAATCTTCCGAGCTACCGGCTGGAGCATTCAACGGCGAAACAGGAAGCTCGGACAGAGGTCTGAATCCCAAAAGACTTGTAGGGAGGCGAAAGAAAATGGAAATGTCAGTTTATAACCCGCAAAAGGGACGCTTGGAAACGATCGATGCGGTGTTGACCGATGAAAACACGACGTGGTTCGACAATTGTACGCAAAGTCGTGACGTTTACATGATAACGGATTTTGAAGGAGATCTTCTGATCCGTGAACGCGGGTACGCTTATCCGGTGAGGATTTATGGGCTGTGCAGAGCGGATATCGGTTTTGAACAGAGGAAAGCACAGGAACTAAAAGATCTATACGCCTAGAACAGGGGGAAAAGCGGGGGGAGACAACGCGGCCGGCGGGTGAACCTCCGGTCGCCCTACGGGCTCCCTCCGTTTCACCCGCTTCGGATAAGGAACTGGCTTTGAAGGCAAGGGGGAACCGGGAATTATAATTGTCGCTGAGGGGAAAAAATAGTTGACGTCAGACAGTCCTACCCTGCGGAAATGCGAGCAGGGGAGACCAGCACGTCGCGCAAGTCCTCCTGGATAGCCCGGAGATCTGCCTCAGCCGCCTCCATGGAGCGGCGAACACTGCCAAAGATGTCCGGTTCCCAACCTGCATCAAAATTCACGGGATAAAGGCAGATGGTCATGCCGGTACCGGCCTCCTTGCGGCTCCGGCTTCGGCTACCCGTGCCCGAGGCTTCAAGAGTCGGGGAGAGATCAGCCCTGGCCACACCCCGGCGCGCGCCTCGCGACCCCGCACCCGGGCCTTTTTCAGCTCAAGGTTTCCAGCGAGGATACGATCGATCAGACTGGAGAGCTTCGGATCGTTGAGCGTGGCCCACCAGACTGACAGGGGCTTGGGGTCAATCTCCTCTGCAGTTAGGCCCCTTTGAGTTGGGTGTGCCAGTTCTTGGACACGGACGTTTTGGGAGGGACATAATCGGGCCCCACGGTAGCTCGCCCGGGAAGGATCAGGATTGCAATCATCCCCGAGAGGCATCAGATAAAGCTAATGAAAGTTGCCTTGCTGCTTCCTCCTTCTTCTTCGGGTAAGCACATCAGTAGCATGTGGTTAATTTGTACTGTTTGCCGTGGCAATGCCGATCCGGACGGTTTGTCGCCACCTGCTATTTTTTCCCTCTTTCCGCCGTAGGATTCACCATTTCCACGGCGCCGAATTGCTATTTCCATTCATCTTATTAATGCAAAGACCGACCTTCACGGCTTCCTCTAAATGGTGGCAATTTCCAAGCCGACAGGCTTTTTCCCAGTCGGAACACGCCAAATGGGCATACACAATGCCCCTGTTGACATAAACCGGGGCATGAATCGGGTCAAGCTCCAGAGAGCTATCAAAATCCCGAAGGGCCAGCGTATATTCTTCTTTTTCCGCATACGTAAGTCCGCGATTGTAGTGAGCTCTGGCCATATCGGGCTTTATTTCCAGTGCTCTTGTGAAATCTGAGATGGCCAGATCATATTGACCCTTCTTCGAATAGGTAATACCACGGTTGTTATAGGTCTCCGCCGCCAGTGGATCGGCCTCCAAAGCTTTGCCGAATTCAGAAATAGCAAGGTCAAGTTCCCCAATTTCCGCATACCTAATTGCCCGCTCATTGTATGTTTGAGCTGCCAGCATGTCTCCTGCCTTTTTATCCCCGGAGTCTCGGCCTGGTTCGACGCTTGGCCGAGGAAAGGTACTAACCGAGACCTCATTTTGTACCAGCTTCCCGGCAGTCTCCGCCTTTGCCCCTTGCGGGAAAGTCAGACCCGCGGTCGCGCAGATCAGGGAGCCGAGGACCAAGAAAGCGACTATGAAATGCCTGTTCATCACGTCCCCCCTCTCCGTTTCCTTTTTGCAACTCTTTGTTTCCCATCCGCTTCCTCGCGCATCCAGCACAATCCGGCCAGGAAGGGTTTCACTACGTAGATGGCATAGTGGTCAATATCGTCGGTTCTCCGAAAAAAGCCCGCGCTGCCGCCCTTTTTTTCCATTTCTTTCTCGTAACCATCGGAGAGGCGCGTGGGCTAGGTGGCTCGTAAACACCTCATTAAGGCTGGCGACCAGGTGGAGGGCCTTCCCGATTTGGTGGAGGTCCTGCCATGGGTGGCGGTCCGACTCGATAAGGAGGTAGTGGAGGAGGTCGTCTCAAAAATTCAGCTAAAATCTTTCTCTCTTCTTGATTAAATCTTTTGGCCAGTTCCTTCGGCACCTCTGCAAACCGCTGCATCATAAAACCATGCAATTTGTCCAGCTTTGCGGCTTCAACTTGGTAGGCAGCTTCGTCAAACTCGGGTGCGCATAAAATCGATAAAACCCTCTCCCTGGCTTCATCTATTTGTTTGCGAACCTCCTGATTCTCCAGATGAATTCTCTCCATCATGTCCAAAAACAGCTTTTCTTTCTCCGCTGGAAGCTTCCCTGCAAATTCCGGTGGGTGTCTCCTGGGGAAGTCTTCCCGGAACAGGCGATTTGATATAACGCCGATGACAACGCCGATCAGCAGTACATTCAATAGAATTGAAATACTAATCAGTAATTTTATTCTTTTGCCCATAGCACACCCCCTTCATAATGGAGAAATTCCTGCAAGTTGACTTGCCTCTCTATGATCACAGTCGATCCTGAAGAATATAAAAAACCGATAACAAATCCGGACATCAGAGCAGCTATCATCAAGGTGGACCCGACAATAAGGGCCGACTTGGGAAAATAGAATTCATCGGAAAATAATCTGATAAGAGACAAGCCAAGGCCGGAGGGGGATTTTTTGCCTTGATCCATAGACAGGGAGATAATTCGCTGTGCCCAATTTCCGCTTGGCTCTTCATATCTTCTGGTTTTAAGAACCCTCTCGAATCTTTCCTGCTCAGCTAATAATGCCTGCAGCTCCGAAGACTTCCGCAGGGACTCCATTCCTCCCTGCCTTATCTCTTCAGGCCATTCATTCAAGTCTACCCCATATAGAAAGAGGTTTTCTTTAAACTGTTTAGGGTCCATAGTCATGTTCCCCCCCCGGACAATAGGCCTTAATCAAAGTGATGATTAAGTTTCTCCTTCAGCGTCGTTTTGGCCCGCATGATGAGGGACTGTAACGCTTTCACCTTAACGCCAATGATTTCGGCCGCTTCCTTATTGCTGAGCCCCTCATAAAAGCATAAGGTCAGGGCCAAATTCTGCCTTTCGGGAAGCTCCTGCAGGAACCGATCCAGGAGGGCCTGTTTTCGCCTTTCATCCAGTAAAATCTCTGGTCCGTCCTGCTTATCGACCGGTTCCATTCCCTCAGGGAAAGGCATTGGCCTCTTCTTTCGGTTATGATCCAGGCATAAATTGAGGACCACCTTATAAAACCAGGTGGTAAATTTTGCTCCTTTATACGGATTCCAGAGCAGCTTCCTTTCCCAGAGTTTTAGAAATGCCTGCTGAACCGTATCCTCGGCATCATCCTTGCTGAAGAGAAGGCGATACGCAACCGCATAGAATCGCTTCGCGTGGCGATCTACGAGCTCCACGAAAGCCTCCTGCTTTCCTTTTTGTATCTCGCCGATTAACAACTCATCATCAAGATCTGAGAAACCACGTTCCATTATTGATGCTGTCTTCCTGATGCCGAGATTTCCATGGATGCCATAAGCATACCGGAAGGGGACATCCAAACCCTTCTGCCGAGCATAGCCTCTATCCTTCGATTCAACGGCCCGGGGGAGGGCCCGGTTTGCGCAACATCAATTCCGCTCGTACGGCTCGCTCCTCCGCGTTAAACTGACTCGCCGGGCTCGCCATGGCTTGGTCCACCTTTACCCAGACCATCCTGTGGAGTTCCTCTAAGGCTCTCGTCTTCTCCAGGAACAAAGCGGCGTTAAACTCGGAGGCAGTGAGTACCTCCTTTTTTCCCGCCCCCAGCACCATGATTTCCTCATGAATGGTCTTGGTAGCGTCCCGGACCCGTCTCATCGTTTGATGGAACAGCATTTCCTTATCCGCCGGCAGTTTACCCGGACTTCCCTGGGGCGATCGGCCATCAAAAGCATGGATGCCTGGCCCAGAGACATTACTACGCCTTACAAAATAACTGCAATCATCTTTTTCATGACCTTCTCTTCCCTTTGATTCCAAGGTTCCCTTTCTTGATGCCTGCCCTCCCCTTTTCGCCATCCGCCAAATTCAACATTCTGCCGCCGGGGCATCGGATGGTTCGCCGTCTGACCAAAAAGCCGCCGGAATCAACGATCCATTTCTTTGCCTCCAGGAGCTTTTGGCCCCGATTCCGGGCACCTCCTTTGACCATCATCCTTCAGCAGGCCAAAAAGTGGACTCTTTTCCGTCTCGGTCCAATCGTGTTGATCCGCTTCTCCTTCTTGCGGATGCAACCCATTATTTTTTATACGGATGGATCGAAGAAAGTCTCCGAAAAAGGATTCGAAAGCCTCGCTTCATTAAATCCCCCCAAAAAAAGAGCCGATTCCCTTCGGTGGGAATCGGCTCCATCAGGCGTGGGATAGGGTCAAATCGCCTACATCATCCGCATCGCTCCCGTCACCCGGCTAGGCGTAACTGGATTTCGAGTTGGCTGATTCATCGGTATTGACATTGTAGGCACTCAGAAGCTTTTCAATCATCTTGCTCTCCCAGCTAATTCCATTGTTTGCCGAGCTGCTGGCTGACTCCGGAGGGGGGCCCATCTTTTTCATCTTTTCCGTGAAGGCATCGGACTCCGAACGGCTGATGGCCCCGTCATTATTGGTATCCACCTGTTTGAAAATTTGGTCAGCGTTGAGGTCCGCCGCCCCCATGTTGGCCGTAGCCGATTTCAGTTCGTCTTTGCTGATTGTGCCGTCACCATTCACATCCATTTGGTTAAACATATCCTCCGGGCCTGCCCCCCCGTTGGCTTGGGGTGGGGGTCCGGAAGGATGCTGCGCGCGGAGCTTGGAGAGGGCCTGCCCGAATTCGCTTTCCCCGATCGTTCCGTCCTGATTCGAATCCAGCTTACTGAAGATGTCCTCCACGCTCGGGCCATTTTTTGATGCGACTGCTGCCATTTCACTTTTGTCAATGGAGCCGTCGCCATTTTTGTCGATTTTCTTGAAGAGGTTTTGCCACATCGAGGTGACATCGTAGCCTCCTCCACCAACTTGATTTACCATCATAGACTCCTTTCTCCTTATTGATTTTGATATTCAGTGGCACTGGCCACGCCTGATTCACTCATCGGCATTTCCGCCCACTAATCGCGTTAAGATTTGTTAAGAAATTAAATTTCTGTCAACTCAGCCTTTAGAAATTCGGAATAACGATGAATCCGAAAGCAGACCATGCGATGGCTGGAGAGGGAAGCAACAGGTATGCCCGGGGAGGAAGGAGGGGCCGCTTCGGGGCAGGAATTTACAGAATTTTACAATTCAACCGGCCGCCGACCATTATTTATGCCCTCGGCCGGACTTTTGGCGGGACGAGCCTGGCATCTAGTTTCGCGGCGGTTGACTCGCTGACCGCCATCCATATTCGGGCTGTACATGAGAGGAGCAGGGTGAGAGGCTAATCGAGTCCGGATGTGGAATGGAAGGAAAAGGTTACCTGTTTCGGGGAACGACGCGGAAATTTTTGCCGGCTACTCCTCATCTCGACTCTTCGGGTGATCGTATCCCGATCCCCGGCATAGCGGCTGGCGAAAGGGTAAGGGTATAAAGGTAACCCTCCCCTCGGATGCTTTTTATTCGCGCCACACCGGAGATTTCATAACCAAGTTTCTTGCGCAGCTTGCAGACATGGACATCGATACTCCGATCGTATGTAAAGAATGAGCGCCCGAGGGCCGCCGGCATTAACTTGGCCCGCGATACGGGCCGTCCGGCATTGCGCAACAGGATTTCCAAGATGCTGAATTCAACGGACGTGAGCCCGATTTCTTTTCCGGAGCGAAATACCGCTCGGGTACCCATATCCATTTCCACATCCCCTACCTTTAGCCGATCCGGGATTCGCGCCTTCGTTTCATGTTCCCCTTCCGACTTTCTCCGGCGGAGGACTGCGTGGACGCGCGCAACCAGTTCGCGCGGGTTGAACGGCTTTTGCAGGTAATCGTCGGCACCCATTTCCAAGGCTGCGATCCGGTCTTCATCCCCGGCCTGCAGGCTCAGCACGATGATCGGGGTGCTGGCTTTCGAGCAGATTTGCTTGAGGATGGAGAAATCGTTGTTTCCTCCCGGGAGCATGACATCGACGATGATCAGCGAGTATCCCTTGCTAAGCCCCATTTTTATTCCTGCGTCTCGTTCAGGGGCAAAGTCGACTTGAAAACCTTCAGGAGTCAAGTATTCCATGAGTCGTCCGCATAAATTTCTGTCCTTATCCATCATCAGAATATTTTCCATCGGCGAGCCTTTCTTCTCCTCTGAGCAGGCAACGGGATCTCTTCTCTTGGTTCGGATATTTTACCCGCCGAATAACCGGTCCCGGGGTATTCCTCTTGCGAGCCGCGTAGATCGACGCACCGGGCGCACTCCAACGCAAACGGTCACGATAGGGGTGTTCAACCGGGCTATTCAGTTATACGGATGAAGGTCGATTAGTCTTCGGAGGGATTGAAGAGCCTTCTTCAATCATGAATCCTGGGTGGATTTTAAATCCAGGCGTTGGGCGGGAGCAGGGGCGTTGATGAAGCGGAAAAGCGTCGGAGGATCTTCGCGGGCATGTGTAAGAAGGCCTGGGGGCGGCCCTCCCTGAGCGCTTGAGAACAGAGCTATTCCCTACAGACCCCTCGTTTCGCCTGGGGAAGGGATGAAATAAACTCGCGGGCAAGGTGATTTTCAGCCACCATGCCCGCGCGCGTTTTCGGACGGGGTAGTCAACTTATATTGGGGGGGAGTTGCCGAGAGGCTATTTTTTCCCGACCCCCCATTTCTGGAGGTTGATCCTGTACCATTCGAATTGCTCGGGGATTTCCTTTTCCAACTGGGCCCGGCTCTTATACCCATAGGGAAGATTTTGGGATTCCATGAGCTTTTGGAATTCAGCCGTCTCGCCGGCTTTCTTGAAAGCGTCATGAACCTTTTTATAAACGGGCTCGGGGATCCCCTTGGGGCCGATTAAGATGTAAGTATTCGGCGGCACGTCCTCGCACCCCAGTTCCTTCTGCATAGGAATGTTGGGGAATTGGGGGTCCCGCTTTTCCATGCTGAACACCATCAGCATGCGGAAGACTCCCTGTTTCACGTACGGGATATGCCCGCCGGACCCGCCGACGAAATCCAGATGCTTGCCCAAAAGAGCCGTATCCGCCTCCGACCCCCCTTTGAAAGGCACGTGCTTGAAGGTCAGCCCTTTGCACTTGGCAAAGAGCTCCATGGCGATG
>PMCE01000023.1 GCA_003154025.1 Syntrophaceae bacterium
CCTGCGGCATATCGTTATCCTCATTCGGTCAGGCTCTCCCCTTAGGAGGCCGGGCACCATCCGCTAAGTAGGCGGAAGCGTGCATGCAGGGGGGCGCGAGGCCTCGCTTCCCCCTGCATCATTGAGAAAAATTATACTAGATTCCCGCTTTCGCGAGAATGACGATTCCCCTCCCATGGCGATTATTTTCCTAGAGAAAAGAGAGCAAACGCGTAGGAACGAATCCGTCGAAAAACAATGGTCTGGCCGGATCAGGCTGCACTTGAGGCGCGGCCCCGTTCGAGCATTTTCCTCAAAAACTGGCCGGTGTAGGAGCGGGGCATTCGGGCGACTTCTTCCGGGGTGCCCTCGGCGATGACCTCTCCTCCGGCATCCCCCCCTTCCGGGCCCAGGTCTATGATGTGGTCGGCTGTCTTGATGACCTCCAAGTTATGCTCGATCACGATGACCGTGTTTCCCGAATCCGCCAGGCGGTTCAGGACGGTTAAGAGTTTGCGGATGTCGTCGAAGTGCAGGCCCGTGGTCGGCTCGTCGAGGATGTATACGGTCTTTCCCGTGGAACGTTTGGAGAGCTCCCGGGAGAGCTTGACCCTCTGAGCCTCTCCGCCCGAGAGGGTGGTGGCCTGCTGCCCCAGCTTGATATAGCCCATGCCCACCTCCACCAGGGTCTCGAGCTTGGCCCGGATGCTGGGGATGTTCTCGAAGAACTTCAGGGCCTGTTCCACGGTCATATCCAGCACATCCCAGATATTCTTTCCTTTGTACTGAACCTCCAGGGTTTCCCGGTTGTACCGTTTTCCCCGGCAGACGTCGCAGGTCACGTAAATGTCGGGCAGGAAGTGCATCTCGATCTTGATGATGCCGTCTCCCCCGCAGGCCTCGCAGCGCCCGCCTTTGACGTTGAAGCTGTACCGGCCGACGTGGTAGCCGCGGGCCCGGGATTCGGGGAGCTGGGCGAAGAGGTCCCGGATGGGCGTGAAGACCCCCGTGTAGGTGGCCGGGTTGGAGCGGGGCGTTCGTCCGATGGGGGATTGATCGATCTCGATCACCTTGTCGATTTCCGTGAGCCCCCGGATTTCCCGGACCTTGCCGGGCCTCTCCTTGGCATGGTAGATCTTTTGCGCCAGGGCGCGGTAGAGCGTATCCAGGACGAGAGTGCTCTTGCCCGATCCCGAAACCCCGGTCACACAGGTCAGGAGGCCCAGGGGAATCTTCACGGTTATGTCCTTCAGGTTGTTTTCGCCAGCGCCGACGAGAGTCAGAAATTTCCCCCGCGGCCTTCTCCGCCTCTCCGGGAGAGGAATTTTCAGCCTGCCGGAGAGGTACTTTCCGGTGAGGGAAGATTCCGACTGCAGCAGTTCCCGGGGAGTCCCCTGGAAGACCAGCTCTCCCCCGTGGACCCCGGCGCCGGGTCCGAGGTCCAGGACGTAATCGGCCTCCAGGATGGTTTCTTCATCGTGTTCCACCACCAGGATGGTGTTGCCCAGGTCCCTCAGCTTCTTCAGGGTGGACAGGAGGCGGGCGTTGTCCCGCTGGTGCAGGCCGATGCTGGGCTCNNTCGTCGAGGATGTAGAGCACGCCCACGAGACCGGACCCGATCTGCGTGGCCAGGCGGATGCGCTCGGACTCGCCGCCCGAGAGGGTGGCCGAAGGCCGGCTGAGGGTCAGGTAATCGAGGCCCACATTCAGCAGGAACCCCAGGCGCTCGGAAATCTCCTTCAGGATCCGACGGGCGATCTCCCGGTCCCTCGGGTTCAGCCGCAGGTTGGCGAAGAAGTCCAGGGCCTGGCGGATGGATTTTTCCGCCACCTCATGAATGTTCAAACCTCCCACCTTGACGAAGAGGCTTTCCTTGCGCAGCCGGGCTCCCTGGCAGACGGGACAGGGCCGGATGTTCATGTACTTTTCCATCTCTTCCCGGATGATCTCCGAGTCGGTCTCCCGGTACCTCCGCTCCAGCTGGGGGATGGCCCCTTCGAAGTCCCGGTAATAGAAATGCCTCCGGTCTTCCCGGTCGTGGTGGAACTTGATCTCCTCGCCGTCGGAGCCATAGAGGAGCACCTTCTGGACCTGGGGAGAGAGGGTTCTGAAAGGGGCGTAAAGGTCGATCTGGTAGTGATCGGAGACGGACTGGAGGATGGAGTGGAAATGCATGGAAGTCCGCCCCTGCCAGGGCAGGACCGCACCCTCCCGGATGGATAAATCCTTGTTGGGGACGATGAGGTCGGGGTCGAAATAGTTGGTGGTCCCCAAACCGTCGCATTGGGGGCACGCCCCGTAGGGGTTGTTGAAGGAGAACATGCGGGGGCTGATCTCCGGATAGCTGATGCCGCAGTCCACGCAGGCGAACTTCTCGCTGAAGACCAGCTCTTCTCCCCCCGCGATCTCTACCCTGACGATTCCCTCGGAGAGGTTCATGGCCGTGGCCAGGGAGTCGGCGAGCCGCTTCCCGGCCCCTTCTTTGACCACCAGGCGGTCCACGAGGACCTCGATGGTGTGCTTTTTATTCTTGTCCAGGGGAATCTCTTCGCTCAGGTCGCGGATCTCCCCGTCCACCCGGACCCGGGCGTAGCCGCTCTTGCGCAGGTGGTCGAACTCTTTGCGGTACTCTCCTTTCCGTCCGCGGATAATAGGAGAGAAGAGCTGCAGCCGGGTGCCGGCGGGGAGGGCCATGATCTGGTCCACGATCTGCTGGATGGTCTGGGACTGGATCTCCTTGCCGCACTGGTAGCAGTGGGGCCGCCCCGCACGGGCGAAGAGCAGGCGGAGGTAGTCGTGGATTTCGGT
>PMCE01000036.1 GCA_003154025.1 Syntrophaceae bacterium
AGGTTGATTGGCTTTGACCAGACCTGCTCTGACCGGGTTGAGGTGGATATAACTGCTCGCCTGCAGAAAATGGCCGGGTTCCTCTCCATCGATGAGCAGCGCCTTATACCGCCCTTGAAATAAATGCCCCCGGAGCCTATGGCGCCGATTGAACCTCTGGGTGTAGGTCCCTTGAAGCCATTTCATCCCCACCACCAAATTGGCCTCCGGGGTTTCCAAAAGTAAATGATAATGATTGGTCATGCCAACAAAAGCATGAATCAACCAGCCGGTTCGATCACAAACTTCTCCTAGAAACTGCAAAAACAGACGCCGGTCTTCGTCATCCTGGTAGATCGCTTCCCCCCGATCTCCCCGGCTGATCACATGGTAAACAGCTCCTGCAAACTCAATAAGAGGCTTCCTGGCCATACCTCCATATTATCTTCTCATTTCCACCCAAAATAAAAGAAAAATCCCTAAATTCATGGACTGACCCCTTTTCCCTAAGATGATACCGACGCTAGTCCCTTCTGCGGTCTCGCCGACTGCATCCGCTATTGGCTTGGCGCCGGCGGCTTGGCCCCCGCCCTGAAAGTCTACGCTGGGACACCCGCAGCCACAATGCCCGACAACCCGAAGGCCGGCGACGGAAGATTCTAGGTGAGATAGGTCGCCTGCGACCGAGGCGTTGCGAAGGAGCCATAGCACGAGACTACCTTCGGCGTCGGAGATCGGCCGGTCGTCCGGAATCTTCTCAGCTCCCAAGATAGTCCTCATTGCAGCCTAACACCGTGCTCACCTGCGCGGCGGACAGCAAGAGGATACGATAACGCCTCAACGAAATCATCCCAATAATCTTCCGCGTCAGGTGCAGCTGCTTGTTCGGCGGCATCTGCCTAGCGATTGGCCCTGGTTAATCGAGTGTATTCTGCTTATTCTGCCAACACTTCCCGATAGCGTTCTTGCCAAAGAAACACCCCTTCTATTTTCTCGAGCTAAGCGTATAGTTCCATTTCGGGCAGATGGCATGTGCCACCAGAATGAGCTGTTCCATATCCTCGCTAGTGACCCTCTGGCCTTTCTGATAGAGGTTCTCATCAAGATAGGCTTTTACTTTCAACCCTGCTGCCGTTGTTGTCCCCCGAATGTACCCAAGCATAATGCTCAGCGTTTTGAGAGGCTTTCCTGCCCAATTGATGCTTATTTGGCTGAACAGCCGATGCTCGACGGGGTTCCATTTTGAACATCCCGTCGGGTAGTGGGAGACTGTAACACTCAGCCCATGCCTGTCACATAACTTTTCTTGAAGATTTAGTTTCCACGCTTTGGACCGACACCCATTCGCCCCCCCGCTATCCGCCAGGATGAGTAATTCGGCAGCCTCGGGATATGCTGCCCTGCCCTCCTCCGTCCACCATCGGGTGATCGAATTTACATTGAACTCCGGTGTGTTGTTGAACACTCCCACACAAACATAGCCCTCGTTCTTCGCCACATCATAGATGCCGAAGGGGACAGCACGGCACTCCGCTACCCCGGGGAAATCGTGTTCATTCACCTCCTCGGCCTCCCTCCGCCAGGTCCGTCCGTTGTTCCGGAACTCTCCGATGAGTTCTTTCTTCTTCGTATCCACGCTGATTACTGGCCAACCTGCGGCGATGAAGCGTTGCTTTTGGGACGCGATGTATTGGAACTGCTGATCTCTCTCCGGACAACCCGGCCGGCCCTGTTTCCTCTTATTGGCCTTCAGGGAGAACCCCATGTCCTTGAGCAAGCGGCTAACCGTGCCGGTACCCNNCAGTCATGGGATCACCGGCTATCTCGTCGGTGAGCATCCGTTCCAAAGCTGCCACGATGGTTGGATCTTTCTTCTCCGTCAACTTGCGCCCCCCACCAGGTCGGCGTACTCGGTACTGCTGCAGCCCGTCCTCCTGCCAGTCTGCCGGGTGGAGTGCTTGAGTCGTTTCCATAGGGGCCGTCTCCAGCTGCTCCAACTCCTGTTTCCCTCTGCGAATAGTGGTACGGGAGAGGCCGGTCGCTTCGGCCACCCGAGATTCGCCCCCATAGCCCAAGGCATTCGCCTTAGTCGCAGCCCACAGGCGGCATATCCTTTCGTCGAGCATTGAACGCAGCAACTCGAACTCGCATTTGATAGTGGTCAGATCGGACATGGCTTGCTACCCGCCTTTACGTTTAAGCCCCTATGCCCATTTCAACTAACAAGCTGACGCCGAACAAGTTATTCTATGGTTTCCGTATATCTCCTATACCCATGGGGTCATAAAGTCTCCACCTATGAGGAGGTCCCCTTTCTCATTGATTAACTGGCATCTTAAAACTCCGGAACCCCACTAACCATAGAACGTGGTATCTGCATGATATCTGCAATTCAGACACTGGACTCCAGACGCCAGACTTCAGACTCGAAGCTCCAGATTCCAGGGGGAGCCTCCGGAATATTTGTGGTCCGGGCGAAGCTCAAGGTTGGAGATCGGGAAAATGGGGTCAGACTTCGTTATTTCTTTATTTTCCTTTTGCGGCCCTCGCCCAGATTCTTTTCCAAAGCCATGGGTTTCTCTCTGAACCCATCCTCCTCCCTCATGCGCTTTTCCACCTTCGCGATTCCCTGGCACAACGAAACAGGATCACGCCGAAAATAATCGGCAATGCTGCTCAATGGGTAGCCCGCAAGCCTCCTGCCCTGGTACCCCACAATACTGCGCCCCGAAGCTCCTATCCGATTCCGGCTCATGCCCCTTATCACACTAGCAGGGATTCCAAAACCCATCTCAACCCCGTTCGCCATATCTCCAAGGGAAATCTCATAGATATGCTCAACCTTTTCCTTCGCACCCCGCTGAATCCTAGCCGAGAACCCTTCCGACCCCAGAAAACGCTGATCCTCCACCTTGTAGAATTCTCCTCGGTGCCCACCCCCCATATGGTCCAGCACATACTGCTCGTAAGCCCGGACCGCCTTCCCCTTGTGCGCCGAAAATTGACCCAAAACGGGCTCCACGTCCACAATATCCATTTTTTCCCCCCCCCGTTCAGATACGAGCCATAGCTGGTCCATCGGTATTCCATAGGATGCCGAACAAGCTCCGCACGAACCGGGTTCAGACTTATCGGTCTCTAAAATCGAAAACCTCCAAAGGAAGAAAAATTCCCATGGAGGCTTTATATTGGCACCTTCCCCAAACTCCATCTCATACGATACTCCGGAAGGTTAGAGGTTATGGTGTTTGGTTTACTTGGTTATAGAGGGAAAGAACTATCAGAAAATACTCTTATCCTCATGGGTAGTCAAGGGGGAAAATGCCTCCCGAAAGTGTCCCCATTTTCCGGTCAAAATTGCTGATTTCGGTATCAAGTATCGCATGAGAACGGGGTCAAATCTTTTAAATTGACTTTGGGTGAAATGGCTCCCTCGTTTCCCCGGTCCAGAAAAAATTCTGCAATATCAGAATGCCGTAAAATCAGGAAGAGGGGATATTTCCGCCGATATCGAGCGCGCGCGAAACCTACGGGTGGAAGAATATCTGGCGGCCAGAGCAAAGAAGGGGAAAAGGGGGATTTCAGGAAGATATTGGGCAAAGTTTCAAGTCGGAAACCGCTTCCAGGGGATGAGGTAAAATAAGGCCATCCTAGACATAATGGCTGACAGTTAACCGAAATGAAAAGACCTGCCCCCTTATGAACATGGGTTATATTTGGGTGATGGAACAA
>PMCE01000340.1:0-245 GCA_003154025.1 Syntrophaceae bacterium
ATTTTGAAAAAGGCCAGGCTCGAGGAACGAGGTTCGAGGATCGAGGAAACGACAAGGTTCAAGGATAAAAGTAAAAGTTGGGGAAAGCCTCTTTGGGCTCTATTCTGAAGGTCGCCAATCTTGGCAACGGTTGTAGGGGCGATTCATGAATCGCCCCTACGAGTCCGGTATAAGAACCGGCGACAATTTCTTGAACGAAAAGAAATGAAACAACTGGCTCTGTTATTTGACCCCGAACGCTGCAC
>PMCE01000340.1:342-695 GCA_003154025.1 Syntrophaceae bacterium
CTACGGCGTTATGGGTTTCATCGCCGGGAGAAACGTAGCCGACAAGTGCGATCTGTGCGCCGATTATCCGGAGATGGGGCCGAACTGTGTCCGCCACTGCGTGGGGAGCGCTCTGAAGTTCGGGGAAAAGGATGAACTCCTGGCCCTGGCGGAGAAGGAGGGGAGAAAGGTCCGAAACCTGGACCACGCCGGACAGAACCCCTCCCTGGTTTATCTGGAACCCCTGGGCAAGGGAGGAGAAGGCCGGCGGATCCAGATGGTCCCTTATCCCCGCTCCAGGGAGGGATGGGGTTCGATCCTTCAGTCGGAAATCACCTCGACCCTGCGGGATACCTTATTCCCCGGCCAGGGGA
>PMCE01000340.1:794-4841 GCA_003154025.1 Syntrophaceae bacterium
AGCGGGGAGAAGGCAAGTTCGTGGAGTTGGGCTACGACGAGGCGCTGGGAGAATTTGCCGAAAAGCTGGAAAAGATCCGGGACCGATACGGGCCCGAGAGCCTGGCCATTTATACGCCAACCCGCTCCGGCTATCTCCAGCAGCGGGGAATGGCTCCCTTTTTCGCCAAAGCCTTCGGCACGCCGAACTTCGCCGGTTCCGCTCCCCTCTGCGACACGGCTCTGGACATTGCCTTCTCCACCTTTCAGGGAGGCCGGTCCGGAAACTCCTACCTGGAGGATGACCTTGGCTCTGCCTCATTCTATTTCATCGTGGGGGAAAACATGGCCGAGACCCGACCGGTGAATTTCGGCCTTATCAATGACTGTCGGGTTAAGAATCGGGCCAGGCTGGTGGTGATAGACCCCCGCCAGACGGTGACTGCGTCTAAAGCCGACAAGTGGTTTCCCATTCGGCCGGGAACCGACATGGCCCTCGCTCTGGCCATGACCCATCATCTGATCGCCAAAGGCCTGGTGAACAAGGATTTTATCGAAAAGTGGGTTGCGGGGTACGAGAAAATCAAGGAATTCATCCTGGAGAAAAAATACACGCCGCAATGGGCGGAGCGGATCACCGATATTCCCGCCGGGGAAATCGAGGAATTGGCCGAGGAATATGCCCGGGCGGAGAGAGCCACAATCTTTGCCAGCCGGGGTCTGGCCCAGCATTCCAACGCGGTCCAGACCATCCGGTCCTTCATGATTCTGGCGGCGATCACCGGTCAATGGGGAAGGAAGGGGGCGACGGTCCAGATGTCCTCCAGCGGAAAGATGTTGGGAACCGGCCTATCGGAGGCCGACCTGGGAAAGATCAAGCCCGGAGTGAGCAAGTCTCCCGTGGGGTGGTTCGATGCGATCCGCACGGGAAAACCCTATCCCCTCAAGGCGATCATCTGGGCCGGAAACCCCTACGGGCTCTGGCCGGGATTGTCCCGATTGAAGGACGGCCTCAAGAATGTGGAAGTAATCGCCCACCTGGAATTATGGAAGAACGACACATCCTTGGTTTCCGATTATGTATTCCCTTCGGCCCACGGGGTGGAATATGGGGAGATCAACCGGAGTACGGAAGATCGACGGGCGCTCTGGATTCAAAAGATGATCGATCCGCCCGGGGATGCCAGGCCGGACCTCTATTTCTGGGTTGAACTGGGAAAACGATTCGGGCGCTACGGAGTCCTGAAAGAAGAGTACAAGAATTCATCCGTATTCTTCGATTCCGAGATGAGGGCCAGTCCCCTGGTCAAAGGGGTTACGGTAAATAGAATGATGGAAAGCCCCAAGGGCTTTTTGAGGATGCCCCTGCCCGACGAGGGGTCCCCGGAGATCGACACGCTTTACCTGGAAGGATCCGTGTATCCGGGGGATCAATCGGGGAAGAGAATCCCGACTCCCTCGGGCAAGCTTGAGATCTGGACCCCCGAGCTGGAAAAGAAATTCAACGAGCTGGGGCTGAGCGCTTTGCCCGAATTTTACACCGAACCGGAACAGTTGATCCCGCTGCCCCACCTCAGCGAAGCTCTGCAGGATGACCTGCCTTCCGTTCCATCTCCCTTCTGGAACTATTCCTGCTACGCTCCCAGGGTGAAGATCGTGGAGCCTTCCTCCACTCTGAGCTCAGAATTCGATACCGAGCTCGTCACCGCCTGCCCGCCGGCTCCCCATTTCCATTCCTGGTGCAATTTTTTCTGGCAGGCCTGGGAGATGTGGCCGGACCTCTTCGTCCACCTTCACCCCAACAAGGCCCGGGCTATCGGGGCCAAGACGGGAGACCGGGTGGTGATCGAAAACCGACGGGGAAAGATCGAGGCCGTGGCCTGGGTTCATCCGGGAATTCGGGAGAGCGCGGCGTACGTCCCCATCGGCTGGGGAGAAAAGAATCCCTACTCTTCGTGGAAAAGCGTGAACTGGCTCCTGTCGGATACCCAACGGGACCCCATCTCCGACCAATCCAACACCAAGATCACTCTCTGCCGGGTAAGGAAGGCCTGACCCAAAGCTACGGCGTATAGGGGAAAGAGCAGAGAGCATAGAGTAAGGGAAAGACCAAGAGGCATAGAACATAACGGAAGGAACAAAGGATTGCATCCTGAAGGGGAAGGGCAAAGGACCCCCACGTTAGGATTATGGCACCAAAGGGGGGGCGAATTTAATATTGGGCCACAATCAAATCGCTGAAAGCCACTCTTATCTTGTGAGGACCGGAGAAAATGATGCACCCGATGTAGTTACCCAAAAAGGGGACGAAAGGGGATTGATCTACGCGTTGATCGTTAATGAAGAACTCCAATGAATTGTCTGTCTTTTTCAATGACAGCTTATTTGTTGAATTGAACTTGTTGACCATGGGCCCAACCGCTTCAAAAATGCGGGTTTGAGTGCCGTTACTGAATTTTTGGAAAGAATAGGACCCATTCCCCCATATGAGGAAGACATAAAAATTGTTGAGATCCTTGGCCCCCCAAACAAGGCCATATCCGTATTCATCCGTGCCCGATATTTTCTGCACTGCCAAGTCGATTGTGAAGTCGGCTTTCTGATCTAACGGGACAGGGCGTGTGGAAAGCCAGCTACCGCCATCCTTGCTCTCTAAAATGTACTTTCCTTGATTTATATCGAATTTGTAACCTTTGGTCTCCTCGATAAGCCAATTGTTTTTATTGTCAAGGAAATGCTCTTCAAAGAGAATGCGGGGCACCTTTGCAAATTCCACCCCCAATAATTTCCTTGTCGCCACCTGGACCAATTCTATCAGGTCATTCTCTGATCGTCCAAATTCTGAAACCGCGTTCTCCGCTTTAGCATTTTGGGTGTCGAACAGATTTAGAGAAACCGAATATCTATTTCCTATTTTGCCCACACTTCCCGAAATGAGTTTGGTGATGTCCATCTGGCCAAGGGCCGTAAGACACTGAGCGCCACTACACCCAAGCTTCATCCTTTCTTCCGTCCATCCGGCCAGCGTTCGGACATTTTCCTGGCTGTAGGCCTCATATTTTTTCATTTTGGCTATCTCGCTTACCAGGATAGAGGTCAGTTCTTGGGCGTAAGTCCCCTTTATTTCTCTGGGGGCGAGATCCCAGACGGCAATCTTGGGAAGATCTTTGGCATTCGAGGCAGCTGGGAGAAAGAATAGGAAAGCAAGGATTAAAAAAAACAACCTCCTCATATCATCGCCTCCGGGCCATGAGGGGAAATGGTGGGAGGATTTTAGCAGAAGGAGCGAAAGTGTCAAGAGTAAGATTGTGGATGGATGATGATACCCGTTTGGAATGCTACGCCGCTACTGTCGTCGGGGTTTGCCTCTAAAGTTGGCGCCCATCCATTTGTAAGGGAAGAACATGGATACATTCCTCTGGTATTCTCGGTATTGCCCGCCGAATTCGCGCACCATCTTTCGCTCTTCCAGGATAGCTCCGATGATGAAATAAGAATTGGTGACCACGTTGTTCAGGATCGCTGACGGACCGAGGTCCCTGGCCCAGACGATCATGATTCCTGCCAGGTACCAGGGATGGCGGATCATCCTGTGGATGCCCGAGGCGACGAAATGGGCATTTCCCGACAAAGAATGGTTCGCCCCTCCGCTTTTGATCTGGGCGAGCCCCAGAAATTGGAACAGGCTGTAATTCCTTCCGCCGATGATGAACAGGCCGATGCTCGCCGCGAGCAGGAGGTACTGAATGATCGCCAGCGGTCCTTCCCATCGGAAAATCGGCTCCTGCCGGACGGAGATGGAGTAGAGGAGGACAGGAATGAGCGTCGCCACCGAGAACGCATTGTAGAAGAGACGATAAAATCGGAAGCCGTCCCCTAGCTTTCTTTTCATGTACTCCGTTACGGGTATGGAGATCAGGGCGCTATGCAAGGCGCACCACACTACCCAACCCAGAGCGGAATAAAGATGCATCGTAGTAAATCCCATCGTCTGCAAAATGCCTCACAGAGTTTATTGAATACTCAAATTTTCGCCGTCCCCCTCTGTATAGACTGGGGACATAGGTAA
>PMCE01000034.1 GCA_003154025.1 Syntrophaceae bacterium
TGAGCCACGGCCACGGTCGAGATCCGCACCTTTTCTCCCAAGACGACCGTGCCGGTCTTCTCGTTGAGAATGACCTTGGCCATGAAATCAGGGGTCACCTCCAGCCTTTCCAGCGAGGCCATCCATTCTGGCACCCGTTCTTGGTAGGAATCGGGNNTGAAAGAGGGTAAGGGCTAATTCTTTCTTCCCCTCCAGAATGATGGGGACCTCTTTTTCAATCAGGGCCCCCTTGGAGATGAGCCCGGCGGTGGGATGGTTTTTCTGGACGGAACTCCCCGAGGCCCCGGAAACCGCAAATCCCCCCGTTACCAGCGCCCCCTGAGCCACGGCGTACACCTGCCGGTCGGGGCCCATGATGGGAGTCATCAACAGAGTCCCTCCCGCCAGGTTGGTGGCATCCCCCATGGAAGAAACCAGCACATCGATCCGGTTGCCGATGGCGGAAAAAGGGGGAAGCATGGCCGTCACCATAACCGCGGCTACGTTTTTGGGGCGGGTCAACAGGAGTCGCTCCTGGGGAATGCTGATTCCCATCCTCATCAACATATTGGAGATGGAACGAATGGTGAAATCCACGTTGGTGCTGTCGCCGGTCCCGTTGAGCCCCACCACCAGCCCGTATCCTACCAGCTGGTTGCTCCGAACCCCCTTAAAGAAGGCGATGTCCTTCAGCCGCGCCCCTTCACCGGAAGAAGCCACCAGAAGGACCACCAAGATTAACGCGATGACGAATCTCCCTTGCTTCACACCCACTCCCTCCGCCAGGTCGGACCGATCGGTCGGATCGGTCCCATTTTTCTTAAAACGGCCATGCCCAGTCCAGAGCCCTCGCCAGCCAGCCGGGACGCTGTTTGTCGCTGAGCACTCCCTCGCCGATGAGCTCGATTTTGGCATCTGCTACATAAGTGGAAAGGATAATATTAGTGGAGGTGATGTCCTCGGTCCGGATCGTCCCTTGTACGTTGATAATCTGGTTCTCGTTGTTTACCCGCACTTGACGGTTTCCCTGAATCACGAGATACCCGTTGGGCAGAACCTGGATGACCTGAGCAGTGATGTAGGCGCTCAATTGGGAACTGCGGGTCGTCGCCCCTTGGCCGTCAAAATTGTTGGCGAAGTTCACCTTCTGGTCGGTTCCCACCCATTCTCCGGCTAATTTGGCGAGAACCCCGCTCCAGCCGGCCTCTACCCCCGAAGTTCGGGAGGTTTTGGTCGCGGCGTTCTTGGAGGCCGTGGCCGATTCCACTACGTTGATAGTCACGATATCTCCCACATTCCGGGCCTTGGGATCGGAAAAGAGGTTGGGTGGCTTTGCGGAAGGCCACAGGGAACCTTCGGAGACGGAGTCGGGAGCATAAAAAGGTTTCCGGGGGCTTTGCGGAAAGGCGTAAGTCGTCTTCGAGGAAGACTGAGGGGTAAAACATCCGGTCCACAGGAAAGCCCCAAGAATCATTACCAGGATTTGGAGGAAAGCTTTTCTCATCGCTTCTGGCTCCCCTTTCTAATAATCCACTTGAACGGTGTGGGCATCTACCACCCGGCCGTAGACCTCTTTTTGGCTGGAAATATTGACCACTTTGATCCGTTCTCCCGAGCGTCCTTCTTCTTTCACATCGCCCATACTGGTAATCTTGAAATAGTCATTCTCCACCAGGAGAATCACCCGGTCTCCTTTTTTGACCAGGGGAGGAACCTCCACCATGGATTTGCGCAAGACCTCCTGGGGGTTTAGGGAGAGCGTCATCCTTTTTCCCACCACCTCCCGTAAATTCGTGGCCACGTCCCCCGGGAAGGAGGCGATATTTTTATTTACCACCTGCACGTCTTTCTCCTCTACCACCTGGTGTCTCCGGAGAGAGTTTCTGGCTATCACCACATCGGCAAAAATCTCCACTCTCGCCTGAACCCGGATCTCCTGCTCTCTTTCCCCACCGGTCTTTAGGATCAAGGAGACAGGGATGGTGCCCCCCTGGAAAAACCGGTCGGGAAACCTGGCCTCCCAGGAAAAGTTACCGGAGGGCACCGTCACTTTCTCCCCTCCCTGAAGATCCTTGACCCGGACGGTCTTCCTTTCATCCCCCAAGGCCTTCTGCATCTGATCCTCCAGATACCGGGCGATCTCGGAGCGATCCAGAGGCTGTCCCGCAACTTCCCCCTTTCCCCTGGTCAGGAGAGCAGACTGGGACAGCGCTTCCTCAGGGTGGAAAGAGCACCCCAAAAAGACCAAGAGAAAGACCCGGATAACAGTGTTGAGAAAATTCTTGAGACTCATTTCTACCTCTTCAGACCCGCGGCCAGGTGGAGCATGTCATCTCCGGTCTGAATAACCTTGGAACCGATTTCATAGGCCCTCTCAGTGGCAATCATGTTAACCATCTCTTCCACCACATCCACATTGGACATCTCCAGAGAGCCCTGAAGGATCGTCCCATAATCATCGGTCCCGGGATTTCCCTGGATCGGATCCCCCGAGCCGTCGCTGGCAACCAAGAGATTGTTCCCCACGGACATTAAACCGGCAGGGTTGAGAAAGTTGTACAGCTGAATCTGAACGCTTCCCAATTCCTTCCCGTCCGAACCGGAGGCGACGACCTTCCCGCCGGTTTCCACGGTAATCGTATTGGTTTTTTGGGGAATGGCAAACTCCGGCTGGAGGCGATTCCCGTTGGCGTCGCAGATATACCCGTCTTTATCCTGTTTGAACGATCCCGCCCGGGTATATACCTCTTTTCCGTTATTCAACAATTTGAAAAACCCTTTTCCCTCAATGGCCAGGTCCAGCTGGTTTTTCGTCTGGCTGTAATCCCCTTGGAGGAAAACTTTCTCCACGGCCACCACCTTGGCCCCCATTCCCACTTGAATGCCGGCTGGCAGCTTCGCTCCCGTGGATGTTGCCGCTCCTGGCATACGCAGGTTCTGGTACATCAAATCCTGAAAACTGACCCGGCTCTTTTTGAATCCGGCGGTATTCACGTTCGCCAGGTTGTTGGCAATCGCGTCCAGGTTGGTATGCTGGCAGGACATACCCGTGGCAGCCGTCCATAGACCTCGTAACATCCTCGTTCTCCTCCTTTTTCATTAAACCTTCGCCAGATCGTTGACCGCTCTGGCGTTCATATCATCTTGGACCTGCACGATCTTGTAGCAGGCCTCAAAGGTTCGCATCGCATCGACGAGCTGAATCATTTCTTCCATGCTGTTTACATTGGACCCTTCCTGAACCCCCTGAAGGACCTGGCCCCCATCGAATTCTTTCTCTTCCTGCTCGGTTTCCAGTTTGAAAAGGGAATTGCCTTCTTTCTGCAATCCCTTCAGGTCGGCAAAGGTAACCAGGGCGAGTTGGCTCTGGTTTTCCCCATCCACTTTGATCGTGCCGTCTTTCTCCACCGCAATCTTACTCCCCCGCAGGGTGATCTCCCCATTTTTCCCAAGGACCGGAAAGCCATTGAACTGGACCAGGGTTCCCTCCTGGGTCAAATGGAAGTTTCCATTCCGTGTATAGCGAATCCCCTGGGGGGTTTTAATCTTGAAAAATCCGTCTCCTTCTATGGCCAAATCCAATAGATTGCCCGTGCGTTGGATCTCTCCCTGCTGGAAAAGGGTCTGGGACATTTCCGAGTCCATGGGAAGAGCCGTGAGAGAGGGGGTAAGGGCCTCGGAAAAGACTTGATGGAACACGGGAGCATCCTTCTTGAACCCCGGTGTCTGGACATTACTCAAATTGTTGGAGATAAGTTCATACCTCCTTTGCTGTCGGAAAAGGCCCATGACCGCCGAATTCTGAAAAATGCCCACCGGATTCCTCCCTCAGCTATTTGTACTCTTGAAAAGCAAAGATTGTGCCACAGGGGCGTGTTCATCCGCTCCATAGAGGAAAGCGGAAAGAAAGGGGCCGTTTCATTTCTTCAATTATTCCGATTGATTAAAACATCCTTCGCTTCCCAAACCTGGCCTGCAGTCCTCCCCGGCCTCATGCCCGGGCCCTCCTGAAATCTCTTGACCGAGCAAAGGAAAAAAATACCTTGAAAAAAGGAATTTCTTGCCTATTTCCCCTGCCCCGGCGTTGTCCGGTATTTCTGGTTCATTTTGTAGATGAAGGCCAGAATCTCCGCCACGACCCCATAAACCGAAAGGGGGATTTCTTGATAAAAATCCAATTGGGCCAGAATTTGAACCAGGGCAGGGTCCTCCTGGATGGGAACCCCGTGTTGCTTGGCCAGTTCAAGGATCTTTTCGGCGACCAGACCCGACCCTTTGGCCGTAACTTTGGGCGCACGGTTCACCTTGGGAAGGTATTTCAAAGCCACTGCTTGGCGAATATTTTTCTTTTTCTCTGGATCCTTCATGGAATTTAGATGACGATGCTGAGTAAGGTTTGGGATTCTCCATCCATGTCCTGCAAAAGGAATTCCTTATCTTTTTCCCCCTCCCCAGGCCCGGTGGAAATTTGGAGGGAGGGTTGAAAGCCCAGCTTTTCCAATCGTTCTTGAAGAAGGGGCATTCCCTGGTGGAAAAATTCCGAAACCTCCCCCGAGGAAACCACGAACCGACAGAAAAGGGCTTTTTCCTTTATCCGGACTTCAATCTTCACCTCCCCGAATTCTGGTAGATGCAGTAAGAAGAGGACGGAAAATCCGTCTCCACCCCCTCGGAGGGAGCTCTTCGAGGGGAGGGAAAGGTTGAATTCCACGAACTGCA
>PMCE01000490.1:0-242 GCA_003154025.1 Syntrophaceae bacterium
GAAAGGGAGGGGCTTACGGGTGATCAATCTGGACTATAGGGAAAAGGGCAAGACCGTAAAGTGATTTTATAACCGTCATCAATTACCTTATACCATCCCCTGGGAAAGGGGTGAGGCCTGGGGCTCTGGTTGGGACTCGCTCAATTCTTTTCCAGGGCGAAATACGCCCGCTGGACAGCTTCGTTGGAGACCAGGTCTTCCCGGCGGCCGGATAAGACGATGGAGCCTTTCTGCAGGATGTA
>PMCE01000490.1:296-950 GCA_003154025.1 Syntrophaceae bacterium
TGCTCCCCGCCCGAGAGGGTCCCGGCCACCTGTTTTCGCCGTTCTCCCAGGATGGGAAAACGCTTGAAGGCCTCTTCCATCCGTTCCTGCATCCGGGCGGGGTCTTGATCGAAGAAAACAAAGCCCATCTTCATGTTCTCTTCAACGGTCATCTTGGGGAAGATTCCCCGTCCCTCGGGAACGACGCCGATTCCTTTCCCCGCGATCTGATGGGGCTTGAGGTTGCTCACGGGCGTTCCGTCGAAAACGATCTTCCCGGAGGCCACCGGAACCAGGCCCAAAATGCTGAGCACCAGGGTGGTCTTGCCGGCTCCGTTCGGGCCGAGGACCGCCACGATCTCGCCTTTTTGGATCGAAAGGTTCAGGCCGTGAATGACCGTGACGCGCCCGTAGCGTACGCTCACATCCTGGATCTCAAGCATCGCTTCCTCGGCTCCCCAGGTAGGCTTCCTGGACTTCAGGGTTCGACGCCACCTCGGCGAAGGTTCCCGTGGCGATGGTCTTTCCATAAGAGAGGACGACGATGAAATCGGCGGTCCTCCGGACCACGGACATGTCGTGCTCGATGAGAATGATCCCGATGCCCTGGCGGATCTTCCGGATCCGGAGGATGTCCTCCATCAGTACGGCGGTCTCCCCCGGGTCCATGCCGGC
>PMCE01000490.1:992-1248 GCA_003154025.1 Syntrophaceae bacterium
TTGCCCCGGGAGGTCGCCGCCATGCCCAACAGAATATTGTCCAGGACGCTGAGGTTGTCGAAGAGGCGGCTCTGCTGAAAGGTTCGTTTGACCCCCAGCCTGGCGATCCGGTGCGGGGGGAGCCCATTGATCCGTTCCTTCTGAAAATAGATCTCTCCCCCGGTGGGAGAGTAGAGGCCGGTGACGATATTGTAGACCGTCGTCTTGCCCGCACCGTTGGGACCGATCACCCCGAGGATCTGATCCGGATGGAGGT
>PMCE01000490.1:1258-5658 GCA_003154025.1 Syntrophaceae bacterium
ATGCCAGAAGGCCGGAACATGAGCATGAGGATGATGATGAGGCCGCCGGCGGCCATCCGGTAGTCGGCCAACGCCCGGAACTTCTCGGGGGCCAGAGTCAGAACGAAGGCCCCGATGCTGGCCCCCAGGATGCTGTCCATGCCTCCCATGATGACCATGGCCAGGATCAGGAGAGAGACGTTCATGTTGAAATTCTCCGGGGAGATGTAGCCGATGTAGTGGGCGTAAAGAGCCCCGGCCACCCCCGCGTAGAAGGCCCCCACGGAGAAAGTGAGCAGCTTCGCCCGCGAAACATTGATGCCGCTGCATTTGGCGGCGATTTCATCCTCCCGCACGGCGTTCCAGAATAATCCGACCTTGGAGTGATATAAGAAGTGAGCCCCCAGGACGGCCAGCCCGAGAAGGAACAGGGTCAAGTAATAGAAGTTGAGCTGCATCGGGTAGGCCCGGCCGAAGAGCCGAAGGCTGGTGAACAGGGAGTAGCCGAACAGCACGGGCGAGGGGATGTCCTTGACCCCGTTGGGGCCTCCGGTGAAAGCCAGGTTGTTCAGCAGAATGTAGGTGACCAGGCCGAAGGCAATGCTGACCAGCGCCAGGTGGTACGTCCGCGTCTTGAGGGAAGGAAGCCCCACGAGAAACCCGAACAGCGCGGCCAGCAGGCCTCCCAGGAACATGGTGATCCAGAAGGAGAGGTGGAAGTGGATGGCCAGCAGGGAGGAGGCGTAAGCGCCCACGCCGTAGAACGCCGCGAACCCAAGGTTGGGAATCCCGGTGCTGCCGACCTGGAAGTTCAGCCCCAGGGCCAGGATCATGGAGATGCCGGCCATCACGAGAACGTGGAGGGTGTAAGGGTCCCGGCGGAGCGGAAGCGGGGCCAGGACGGCCAGGGCGAACCCGAGGGTTATCAGGACGGTGTGCTCTTGGGCCAGGATACGGGAAACATGCTCCTTGAGGTTCGGACTTCGATTGTAAAGGAAGAGGGCCGCGGCAGCCAGGAGGATCGCCCCCAGCACCAGCAGTTGACTCTTGGCGATAATCACCACGTAGAGGAGGGCGAAGAGAAAAAGGAGAATGCCCGAGGCGATCAGCTTGGGGAGAAGATCAAAGCGTTCCATTCTTGTACCGGGGGAAGCAGTCATCTTCGCACGGGTCACACTTTCTCGAAAGTCTTTTCCCCCAGAATCCCCCTCGGGCGGAAGATGAGGAAGACGATAACCGCGAGGAAAGAAAAGACGTCCTGATACTGGGAGCCTTCGGGGATGTAGGCGGCGGCGAAAACTTCGACAAAACCGAGGAGGAAGCCCCCCATGATGGCTCCGTTGAAATCGCCCAGCCCGCCGATGACCGCCGCGGAAAATCCTTTGATGCCGAGGTTGTTTCCGATGCTGAACTTGGTGATGCCGTAGTAGGCGCCGTTGAGGATGCCGGCCAGCCCGGCCAGGGCGGAACCGATGACGAAGACGGTGATGACCGTGCGGCCCAGGTTTACGCCCATCATCTGGGAGACGTTGGCGTTCTGGGACACGGCCCTCATGGCCAGCCCGATCCGGGTGTGGCGGATCACATTATTCAGGACCAGAATGGTGAGGACCGTCAGGGCGAGGATGATGAGGCTGTCATACCCGACGGTCAGGCCCCAGACGTCCAGGCCCCCTTCGGGAAGGAGCTTGGGGAATACCTGCGGATTGCTTCCGTCGGGGTAGACGACCCGGATGACTTCCCGGATGACCTGCCCTGCGGCAACGGTGGCCAGGAGAAGGATGAGGCGGGGCGAGGCCAGCAGCGGCCGCACCATGACCGGGTAGAGGATGCCGCCCCAGACACCGGTGAGGCCGACCACCAGCGCCATCATCAGGGGAATGGCGATTGCCGCCGCGGGGCCCGCAAATCCCAGGTTGGCCGCGAGGACAAACAGGGGCATCAGGATAAAGGCGCCCATGACGCAGGTGTCGCCGTGGGAAAAATTTGCCAGGCTGATAACTCCGACGTACATGGTGAAGCCAACGGCCACAAGCGTGTAGAGGCTGCTGACCATCAGAGCCCCGATGATCAACTGGAAGAAGAGAGTCTCGATGATGATCCTCCATCGATCCTGGATTGCGCCGGCCGGGGCCCCGTTGCTCCGGCCTCTATTCTATTCGGACGGCTTGAAGGTGTGATGCTATCTCCCCGGCCTCTTGCCGATTTCAGGCATGCAGGCCGGGGAGGGGAAACCGTTTCCGCGAAAGGAACAACGTACAGGAAAATTGCTGGACTTCTCGATCAGGTCAGTTTACTGCCACGCAAGCTTTCGTTTCCCCGCGGCGTATTCCGAACGTTCGTATTTGGTCCACTTCCCGTCCTGGTTGATGTACATCGTCAGACCGCCGGTGGTGTTCTGTCCATGGTCGTCCCATTTGATGTCGCCGATGACGCCCTTGAACTGGTGGCTTCGGATGTAATCGATCACCTTCGCCCGGTCCGGACCCGCTTGCTTGAGTGCTTCGAGGATGATGGCCGCGGAATCGTACGCATACGGCCCATTCTGTTCAAAGGGCTCGGTGTACTTGGCGCTGTAGGCGGTCACGAAGGCTTTGCCTTCATCGGAGCTGTTCACNNGGGGGGCCCATGAACATGACCTTGGAGATCCCGATCTTCATCGACTGCTTCCGCACCCCGGCCCCTTCGGTGACGACGCCGCCATAGTAGATGCCCTCGGGGTTGAGCTGCTTGACCTTGCTGACGATGGCCGAAAAATCCTGCTGGCCCACGGTGACCCCGAAGGAGGCGATCATTTTCCCCTTGCGCTTCTCGATGTTCTGCTTGAACTCGTCCCGATTTTTGGTCCCGTAGTCGGTGGTGTCATGGATGACGACCCAGTTGTTCCGTTTGAACTTGTTGACCGCCCACTCCCCGGCCAGGACGTTGCTCTCCAGGGACGTGGGGATGACGCGGAACTTTCCCTTATAGGTGTTGCCATAGATGATATCGCTGTGAATCGTTCCCCAGAAGATTTGCGCCATCCCGAACTTGTTGAACACGTGCACCGTGGCCAGGCCGACCGGGCTGTTCCAGTGGGTGGCCGCGGCAACCACGTCCGGGTCCGAGCAGACCTTGTTGGCGGCGGCGACGCCCGTCGCCGGGTCGGAGGCATCGTCTTCGTAGACCACTTCAATGTCGTAGGGGTAGTCGCCTTTGGAAAGAATCTCCTTGACCTTGAGCTCGAAGGAATTCTTGGCCCCCTTGCCCACCGCGGCGTTCCCTCCCGTCAGCGGACCGATAAAGGCAATCTTGACGGTCTCCTTTTTGGCCGCCTCAGCCGGGAACCGGTCGAAAGCGAGGCCCACAATCAGCAGGCCTACGCAGAAGGTAATCAGAATCGCATTTTTGCGCATTGTTTTCCCCTTTCCGTAAAGTTTTCCTATTGTAGGAAAGGCGTCCCAGTCCTGTCAAGGATTTAGAGCCCNNGGTCCCCGAAGCGGGAAGCTCCATCTATTTCTTGCTCTCCAGGAAATCCACCGCCAGGTTGGACATGGCCCGAATCCCCACGCCCAGAGCGCTTTCATCCACGAAAAAGTAAGGTGAATGATTGGGGATCGGTTTACCGCCCGGCGGGGTGATCCCCAGAAAAAAGAACATACCGGGGATTTTTTCCTGGTAGAAGGCGAAATCCTCCGCGCCGGTTTGCTGATTGGCGGTGATGACTTTAGCCCGGCCGACGATTCGTTGGAGGGTGGGAGTCATCTGAGCAGTCAGTTGAGGATTATTAAAGGTAACCGGGGTTCCGAGGAAGATCTGTACCTCGGCTGTCGCCCCTGCCCCCTCGGCAATGGTCGTTGCCGTCTTTTTTATCTTCTCATGGATCTGCTTGCGGATATTGGGATCGAATGCCCGAACGGTGCCTTCCATCTCGACCTCGCCGGGAATGATATTGTTGCGGTTTCCCCCTTTGATCATCCCGACCGTTACCACCGCCGGAGTTGCCGTGAGGTCGGTCTGCCGGCTGACGATCGTCTGCAAGCCCAGAATGATTTGCGAAGAAACAACAATCGGGTCGACGCCCATCCAGGGCATGGCCCCGTGGGTCCCCTTTCCCTTGACCACCATGCGGAACCTATCCGCACTGGCCATGGCACGCCCCGGCCGGACCGAGAGAGTCCCTGCGGGTTGGGAACCGACATGAAGGCCGAAAATGGCATCGGGTTTTGGAGACTCGAGGACCCCTTGTTTGACCATCAGATAAGCGCCCCCTTCTTCTCCCGGTGGCGCTCCTTCCTCGGCGGGCTGGAAGATGAACTTCACCGCTCCCGGTAACCGGTCTTTCATTTTCGAAAGGACCTCGGCCACGCCCATGAGCATGGCCGTGTGGTTATCGTGGCCGCAGGCGTGCATCACTCCCTTGTTCTTGGAAGCGAAGGGAA
>PMCE01000490.1:5688-14716 GCA_003154025.1 Syntrophaceae bacterium
TCGATGTCCGGGGCGAGAGAACTGCCCCCTGGCACTTGGGCCCAACCGATGGAAGGGAGGATCACCAAGATCAAGGTAGGAATCCTGAGCCAAAGACTCATTTTATCCCCTTTCTGTTGTTTGGTTTCAATTTTGATCCACCGATGTAGGGGCGGTTCGCGAACCGCCCTCACAAATTGTCGTCGTAAACAATATGGCCGGCAACGACGGTCATCAGCGTCCTGGCTGAGCTAATCTGATCCGCGGGAATCGAGGTGATGTCCCGGTCCAATATCGTCAGGTTGGCCTCCATCCCTTCAATAAGTTTTCCGGTGCGCCGGGGAATGCGGGTAGCAAGCGTAGCGGTTGAAGTGTAAGCCTCGATGGCCTGCGAGATCCTGATGCGTTGTTCCGGGTGCCATCCGCCGGGGAAACGTTTGGCTTTATCCACCCGGCTTACCGCTGCCTGGAGGCCGACGAGGGGATTGAGGTCGGCCACGTCCCAGTCCGAGCCGAAGATCACCCGGCATCCCCGGTCCAGCAGTGATTTTATGGGGTAAGAGAGAGCCGCCCTGCGGGGCCCCAACCTTTCTTCGGCCACCCAAGCATCATCCAGAAGGTGAGCCGGCTGGACGGAAGCAAAGAGACGGGGGTGGTTCATGGCTGCAATCTGCTTCTCCCCGGGATGCTGGAAATGCTCGATCCGCAGGGGGGCGGCGCCGAGCCCCTGTTGAATGCACTCCCGGTAGACATCCTGGGCGAAGCCGATGGCCGCGTCGCCGATGGCGTGGAGGGAAACCGTTACCCCTGCGGCAGCAGCCCTCCTGACCCCCTCCCGGAATTCTTTGGGGTCATCGAGGCAGGGGATTCCTCTTTCCCGGGGGTTGTGGGCATAGGGGTCTTCCAGCCACGCGGTTGTAGAGCCGAGAGTTCCGTCGATAAAACCCTTCACCCCATCCATAATAAGGCGGGCGGGGAGCGATTCCTTCAGCGCTGCCAGAAGTCGGTCCAGGTCCCTGAGGGAAACGCGCAGGTGCACCCGAAGGCCGGCCTCTTCGCTTCCCAGGGCTTTCCGGTAAATATCCAGGTCCTCCCACTTTGTTTGAAAGAAGACGTCATGAACCGCGGTGAGGCCGACGCGATGGGCAAGCTGGAAGGCGTCTTTCAGCAGCTGAGCTTTCTGCGCGTCCGTCACGGGAAGGATTTTGTCGGCCACCAGGCTCATGGCCTTTTCCAACAGCAGGCCGTTGGGCTCACCGGTCCGGGGATCGCGAACGATCCTGCCGCCCGAAGGGTCGGGGGTGTTTTTGCCGATGCCGGCGATCTGCAGCGCGCGGGTATTGGCCACAGCGCTGTGCATGTCGAATCGGGAGAGAAAAAGGGGTTTTCCCCCCGAGGCTTCGTCGACCCAGTCCCGCTGGGGCAGCTCTCCGCCCAGAAAGATATCGGACCATTGGCCGAGAACCCAGGGAAAGGAGGGATTGTCTTTCACCCAGGCATAAATCTTTTTGGAGAATTCATCCCGGCTTTTGACCGCTCGGAGGTCGACCCGGATGAGCTGCAGGGCGCCGGCGAGCATGTGGGTGTGAGCATCCACAAAGCCCGGGAGGACCAGAGCGCCGGAAAGGGAGATGTTCCTGGGATTCATCCCGGCCTTTTCCCGGACTGCCTTTTTATCGCCCAGAGCGATGATCTTCGAAGGGGAAAAAGCAATAGCCCCCCTCTGAGTCGATCCATCGGGCATGAACAGGAAGACATCCTCCAATAGGGTCAGCTCTTCCAATCTTCCTCCAATATGATTTTCCTCTCGCAGAGCGCGCGGAGAAAGCCTTACGCGGTAGGGGCACGATGCATCGTGCCCCTACAAGTGCTCCTTCCCTGCCTGTGCGGCCCCTGTGAGAGAAATCTATTTTTTTTTGAGGTCGTGTAGAGTTTCGATGATCCGGGCCATCCCCTTGCGCAGGTTCTCCATGGAATTGGAATAGGAGATCCGCAGGGACCCTTTGCCGGAGGGACCGAAAATCTCCCCCGGAGTCACTGCGACTCCGTGTTCATCCAAAAGATAATCCACCAGGGCCCACCCATCCACCCTGGTGACTCCGTGGCGGAGCCAGAAATAAAAAGCTCCCTGGGGGGGAAAATAAGATAGCCCGGCCTGATCGGCCATTTCCATCATCAACTGCCTCCTGCGGGTGTACTCCTCCACCATGGGCCGGATGATGGAGTCCCCCAATTTGAGCGCCGTGATGGCCCCGATCTGGCTGAAGGTGGTCGGGTTGATCATGGTATGCTGCTGCCCCTTTTCCAGCTCCCAGACCAGATCGGCAGGAGCGGCCAGATAGCCGATCCTCCAGCCGTCCATGGCGTGCCCTTTCGAGAAGGAATTCAGGGTGACCGTTCTTTCCTTCATCCCAGGAAAGGAAGCGATGCTGTAGTGCCGGAAAGGCTCATAGATGAGCTTTTCGTAGATCTCATCGGAGATGACCAGGAGGTCATGTTGGACGGCCACTTCGGCGACCGTTTGAAGGCTCGTCCGATCCAAGACCGACCCGGTAGGGTTGTGGGGACTGTTGAGAAGGATGGCCTTGCTCTTGGGGGTGACACAGGCTTCCAGGCGTTCTTTGGTGATCTGGAAGCCCTCTTCGGGGGAGCAAGGAAGCGGGACCGTCTTGGCTCCCAGGTACTCGGCCCAGTCCAGGTAGAAAAGATACATGGGCTCGGGGATGATGATTTCTTCCCCCGGCTCCAGCACGGTCATAAGCGTAATGGCCATCCCGTGGGAGGCTCCGGCCACGCCCAGGATTTCCTTTTCCGGATCGGCCTCGATCCCGTTTTCCCGGCGCAGTTTTTCGGCGACCGCCTGGCGGAGCTCCAACATCCCCATGGAAGAGGTGTAGTGGACCCATCCCTCATCCAGGGCTCGTTTGGCCGCTTCCTTTACCGCGGAGGGGGTGTCAAAGTCCGTCCGGCCGATCTCCAGGTGAATGACTTCCCGGCCGGACCGCTCCATGGCCATGGCCTTCTCCAGCATCCGGCGGATGCCGGACTGCTCGATTCGATGCATTCGGGAGGCGGCAAATCGGTTCATTTTCTTTCATGAATCGGGGACGCAGAGGAACGCAGATTCTCAGGATAAAAAATAAAGCAAATAAAATTTTGTTTTTTTGGGAAAGCTTTTTCTGCGCCTATCTGCGAAAATCTGCGTCCCGATTTTTTATTGGGATAGCATAGAGGAAGAAAGAGAGTCAACTGGTTTGTCGATTCCGGTTGCCTGCCTAGTTGGCCCGTTGGTAGAATGATTTCCACTTCTGAATCCGGGGAGAAAATTGCTGCGCAGTAATTCTTCATCTCATTGGGCCGCGGATGCGGTTTTGCTCGGAGTCTCCGTTTTCTGGGGGACCTCTTTCGCCATCATCAAGGAAGCGTTGGGGGACACCACTCCGGCGAACCTGCTTTTCATCCGTTTCGCGTTCGCCTGCCTGTTGCTCATACCCTTTGGGTGGCGCCGGAGAGAAACCTGGTCCAGGGAGTTCCTGAAACCGGGAATCATCACCGGCTTCTTCCTATTTACCGCCTTCTTAACCCAGGCATGGGGACTCGCTTTCACTTCCGCTTCCCGGAGCGGGCTCATCACCGGGCTGAGTGTCATCCTGGTCCCCTTGCTTTCGATCCTGATTCTCAGGCGGATGCCCGCCCGGGTGGCCATGGTTGGAGCCGGTCTGGCATTCCTCGGGCTTTACCTCCTGACTTCAGCCGACGAAGCTCAATCCCTGCCCTTCAACTGGGGAGATTTTCTGACCTTGATCTGCGCTTTCTTCTGGGCCGGGCACATTTTAGCCCTCGGACGGTATTCCCCCGGGGGAGATGCCTTCTGGCTTACCTTCATCCAGCTGGCCACATCCTGTATGGGAAGTCTGGGCTGGGTTATTTCGACCGGGGGTTTAAGCCTGCGCCTGCCGCCGGGAGTTTATGGAGCCGCCTTTTACCTTGCCCTGACCTGCACGGTCCTGGCCTACCTGGGCCAGACCTGGGCCCAGGGCAGAACCACGCCGACGCGAACGGCGATCATCCTTTCCCTGGAGCCCGTCTTCGCCGCCCTCTTCGCCTGGGTCTGGCTCGGAGAGCGATTAGGTTTGTGGGGATGGATGGGTGCCGGGCTGATCCTGACCGGAATTCTTCTCGCCGAGTGGAACTCCCTTCGGGGGAAAATACAGGCATGAGGATTGAGGTTCGAGGCACGAGGAANNCAGGAATCAGGAACAAGGTTCAAGGTACAAGGAAACGGAAGTTTGGATCCTGAAACCGGAATCCTGATTCCTGTTCTTATTTCTTGTCCTTCTCCTGGTCTCGCAGTACCCGCCTCAGGAATTTCCCGGTGGTGGTTTTGGGAATCTCGGCGGCGATCTCCACGACCCGGGGGTATTTGTAGGCGGCCATCCTGCTCTTGCAGAAGTCGATGAGCTCCGCCGGTGAGACTCGGTCCCTCCATTCGTCCTTCAGCACCACGAAGGCTTTCACCGTCTCGCCCCGGTAGGGATCGGGAACCCCGATGACCGCGGCCTCTCTCACCGCCGGGTGCTGGTAGAGAACGTCCTCCACGTCCCGTGGCCAGACCTTGAACCCCGAGACGTTGATCAGATCCTTCTTCCGATCCACCACGTAAAACCATCCGTCGGCGTCCATCTTGCCCACATCGCCGGTGTACAGCCAGCCGTCGCGGATGGCGTGGGCCGTCTCGTCCGGCTTGTTCCAGTACCCGGGGACCACCATCGGGCCATTGACCACGATCTCTCCTATCTCCCCCGGGGGCAGCTCGCGGGTTCCCGTCTCCAGGTCCATGATTTTGGAGAGAGCGTTGCACACCGGGACTCCCACGGAAAGGGCGCCTGAATCCGGGTCGACCGGGGCCCGGCTTCCCAAGGGTGTGAAGTGGGAAGGAGAATTGGTCTCCGTCAGGCCGTAGGCGTTGTGGATGTAAGGGCCCACACTCTTCTCGAAGCTTTCCACCACCGCCGGCGGTACCGGTGCGCCGCCGGTGTAAACCTTCTGCAGGGAGGAAATATCTCTTTTCTTGGTCGCCGGGTGGTTCATGAAGGAGATGAAGACCGTAATAGCGCCCAGGGTGAAGGTGGCTTTCCATCGCTCCACGAGCTGAAGGGCGACTTCAGGGTCAAAGCGGTAGAAGAGGATGATAGGGATCCCGGCATAGACCGCGGAGGCCATGTGGGCAACCTGGCCGGTTACGTGGAACAAGGGAGCCACGGCCAGGATCACATCCTGAGCGCCCAGCCGGAGGAAGACAGTGTAGAATTTGGCGTTGAAAACGATATTCTCATGGGTGTTCATAGCCCCCTTGGGGGGGCCGGTAGTGCCGGAGGTGTAGGTGAAATAGGCCGCCTGCTGGGGAGAAATGGATAGCGGGGCAAAGGTGCGGCCTTCGTATTTGTTCAGGAGGTCCACAAAGTCATGGGTTCCCGCCAGCCGGATTCTCTTCTCCTCCCGCAATATCTTAGGGACCGGCTCGTCGGAGGGAAGGAAATCCAGGCCGGAGGTGGTGATCACCGCGTCCAAATCGATCAGCCCGGCGAGCTCCCGGGCCACCCTCTCATAACCGGAATCCTGGGCGATCAGCATTCGCGCCCCGGAGTCCCGGAAGTAATATTCAAGTTCCTTTTCCTTGTACATGGGGTTAAGAGGGACCACGATGCCCCCGGCCTTCCACACCGCGTACTGGGCGATCACGAACTGGGGGATGTTCTGCAGGTAAAAGACCACCCGGTCTCCCCTTTTGAGCCCTAGATCCTGCAGGGCCGCAGCCAGCTGATCCGACCAACGGTCGACCTGGGCATACGACAGGGACTGGCCGAAATAATAAACAGCCGGGCGAGATTCTCCCTGAGCGACGGCTCGCTTCAGGGTTTGAACCAGAGTCTCCCTGGGAATCTCCAGCTCGGGAGGAATCCAGGGGGAATATGATTTCAACCAGGGTTTTTGTTCGTAGATGCTGGTCACGTCAGTTCCTTTCCGAAATTCTTCCGGTCATTGCCGGACTTGTTGTCTTTGGTGCTCCTTCCGTCCGATCTTTACCGTTCTGCCCCAAAAATGTCAAGGTTCAAACCGAATCTAACCGAATCTCCCGTTCGGGGTTGACGAATCGCAGCTTTCCTTCCTCCGAAGAGTCTTCCCCCCTCCTCACTTTTTTACCGGCGGCCGGGAAAGGAAAAGCAGGAGCAGAGAGAAAAGATTGGTCAGCGCTCCCAGGAGGAAGGCGAGCTGATAGCTCTTCGTCAGGTCATAGATGATCCCGCCCACGATGGGGCCAAAGGCGGCCGCTATTCCGGCGATGGTGAAGATCGCCCCGATGACCGAGGCGGCCTTGAGGCGGCCGAAGTAATCCCCCACGATGGCCGGGAAGACCGCGCTGACCCCTCCGTAGGAGAACCCGTAAAAGATCGCAAAGACGATGAGCATCCAGGTGTTGTCGGTATACATGATCCAGATCCAGGTGAAGACCTGGAGGGTTAGATTCAGGCCGAGGGTCCGCTTCCTCCCCATCCGATCGGAAATGTACCCCATGATCAGGCGGCCGACGGTGGATGAGGCCCCTAGGAAGCTGAGGGCTACAAAGGCTGCGTTCCGGGAGAGGCCGATATCCAGGGTAAAGATCACCAGGTGAACGAGGGGAAGGAAGACCATAAGCCAGGTGCAGAAGAAGATCGCCGTCAACACCCAGAAGGAACGGGTGCGGATTGCTTCCGCGGCCGACCAGGACACTTCATTCAGGATGCTCTGGAGGTTCTCCCTTCCGGGGCCGACGGGTTCGTAAACCCTTCTTCCGTCAGGCAAAAGTCCCACTTTTTCCGGGTGGCCGATCAGGAAAAAAGAGGTGGTGAAGAGAACGGCGAAGACCATGGCGCCCAGGATCATGCATGCGTTCCGCCAGCCAAAAACCCCGATCAATGTGCCGGTCAGGGGCGGGATAAACACAATCCCGATCCCCAGTCCGGATTGGGCGATCCCCAGGGCCATTCCTCTTTTCTCGACGAACCACTTTACGACGGTGGGGTTGGCGGTCATGTAGGCTGCGCTCATTCCCCAGGAGGCCAGGAGCCCGTAAACGACATAGAGGTGCCAGGGGGCCCTGACCTGGCTGATCAAACCGATCCCCATCCCCAGGCAGACACTGCCGGCGGTCAGGACGACCCTCGGGCCGAAGCGGTCGACCCACCGGCCCAGGATGATTCCCAGGAAGCTGTAAAGGAAAGCATAGAGAGAAAAAGCACCGGCCAGGCTCTGGCGGTTCCACTTGAATTCTTCGATCATGGCCGGGAAGAGGACCCCGAAGGAATACTGAGCCCCATAAGCCATGCCCAGGTTCAAGAACACCAGGCCGGTGATCACCCAACCATAAAAAATCTTTGGTTTCGTGCTTGCCATGTCCATTTTGTTTTATAAACCCGAAACTCGAAGCAAGGTCTTTCCTGCGGCACTTTTCTCTAGGGATGCTATCCCAAACCCCCCTTGCATATCAAGAAAAGAATCCCCCGGGGAAAAATTCCCTTGACTGGATTTCCCGAGCGGCTACAATTTAACCAATTTCCTTCTCTGCCGCAGAAAGGCAATTCCCTATTATGGCCAAAAGACCCCAACCGGAAATCAGCGGCTTTACCCAGTCTTTTTTCGAAAGGGGTGAAGAGGCCCGGGAATTCGATCCGGGGGATTTTATCCTCACCAAAAGCAGGGGCCTATTGGGTTGGCTGATCCGGACCGGCCAACTGATCCGCTTCAAGGGGAAGCACGCCAAATGGAGTCACGCCGCCCTCATCGTGAGCAAAGAGGGCGATCTGATCGAGGCATGCGGGCGGGGAGTCGTCTGGTCCCACCTCTCCCATTATAAAAAGAATAAGTATCACCTGATTCGCCTGGGAGAGATGGCCGACGAAAAAGACCGGCAGAAGATGGTGAATTTTGCCGAGTGGTGCCTGCGGTATGAATACGGTCATCTGACCATCCTTTCCATTTCTTTGTGTTTGATCACCGGCTGGAAGTTTCTCTTCGGGATGGACAACCGGATTATCTGCTCGGCTCTGGTGGCCAGAGCCCTGGAGAGAACCCGGCTTATCTTCGACAAGAATCCCAGCTTCATCATGCCCGCCGACCTGGCCAANNGGCAATCAACGGCAGGATATTTTTCTCGATGAACAGGACAGAAGAGAATTCCTCGAGCGTGTCAAACGCTATAAAAAAGAGCTAGGATTTGTTCTCTATGCCTACGTATTAATGTCCAATCATCTTCATTTATTGATAGAAACACCGGAGATACCCATATCAAAAATCATGCAGCGAATCAATCTAACCTATACTCAGTTCTTCAACAAGAAGTACAGCACAGTCGGCCATATCTTCCAGGGAAGATATAAATCTTTTCTCTGCGATCGGGACGAATATCTTCTCAGCCTGGTGCGATACCTTCATTTAAATCCTGTTCGGGCTAAATTGGTTGAGCACCCCCAGGAATACAAATGGAGTAGCCATCGAGACTACCTATCCGGAGGTAAGGAATTGGTGGATGCACCCAGGGTTTTGCGGATGTTTTCGAAGGAGTTGTCTCGGGCTAGGAGGCAATACAGGGCGTTTGTAAAGGAAGGCCGAGAGGGGGGAAAAGATGAATCGTTATATAAAGGGATGAAACAACAGATTTTAGGCGACGATGCTTTTGTTGAAGAAGTGGGGAAAAAAGTGATAAACGTGGGTAAACCTTTGAAGAAGCCGTCTTTGCAGGAGATTTTGAGAGCGGTGAGAGAAGTGACCGGCCTTTCCGAGGAAGAGATGGGGTCCAGGGGAAGAAGTAGAGAGGTTAAACTGGCAAGGGGAGTGCTCGCCAGAGTTTGGAGAGAATTTGGAAATCGGTTGGGAGATTTGCAGCCAAGGATAAAAAGAGATTTATCGGTACTGTCGAGGCTATCAAGAATTCCGGATCAAGGCGACGGGAAAAGAGTGGTGGCGGAAGTGCTAAAAAAGCTAAATGCACGTTTGCAAGCCTGACCCC
>PMCE01000228.1:0-5559 GCA_003154025.1 Syntrophaceae bacterium
GTTTGGGCAATGAATATGAAAAGCCTAGAAATTTGGCAAGAACCCTGAGTGGCCAACCCATCTGTGAAATCCCCCCCAACCCCCCTTAAAAAAAGGGGGGCAGCGGGGATTTTTGGCAGGTCCGTGCACCGGGGGAAAATATTATCTCCTGGGTGCGGCTCTGCCAATTTCCGGATAACTCCTGAAAATCGATTACATAAGTGCTTTTGGAGTAAAGCCCTAAAAAAGATTCTCTCTTCCTCCGGAAGCCCTGCCGGCAGGCCCCGGGGGGAGGGAGAAAAAATTTTGTAAATGGTAGCACAAAAATGGCAATCGTAGTACAATGACGCCCGGAGGGTCAACATGCATTCCCGGATCAAGAAAAGATCATGGACCGAAGCCCTATGGATGCTCTTTGCCGTGGGGCTGTTTCTTTTTCCGGTCCCCGAGGCCTCGGCCCATGATTTCTGGATGGACCGGAGAGGGTCGGATTTCCTGCTGATCTTCGGACATGGGGACCAGCGGGAGGAATTCGATCCCTCCAAAGTGAAGACCGTGAAAGCCTTCGGCCCTGAAGGAAAAGAGATCGAAGTCCGCAGGGAGAAGAAAGAAAAAGGAATGCTGCTCCAGCCGGCGGCGCCCCCTTCCTGGATCTTCGCGGAGATCGATAACGGTTACTGGTCCAAAACGATCTACGGCTGGAGAAACCTGCCCAAGAGAAAGGCCAGCCGGGTCGTCGAAGCCATCCATTCCCTCTATTTTTCCAAAGCCCTGTCGGCCTGGGACGACGCCCTCAGGGATCCGATGACCGGCACCCTGCTGGAGATTACCCTTCTGCAGAACCCTTTCGGAATGAAGGCGGGCGATCCGCTGCCGATCCAAGTGTTCTTGCGGGGAAAGGCCGTGGAAGGGCTTGAGGTGGAAGGCCGGGACCATGAAATCATCTCCAAGACGGATAAGGAGGGAAAGGCCATGGTTCGAATCGGCAAGGGTCGCCAGCTGATCTCCGTGGAATATAAAGAGCCCTTGAAGGATGACCCCGATGCTGATTTTTTGACCCTCACCTCCACGTTGACCTTCGAGGTTGGAAAATGAGAATCCCGGGGCCCCAGTGGTATCTTTTCCCTTTACTCCTGGGTTTATGCCTGGGGGCAACGGATTCCTATGGGCACTCTTTGAACTACCAGGTGGACCAGAAGGGGATCGCGGTGCGGGCTTTCTATTCGGAAAAAGACCCGGCCAGCTATTCCCAGTATGAAATATACGGCCCCGGCGACCGGGAGGATCTCCCGCATCAGACCGGGCGAACGGACAGGAATGGTTTTCTTTCTTTTGTGCCGGACCGCGCGGGGACCTGGAAAATCAAATTGTGGGGAGAATCCTCCCACGGCTTTCATGGATTTACGGCGGAGGTAAAGGTGGACCAGGGGCTCAGCCTGGAGTCTTTCAGCAAACCCCTTGTAGCCCTGCACACCAAATTGATTACCGGCTTGGGTCTGATCTTCGGCCTCTTCGGAATTTACGCTCTCTGGAGGTCCAGGGGGAATAGGACGTGAGGAGTGAGGGGTGAGGAGTGAGGACCAAAGCAAAGGCAAAAGGCAAAGGGCAAAAGGCAAAAATGACAAATGGCAAAGCTCAAAATCCAATTAACAAATCACAACGGGCAACCGGATGGACGGGCGAACCGTCAAACAGGCGAACGGGGAGACCGGCCGACTGGCGGACCGGTATCGACTTGCGCTCTTGCGACTTGCGACTTGCGGCTTTCTTCGCGGGGATGATCGCTTTTTTGACCTTGCTTTTCCCCCTGGAGGCTTGGGCGCATCATGGGGGGGTAAGTCTGCCCTTCGGCCCCGGAACCCCGGTCGAAACCAATGCTCCCCTGACCCTTCCGGAGGGCGGGGTGGTGCTTTCGGGCAGGGTCGAGCAGGTTGAATGGCGCAAGTTTCAATCGGCGGAGCCAGCCAACAAGGAATCCTTTACTTTCCTCAACCTCGGTCTCTCCTACGGGTTCAAACCCTATTTGACCGGAAGCATTTTCCTGCCCTACAACATCAAGCGGGAGGAGTCCTTTGGCAGCAACCGGGGAATCGGAGATGTGAGACTCATGGGCATCCTCGGCTTCAATCATGACGGCAGCGGGTTAAGGCTGAATTCGGTAGGAGAAACGGCCATTACCCTTGAAGGCCAGAAAAAAACTTTTTTCTCTTTCTATGGGGGGTTCACCTTCCCGACGGGCAAAACCAAGGAGGCGCTGGGGGGGCAGGTGGACCCCAGCATGCAGCCCGGCTTCGGAAGTCCTTCCTTCACCGTGGGATTTAACGCGGCCAGGGCGCTGCTTCGTTCTCTGAGTCTTATCTTCGATACCGCCTATGATATCTTTACCGAGAGAGACAACTTCAAATTCGCCAACGAATGGAGGGTCAACCTGGCCGGGGTTTATGAACTATACGGGAAACCGGAAAAATTTATCTCCAAGGTCGACGGCGTCCTGGAGGTGAACTTTCTGAACATCGGCCGGGACGAGCAGGGGGGGGAAAAGCTGAGGGCCACGGGAGGGAACATCCTGTACTTATCCCCCGGCTTGCGCTTCGCATTCCCCAAGCTCCAGAACGCCAACCTGGGGATTCTGGTAAAGATTCCAGTGTACAAAAGACTGAATGAGCAGGATGAACAGCAGGGATCGGAAGGACTGGAAAAATACCGGGTCATCGCCACCCTGTCTTTCTATTTTTAAACTTTATTCCAAAAGTAGGTGTTTAATCAAATTGCAGGAGTTACCCGTAAATTGGCAAGCCGCACCCAGGAGATAATATTTTCCCCCGGTCCACGGACCTGCCAGAAATGTCCCCTGCCCCCCTGAAGCCGTGAAAAAATTCAGGGGCCGGGAAATGGGCAAACGCTGCCAGCCCAGGGGAGGAGAAAATTCATCCCGCCTCGGCGGGACCAAAAGAGGCGCTGGTTTCTCCGCAGCCGGCAGGGATAGGCTGGGCATTATCATCGGAGTCATCCCCTAGCTACGGAAGGATCCGCTAGCTACGAACCTCCTGTTTTTTTAAAGATTATGATGGGTTATTCAAATGGCAGGAGAGGATGAGCCCAAAGTTTTTCTTGCATTCAGGAAAAAAAAAGGGTATAAATTTATTTCAGGGATAACCATTATAAGTCGATATTTTAATAGAGACATAAAGCCGCGTCGGGCTTCCCCATGATGAAAAGAAATAAAAGGCTTGCCCCGCTGATCATAGCAATCTCTTTGATTTTGCTGATGTCTTCGGTTTATTTCCATTACTATAGCTTGATCGAAGCGGATTTTCTCTACCGCGGATTAAAATTTGAGTCCAGCGACTTGGAAGATCTTTTTGTTGATAAACAAAATATCTGGGACCTTAAACCCAGTCCATTTTTCGCCTTTTCCCTTTCAGACACGGCACTTCACTCGGAGATTACGAGCTTCTCGTCCGTTCTTCCCAATTTCGATCCATTCCCTGCCATTCTGCGTTGTTGATCCCTTCTCGATTTCCTGATCGATAATCCGCGATTGGTTTTGGTGCATTTTTGCGTGCATTCCATCTCGTTATGACCAGTGAGCATTTATATTCGGATTTTGCCCCTACCCAGCCCATTCAGGGGAGGGGAAGATAAACCTCTTCGGGGATAGGCCAACCATGGAAACGTTGCTTTGGAGAATCGGTCCAAAAGGGTATTGGGGAAACAGGTCCTTCCGTTCCAGGCCGGTCCGCAAGGTTACTCTGATTCTGATTTTTTCCCTGGGCATCTTATTCTTCTCCCTGCCCACTGTCGGGAGAGGGGAAGAGGTCAGTTTGGACCAGGCGCTGGCTCTCTTCTACAAGAATAATTATGATCTCCTGATCAGTCGCTATGAGATGGATAAGGCCTATGCGGATTATGTGGGGGCCAAGCTGAGACCGAACCCCATCCTATCGTTCAATGCCATAGGGCTTGACTATTACAGCGGGTATCCGAAGCGGGACGATACGACGCAGATGACCGTGCGGATCGACCAACTGATCGAACTCGGGGGAAAAAGAGAGCTGAGGACAAGCGTCGCTTTGGCCGCTCAACAGGCCGCTACGTTTTCCTATAAAGATTTCATCCGCAATCTGCTCATCGGATTTTATACGGTGTATTACAACCTGGAATTGGACCGGTTAAACATAGGATTCAGCCGGGATGAATTGACCCGGTTTGACCGAATTTTGGAAATTGCGGAGCGCCGGTTCAACGCGGGGTTTTTATCCCAACTGGATTATGCAAAGATCAAATTGGCCAAGATCGACCTGGAGAACAACCTTACCAATTTTGAAGCCCAGTTCAGGAAAGACCTTGAGAATTTCAGTTTTCTCGTCGGGGTGATCACGCCGCTGGAACCGTCGAGGCTCGTCATTCGGGAAGAATTCCCGGCCTATCTGGAAGATAGCCTGATCGAGGCGGCCTACCAAAACCGGTATGACCTACTGGCCGCCCAGAAACAGACGGAAGCGGCCCGCCATAATATGGCCCTGGCCCGGGCCCTGCGGATACCGGACCTCACCGTGGGGGCAGAGCATGATTCTTTCGGGGCCGACAGTGCCTCCCGGATCGGCGCAGGAGTCAGTATCGGCATTCCCGTGTTCAACCGGGCACAGGGGCTGATCCTGAGAAGCAACGCGGAATATAAGCAGATCGAAGAGCAGGTGAAGAAAATCAAGAGAGTGATCGTATCCGATGTGAGACAGGGGCTGATCAGCTACCGGGCATCCCTGACCGTCTTTGGCGCCTATAGAGATAGGAAAACCTCCATGGAAGACTTGCTCAACAAGAGCGAAGCGGCTTTTTCTCTGGGGGGAATTACGGTCCTGGACCTTCTGGATACGCGCAGGACCTATCGAGATTTTGTGAGCAAATATAATCAGACGCTGATCCAAGCGTTGCTGAACCAGGAACTTTTGAAGGTCTATACAGGAGAAATACGATGACGAGAATTTGGAATGTAATTACAGCTCTGATCCTCCTATCCGGATGTGTGGGAAGCCCGGAATCAAAAGAGAGGCTGGATGCGGATAAAAAGCCGCAAACCTATATAGTAAGCTTCCAGGAGGCGATGAGTTATTTGGAGGCAACGGGGAGTATCCAGCCGGATATCCAGGGGATGGCCAAGATTATGACGCCTCTGCCGGGGTTGGTGGAGAGTATTTATGTGAAGGTGGGGGATCGGGTGCGGAAAGGGGATGCCCTGGTGGCGATCCGGAGTGCGGACGTGAGCGACGCCTATTCCAGTTATCTGGCCAATCTATCCCAGGTGCGCCAGGCGGAGCGGGTGTATGGATTGAACAAGCAGCTATTCGAAGTGGGGGCGGTAACGAAGAACGATCTGCTGGCGAGCGAGGCGAATTATGAGCAGGCGATGGCGTTGTCGCAGGCGTTGAAGCGGAAGTTGGAGATATACGGGGTGAACAGCGATTCCGGGTTTTCGGACAAGGTGACGATCAAGGCGCCGATGGATGGGGCGGTGGTGGAGATCCAGGGGCACGTGGGAGATCGGATGGACACGACGAATCCGATTTTGACGATTGCGGA
>PMCE01000228.1:5580-7112 GCA_003154025.1 Syntrophaceae bacterium
GATCAGAATTTATTCAAGCAGAATATGTTTTTGCGGATCAAGATTTTGCATGCGAAGAAGAGGTTACCGGTGGTGCCGAAGACGGCGTTATTGTACAAGGATGGGAAGTTTGAGGTGTATGTGAAGGAAGGGGAGGAGGTTAGGCTGAAGGAGATCAAACCGGCGATCGAGGTATCGGAGAAGATGATCGCGGTGGAGGGTTTGAAGGAGGGGGATGAGATTATCCTGTCGGCGATCGATCGGGAGAAGACATGAGACGCTGGATCATCTTCATAACCGACCATAGCCTGGTTTTTTTACTTCTTGGGGTAGTCGGCTTCGTCATTTCCCTTTATTTAATAAAAGATTTGAATGTGGAGGCTTTTCCCGATCCTTCCCCCCCCATGGTCGAGGTCGTCACCATTTATGAGGGAAGATCGGCTGAGGAGGTGGAGAAGCGAATCACCATCCCGATTGAAGTAAGCCTGGCCAGCATGCGCGGGTTAGACCGCATCAACTCCGCCTCCCTCTATGGCCTATCCGACATCAAATGTAAATTCTCCTATGACATTCCCTATCTGCAAGCCAGGCAGGAAGTGATCAACCGGCTCGGCAACGAAACCCTCCCCGACGGAGTCCAACCGTCCATTATCCCCAGCCCCATGGGGGAGGTCATGCAATATGTTATTCATGGCTCCAATAATTTGATGGAGTTGAGAACCCTTCAGGACTGGACCGTGGGCCGGTATATCAAAACGGCGCAGGGGGTCGAGGACGTGGCCAGCTATGGTGGGTTCATCAAGGCCTATGTTGTGCAGGTCCAACCCGAGGACCTCCTTAAGTATGGAATTCCGCTCTCCCAGGTAATCGANNGTTCTCATCAAAAACATCGCCAAGGTGAGCCTGGGAAATATCCCGCGAACCGGAATTGTCATCTATAACAAAAATGACGATACCGTGATGGGGAATGTAATTATCCGCCGGGGCGAGAAATCCATCCCCTCCATCCAATCCATTCACGCTAAAATCGCTGACCTGAACAACCGTATCCTCCCCAAGGGAATCAAAGTGGTTCCCTATTATGAAAGATGGGAGCTGATCAAAACAGTGGTCAAGCGAGTGTTGGAATCGGCCTCCATCGGGGTGGCGCTTGTAGCCATCTCCCTATTCGTATTCCTGGGCAATCTCCGGGCGGCGATCCTGACCGCCCTCCTGATCCCCTTCTCCCTGGCCATTACTCTTGCGGTGATGGCTCTAAGCGGCGACTCCGCCAATTTGCTTTCCATCGGCGCCATAGACTTCGGGATCATTGCGGATATCGGGCTGGTTTTGGTTGAGAATTACGTGCGCATCTCCCGAAAATATCTTCCCGGTGAAGGAACGATCTCCAAATCGGTCGGGGATCGAGCTTTGGTGAGATCCACCGGGGAAGTGGGAACCCCCATCATCCTTTTAGTGCTCATCATCTGTCTGGCTTTCATCCCCATTTTTACCATGAGGGGGGCCGAGAAACAGATTTTCTCCCCCATGGCCAAGACGTACTCCTACGCGCT
>PMCE01000371.1:0-167 GCA_003154025.1 Syntrophaceae bacterium
TCCGTGGCGATGATCCTTGCCGCCGTCTCCTTTTCCGCCTTGTGCGCCGCCGCCCGGACCGCCCGCCAGGCGGCGGGATCGAACCCCCGCAAATGGATGAAGCCGTAGTTGCTCCGGAGGAGGCCCGGCGCCTTGCCCAGGGCGAAAAGCGCGGCCTCGATCGCGAG
>PMCE01000371.1:177-3918 GCA_003154025.1 Syntrophaceae bacterium
CGACCCTGCTCCCCCGCCAGAAGACGTGGACGACCGCCCGGTCCCGGTCGGGTCCCGAGTCGGGCCTCAGGCCGCATTTTTCCTGCATCCGGTCGACGATCGCGTCCTTCGCCTTGAGGTTGACGAACCGGGCGTCGTTGATCGACGGGGTGTCCACCGTCGAGGTGACCGAGAGGTAAGCGTGCTCCCCCCTTTCGTGGAGGATCTCCTCCCACGGGATGTCCCGCACGCCGCGGTAGAGGCCTTCGGGATTCTCCGCCGGGAAGACCGCAACGAGGTAGAGGACCCGGTGGCCCGTCCGGAGGTGGAGGTTCAGGGGCATCGTGTCGGCGAGGGTCCCCTCCGTCTCGACGGCCGCCTCCCCCTCCGCGAGGACGGGGAAGCCGAGGGCGCGGACCTCCCCGGCAAGCCAGGGGGGAATCCCCTTGGGACAGGTGATCAGGATCGTGCGTTTTTCCATCCAGGGACTCATCTGCATTCCGGCCTTCTAACATAGCCCCCCGAAAATGCAATGGGAAACAGGATATATCGCGGCACGGTTAAGGTCATCAGCGACAATATGGCGAAATCAATGGAGAGGTGGTGCGTCTTACCCGGGAAAGCCCTCCTGCGCTGGCGGCGGAGGCCATAAAACTGAAGCCGAGGAGGAGAATCCGAGGCGGCGGAGGGTGCAGGAGGTAGCCTTAAGGGCCGCCTCCTGCCAGATTTAAACATCTTTACTTTTTTATTTATCGAGAATATAAAATGAGATATCATCTTGTTTTGTGGAACCCTTTTTAAGGACGATCCCATGAAAGAATTTAAAAACCACATTTCTCAAAAGAAAAGGAGGACTCATAAATTATGAGGAACATCCATTTCAGAAACATATCAATATTCATTATGTTGGGCATTATAGCATTATTCGCCTGTTCGGGTTGCGGCCCGAGCCAGGAGCAGATCAGGGCCATGGAACTGAGAAGAGAACAGGCCCGAGTGCAGACTGAAGCCCGCCTGAAAGCCGAAGAAGAAAACCGAAGGCAAGCTGTGGAAGCCAAGAGGCAAGCTGAGGAGGCCAAGAGGCAGGCAGAGCAAGCCAGGTTAGCTAAGATTCGTTCTGTCGAAATGGCGGGCGATGAAGCGGCACAAGCCGGTGACGCGGACACTGCGTTGTCACACTACAAGGAGGTCTTGAATCTTTCCAACGACAACAACAACGAGGACCAGAGATTGCGGGAAAAGATTATCAGCTTCGTGGTTTCCTCAAAAAGACAGCCGTCTATCCCTGAAGAAGCCCGCCGCTACGCTATCCGGGCACAAACTCTGGTAAAGGCGAAGCAGAGCGCGGGATACGCGCCGGCAGTGACCGAGCTCACCAAGGCAATGCTTCTGGCTCCCTGGTGGGCCGATGGCTACTATAACCTGGGGTTGATGCAGGAGGGCGCGGGGGATTTCGCTGGCGCCATCCGGAGCCTAAAATTATGTCTCATGGCTGACACCAATGCCGCCAACTCCGGAGCGATTCAAAATAAAATATATGAACTTGAAGTCCTCAAGGAAGAAGCCGACAAGACCAGGGCCATGGCAGGCAAATGGAAAAATCCCAAGTCAGGCAAGATCTACGACGTCTCGCTGAATGGAAAGAACTTTCAGGCTATCGGCCAGCAAGGCTTAATTATTCGTGGGGTCATGGATGGCAATACCATTGAGGGAACGATAACAATCCCATCAGATAAAGGTTGGGAAAATAGCGACTGCAAGATTCCGGAGTATACAGTTCCCCTATCGGCTCAGATTGGCCTGGATGGTAAATCAGTAACGTTCCACTACATGGATAATCGCTACACCTCATCGTACTGGAACATCGGCCAAGGCGTAAACAGAACAGGCCATTACCAGGGTGAATGCATCTCTGTCACCCTGCAGGGGTCATCGCCAGATGAATTTACGATAACGCGCTAGCACGAAATTATGCTATGCAGTTCTGAATCGTATTGGCAATCAATGCCGGCGTTCGCCCGTTTAGGTTGGTAATGAGCTTGGTGCCGCGCTATAGCGGATGCTAACAATGGAAACTTATTATTGTCGTTTTTTCAGGATAGCGCTGATTCTCTTCTCGGCGTCCCTCGCAGTCGTTCCGTCTATGGTGTCGGCTGATTGCGGTCCTGCTCCAAATAACGGGTGGGGTGCGAATTATTCGTCTTATGCTGCCTGGTGCACTCAATGCGGCGGACGTCCTTATAACAACAATGGCGTGGGTTGCGACATGAGCGGCGCATCATCCGGAAGTTTATACAAGGCGCCTGCGGTAGGTGGGGTAGGTGGAGTCAAGGGGGCCATCCTGCAGGGCATTCAGAGCGGCATCCAGCAGGGTATTCAGCAGGGTATTCAGAACGCCATCCAGCAGCGACAGCGGGAAGAAGCCGAACAGCTGCAACGACAGCAAATGGAAAATGACCGGGCTGCACAGCAAATGCTTCAGGACAGTGGTGCAATCGAGAAAGATGCCCGCGAGAAAGCCCGCCTGATTGAAGAAAAAAACAGAATTTCTTCTACGAAGGCAAAACAGACTGACGTGCAACGCACCAATGAGATCTTGTCCCAAATGCGGGGCGGATTCAACACGAGCCCCCAGTCCCAGCTTATTCAAGAGACGCAGGGAGTTTCCCTGCGGCCGAAGGACCTCTCCAAGGCGCCTGATTTCGAGACAGAGAAATGTGTGCGCGAAACGGATTTCAAGGAATACGAGAAGCGGGAATCTGAAAGAAAAGAGGTCCTCGGGAGGCTCTCGGGATATCCCGTGGACAATCAAATCATGAAGGCAAGGGCGGACTGGTGCAAGATGCACATACCTCTGCATCCCAGCCCTTCCTCCACGGGTTATTGCCGGCAAAAACCCGTTTATGAGGCGAGAATGAACGATTGGCAGAGGAGATGTACAGTGGTCATTGAGGCTCCTGCACAATCGCCGCCAACATCAGTGCTCCCTGAGAAAGAATCTCAACGGATGCCTGCGCCTGCGCCGGATTGTCTTGGCGTTTACGATGGCGAGGCGAACAGCTGCGGCACGGAAGATTTGATCCTTTATGCCAAGTGCACAAACAAGGCTCTCCAAAGTTTTGTCAATTGTATGAACTTCTATGATCCCGACAAGGGGACATCCGCTCCCAAACCAGTGATCCCCATTAGATGACTTTTTAACCCCAATACTCACAGCATCTGAAAGCATCATTTGCACAATCAAAATTCATTTGATTACGGGTCCAAAATTCTCTAAGGTGTTTGCCGTCNNCTGCTGTACGATATCGGTGAACTCTCGGGCCTGATCCGGGAGAGCACGGATATCCAGAATCTGCTCGACCGCACCGTCACGATGATCTCCGAACGACTCCAGGCGGAGGTTTGTTCCATCTACCTCTACGATGAGGAGACGCGCGAGCTGGTGCTCAAGGCCACCAAGGGGCTCAATCCGGAGGCCGTGGAGAAGGTGCGCATGGCCTATGGAACCGGGTTGGTGGGCGCCACGCTGGAAGGGCTGGACCCGATCGTGGAGGGCGATGCGCCGCGCAATCCGCGCTTCAAGTATTTCAGCGAGGCCCACGAAGACGCTTTCCGGTCCTTTCTCTCTGTACCTCTCCGGCAGGGGGAGGTGCAGATCGGAGTTCTGGTCGTCCAGCATTCCTCCCCGGATTACTTTAACGAGACGGACGCCAGGGCCTTGCAGGCTGTCGCCTCTCAACTGGCGGGCGTCCTCCAAAACGT
>PMCE01000076.1 GCA_003154025.1 Syntrophaceae bacterium
GGGGTGATCGCCAACCAGCCGATGGTTTTGGCCGGCACCTTGGATATCAACGCTTCGGACAAAGCCGCCCGGTTTGTCCGCTTCTGCGACTGCTTCGGTATACCCCTGCTGACTCTCGTCGACACCCCCGCCTTCATGCCCGGGAAAGCGGCGGAGTTCGCCGGCATCATCCGCCACGGGGCGAAGATTCTTTTCGCCTATTCGGAAGCCACGGTCCCCAAAATCACCCTCGTCATGCGCAAGGGGTATGGGGGCGGATATGTGGCCATGTGCCATCCCGAATTGGGGACGGATGCGGTCTTCGCCTGGCCCATGGCCGAAATCGCCATGATGGGAGCGGAAGGGGCGGCCAACATCGTCTTCCGAAAAGAAATCGAGAAAGCCTCCGACCCGGAGAAGAAACGGCAGGAGAAAATCCAGGAGTACCGGGACCAGTTTTCCAACCCCTACGCCTCGGGGCGGCGGGGGTATGTCAATTACATCATCCGACCCGATGAGACCCGGGAGATGATCGGCCGGGCTTTCGAAATGCTCTGGAACAAACAGGAGGAACGCCCCAAGAAGAAGCACGGGTCGATCCCCTTGTGAGAACGGCATAGAGCAGAAAGCATAGGGTTAATTCCTCTTTCCCTTAGCTCTTTGCTCCATGCTCTCTGCCCTATGCGTAGTATCGATAGATGGCTTCCGCCACGCAGGCCGGTTTGTCTTTGCCCTCCACCTCGAACTGCAGGTTGAAAGTGGCCTGCACGCCTCCCTTGATCTCCTCGACCTGGGCCAGGGCCGCCCGCATCCTTACTCTGGAAGGAATGGGCACCGGAGAGGTAAAACGAAGTTTGTTCAACCCGTAATTGACCCCCATCTTCTTTTCCTTTACATCCATCACTTTGTCCATCAAATAGGGAGCCAGGCTCAGGGTGTAGTAACCGTGGGCGATGGGTCCCCCGAACGGCGATTCCCGCTTGGCCCGTTCCACGTCAATGTGGATCCATTGATGATCCATGGTGGCATCGGCAAACAGGTTGATGGCTTCCTGGGTCACCGGATGCCAGTCGCTTACCCCCACCTCCTGTCCCACCGTCTTCTTCAGCTCTTCCAGGTTCTGAATGATTCTTCTGGGCATGGTTTTCTCCTTTGAGGTTTTGCGGATTGGTCGGTCGAAGAGAGTTTATTCCTAATCCCCTATCCTTTGGAGATAAGCCTGGAAAATCGAATCCCTGGCTTGATCCCAATTCTTTTTTATGATTTTCTCAGATAGCGCGGGTTTGGGGGTTTATTGACCACGTCGGGAGGTCGCTCTCCCCGCAGGGCACAGGCCACCCGCTCGGCAGCCCCCTGGGACATACGGTACCTCGCCTCATTGCTCAGCCCGGCCATATGGGGCGAAGACATCGCCCGAGGGTGAGCCGCCAAACTCCGATCAGATGGAGGCTCCTCTTCGAAGACATCGATTCCCGCCCCGGCGATGCCCCCCTCCTCCAAAGCTTTCACCAGCGCTTCCTCGTCCACAATCCCCCCCCGGGCCGTGTTGATCAGCAGGGCGTTCTTCTTCATCATCGCCAATTCCCGACTGCCTATCATCCTGCGGGTCTCGTCGGTGAGCGGGGTATGCAGGGTTAAGAAATCCGCCTGGACGATGGCTTCCTCCCGGGAGACAGACCGGGCGCCGGCCTCTCGGAATTCCTGTTCGGGAAGGTATGGGTCACAGGCGAGCACCTTCATGCCGAAAGCGACCCCGATCCTGCTCACCCGGCTTCCGATCCTTCCAAGNNAACATGAGCCCGAAAGCGAATTCGGCCACGGCATCGGAGTTCACCCCCGGACTGTTGGTAACCAGGACCCCCAAGGCGTCGGCCGCCGGGAGGTTGATATTATTGTACCCGACTCCGTGGGCGGCAACGATGACCAGGCTGGGAGCCCTCTCCAGGATTTCCCGGTCCACGGGTAGGAGGCCCGGAATCAGGGCATGGGCCGTCGCCATTTCCTTGCGGAAAGGATCTTCCACCCGGTCGGGGAGCATTTTGACCTCAAACCCTTTCTCCTCGAGGAGGGTTATTTGCGGACCGTACCAGGAGTTTGTGGCGACAATAACTTTTTTTCTTGCAGGTTGCATCAGCATAGGTTCCTTTCAGGTTTTTTCTTTCCCTTCGCTCAAATGACTGAGTGACCCTCGCTCATTCATTCCGACCGAGCGAGGGGATTTGGCAATATGGGGCGGCTGCTCTGCACCCCCGCAACTCCGGGAAACCAGTTGAACCGCCTCCCTCATGGGACGGGGATTGGCTTTCCCTTTCCCGGCAATCTCAAAGGCAGTGCCGTGGCCCACCGTGGTGATCACCGAGGGCGTGCCGATGATCAGTCCGGCGACGGAATATTCGCCCCGGTCCTTTCTATACCGCATTCCACATTCCGCAATCCGCAATCGATCATCCCGTTCCCCGAAATTGATCGATCCTCTGTCCCTTCTTCCTCAGAATGAAGGAGGCCTGCACGGCAATCAAGGCCAGCAGAAGGATCATCAGCGCCGCCGAGACCGGCCGTTGAAAGAAGATCCAGGGGGTGCCCTTGGACATGAGCAGAGACTGGCGGAAGGAGCGCTCGGAGATCGTCCCCAGGACAAAGGCCAGAAGCAGCGGCCCGGGTTCGAAGGCCAGCTTGCGGAAAAAATATCCGATCACCCCGAATACGATCATCACCCAAATGTCGAAGACGTTGGTCCGGATGCTGTAGACCCCCACGACGCAGAGAAGGATCACGAAAGGGGCCAGGATGAAGTAGGGAACCTTCAGCACCTGCACCCAGATCCCCACCAGGGGAAGGTTGAGCAGGAGGAGAACTCCGTTGCCGATGTACATGGAGGCGATGACCCCCCAGAAAATCTCCGGCTTTTCGGTGATTAACAAGGGTCCCGGGGTGACCCCGTGGATCATCAGGGCGGCGAAGATCATGGCGATGGTGGCGTTCCCGGGGATGCCCAAAGTGAGAAGGGGGATGAAGGATCCCGTCGCCGCCGAATTGTTGGCCGACTCAGGCCCGGCGACCCCCTCGATGGCCCCCTGACCGAACTTTTCCGGATGCGGGGAAACCCGTTTCTCCACCGCATAAGAGATGAGGGAGGCAATCACCGCCCCTCCGCCGGGCAGAAGTCCCACGAAGAAACCGATCAGCGACCCCCGGACCGTGGCCCACCTGGCCTCCTTCCAATCCTNNTTTCCGTATTGATCAGGATCTCGGCAACCCCGAAGAGGCCCATGGCCAGGGGAACGAAATCCAGGCCCTCCTGCAGGGGAAGGATCCCAAAGCTGAAGCGGGGAATCCCGGCGATGGGATCGATGCCGATCTCATCCAGGAGGAGCCCCAGGACGACCATGATCAGCCCCTTCACCATGGAGGTGGAGGCCAGGTAGGCGGCCAGGAAGAGGCCGAAGAGGGTGAGGGTGAAGTATTCGGGGGGCCCGAACTGGACGGCGAAATTCGCCAAGGGGGGAGCCAGAAAGTTCAGCCCGATCACCCCGATGGTTCCGGCGATGAAGGAGCCGATGGCGGCGATGGCCAGAGCCGGGCCGGGCCGGCCTTTCCGGGCCATCTGGTATCCGTCGATGCAGGTCACTACCGAGGCCGCCTCGCCGGGGATATTCAGGAGGATGGAAGTGGTAGAACCCCCGTACATGGCCCCGTAGAAGATCCCGGCCAGCATAATGATGGCCGTGACTGGGGGCATTTTGAAGGTTACGGGAAGAAGGAGAGCCACCGTGGCTGCGGGTCCCAATCCCGGCAAGACCCCCACCAGAGTTCCCACCAAGGCGCCCAGAAGACAGAAGAAGAGGTTCTGCCAGGTGAGGGCGATGGAAAACCCATAAAAAAGTCCGCTGATCTGCTCCATGGCGCGCTCTTACCGCAAGAAACCCTTCAGAACCCCGGGGGGAAGTTGGACCGAAAAGACCATGTTGAAAAGATAGACCGCTACGCCTGCCAGGCAAGCCAGGGGCAGGACCAGGTGCCACCTCTTTCCTTCGATCACCGCCAGCCAGAAGCCGAAGAAAAGGAGCGTGGTGATTATGTATCCCAGCCAGGGGAGGACGGCGGCATAGAAAGAGAGAATTCCCAGCGCCAGAAAGGTGCGGGAAAGGCGGCCCTCCTTTCTTTCTCCCGCCCCTTTCTCGTAGTGGCGGAAGACCTGGCGGAGGTAAAGAATCGAGAGTCCGATCAGGAAGGAGCCCAGCCCGAAAGAAACGAATCCGGGGCCGGGACGACTGGCCTGGCCCAGGGAAAGATCCAGGGCGTGGGAACAGACGAAAATCCCCAGAGCGAGAAGGACGAATCCCATCACCGCGGGTCCGACCATGCCGAGTCTTCCTGTGAGGTTGTACTCAAGGAGGGGAGAAGAAAGAATTCCTTCTCCACCTTTCTCTCGAAGGCTTGAGGGGGCAAAGGCCGCTCTAATTTATCCCGTAGGCCTTGGCAAACTCCTTCATCTCCGTGTATTCCTTATCCACCATGGCCTTGAACTCTTTGGGGCCGAGGAAGCCCGGGACATCCCCCAGCTTCACTACGGTTTCGATCCAGCCTTTATCCTTGCAGAGCTTGTCCAAGGCCTGGACCCACTTGTTCACGATCGCCGCGGGCAAATTCGGCGGGCCGGCCACTCCCCTCCACCCCAGCACATCCAGTTCGGGGAACCCGGCCTCGGCGAAGGTGGGGACACTTCCAAACTCCTCGACCCGCTTCGGGCCCACCGCCAGAGCCCGGAGCTTTCC
>PMCE01000226.1 GCA_003154025.1 Syntrophaceae bacterium
GGCGTGGCCATGAATCCGGTGGACCATCCCCTGGGAGGGGGAGAGGGAAAGAGCTCGGGAGGCCGGCATCCGGTGACCCCCTGGGGAGTTCCCACCAGAGGTTATAAGACTCGCCAGAACAAGGCGACCGATAAGTTTATCGTGAAGCGAAGAAAATAAAGCCGTAAGTCGCAAGGCAAAAACAGGAAGTAAGTTTTATCCCCCTCACGCCTTGCGCTCTCGCGACTTACGGTAGTTCAAGGAGTCAGCCGTGGCCAGATCGATTCGCAAAGGGCCCTACGTGGAGCCCAATTTGATGGAAAAAGTTCAAGAGGCCATCGATAACAACAGCCGGAAGGTGATCAAAACCTGGTCCCGGCGGTCGACGGTCCTGCCGGACATGATCGGCCTCACCTTCGCCGTTCACAACGGGAAAAAATTCATCCCCGTTTTCGTGACCGAAAACATGGTGGGCCATAAGTTGGGAGAGTTTTCACCCACCCGGACGTTCTTCAGCCATTCCGGGGACCGCAAGACCAAGGTGAAGGCCGCCCCGCCCAAGCCGGCCGCATAGAGGAGGCAGGATGGAAGCTCGAGCCGTAGCCAAATACCTTCGAATCTCACCGCGCAAGACCCGTCTTTGCGCCGACCTCATCCGGGGAAAACAGGTGGAGGATGCAATTCATATCCTCACCCATACCCCCAAGGCCGGGGCCCGACTGATTTTCAAGGTAGTGCAGTCCGCGCTGTCCAATGCGCGCCAGGATAAATCCATCGATGTGGACACGCTCTTGGTAAAAACCGTATACGTCAATCAGGGCCCCACCTTGAAACGCTGGCAACCCAAGCCCATGGGGCGGGCCGGAAGGATCCGGAAACGGACTTGCCATGTCACCGTTGTTTTGAGCGAGCCGTAGAGCCCGAGCACCAATCCAGGAAGAGAAGGAGGTCACACGTTGGGTCATAAGGTCAATCCCATTGGGCTGCGCCTGGGGATCACGAAAACCTGGGATTCTCGTTGGTATGCGGAGAAGTTTTACTCCCGATTTTTGCAGGAAGACATCCTCCTGCGCAAATTCATAAAGAAGAAGCTCTACCATGCGGGAATCTCTAAAATCGAGATCGATCGGACCGCCAACCGGGCCAAGATCACCATCCGGGCGGCCCGGCCGGGGATCATCATCGGGCAGAAAGGGGCGGAGATCGAGAAGCTGCAGAAAGAACTCCAGAAATTGACCCAACGGGAGATCTCGATCAACATCCAAGAAGTCCGGCGGATAGAGACCGACGCCCAACTGGTGGCCGAAAACGTGGCCCTGCAGCTGGAACGGAGGGTGGCTTTCCGACGGGCCATGAAGAAGGGGGTCACCTCTTCCCGGAAATTCGGCGCCCAGGGGATCAAGATCGCCTGCGCCGGAAGGCTGGGAGGGGCCGAGATCGCCCGTTCGGAATGGTACCGGGAAGGGCGGGTTCCCCTCCATACGCTGCGCGCGGATATCGATTTCGGGTTTGCCGAAGCTCGCACCACCTACGGGCAGATCGGAGTCAAGGTGTGGATTTACAAGGGCGAAATCCTTCCGCCCGTTCGCGGGAAGAAGGAGACGGCCCAGTAGGGAGCCAGAAGAGCCATGTTAGCACCCAAAAAAGTCAAATTTCGCAAACAACAAAAGGGAAGGCGGCGCGGAACCGCCTCCCGGGGAAACAGTCTGAATTATGGAGACTTCGGCCTGCAGGCCACCGTGTGCGGCTGGCTGACTACCCGGCAGATCGAAGCGGCCCGGGTCACCATGACCCGGCACATCAAGCGGGGGGGAAAGATCTGGATCCGTATTTTTCCGGACAAACCGATCTGCAAGAAACCGGCGGAGACCCGGATGGGAAAAGGCAAGGGGGCGCCGGAAGACTGGGTCGCCGTAATCCAGCCCGGCCGGATCCTCTACGAAATGGAAGGGGTGACCCGGGAGACAGCCCTGGAAGCCTTTCGCTTGGCCGCTCACAAACTGCCGCTGAGGACCAAATTCATTCAACGGGAGGGCGCCGGTGAAAGCGCGGGAGCTTAAAGAAATGAGCGAGGCGGAGCTTCGCCAGAAGGACAAGGAGATCACCGAGGAGCTGTTCAACCTGAAATTCCAGCATGCCACCGGGCAGTTGGAGAATACTTCGCGGTTACCCCAGGTGCGCAAAGACTTGGCCCGGGTAAAGACCCTTCTTCGGGAGAAGGAGATCGCGGCGGCGAAGTCCAAATGAGGGTAGAGGAATGAAGGGAAGAGGGATCCGCAAGGCAATGGTGGGAATGGTGGTCAGTGACCGCATGGAGAAGACCCGCGTGGTGGTGGTCCAGCGGCTGGTCAAACATCCCTTGTACCAAAAATATATTCGCCGGCGCACCCGCTACAAGGTCCACGATGAAGCCAACAGCTGTCGGGTGGGCGACCGGGTGATGATCGTCGAAACGCGGCCCCTGAGCCGGGACAAGCGGTGGCGGGTCAAGGAGATTCTGGAACGGGCCCAGTGAAAGCCCGGGGAGTCTGCCCATTGCGGGGACTCGGAAAAGAATAGGCGGGTGTAGCCATGATTCAGATGCAGACCTCATTAGAAGTTGCCGATAATTCAGGGGCCAAGAGGCTTTCCTGCATAAAAGTCTTGGGGGGAACGAGGCGGAGGTATGCCAGCCTGGGAGATGTGATCATTGTCTCCGTGAAGGAAGCCATCCCCAACTCCAAGGTCAAGAAGGGCGACGTCATGCGGGCAGTCATCGTCCGAACGGTAAAAGAAGTCCGTCGCCAGGACGGCAGCTACATCAAGTTTGATGATAATTCGGCGGTCCTGATCAGCCCCCAAAACGAGCCCGTGGGGACTCGTATCTTCGGCCCGGTCGCCCGGGAACTGCGGGCCAAGAAATTCATGAAAATCATTTCCCTGGCCCCGGAAGTGCTGTAAAACCGGGCCCGGGAGGGTGAGGCCTTCGATGAAATATATAGGTTTTCACATTCGGAAGAACGATCTAGTCGAGGTCCTTTCGGGAAAAGAGAAAGGCAAGACGGGGAAGGTCCTCCAGGTGTTCCACAAGAAGGACCGAGTCCTCGTGGAGAAGGTCAATTTCATCAAACGCCATTCCCGGCCTTCGGCCCATACCCGGCAGGGGGGAATCATCCAAAAGGAAGCTCCCCTCCATATCTCCAAAGTTCTCCTGGTATGTCCCAAATGCAACAAGGGGACGCGAATGGGAAGCAAGGCCCTGGAAGACGGAAAAAAAGCCCTGGTCTGCAAAGCCTGCGGCGAACAGATCGAAAGGAAGTAGGGGGGCGACGGCCATGACGCGAATGAAGGAGATCTACCTGAAAGATGTCGTTCCCCAGCTGATGAAGGCCTTCGGTTACAAGAACCGGATGCAAGTGCCGCGGCTGGAGAAGATCACCCTGAACATGGGGCTGGGGGAGGCCGTATCGAACGTGAAGATCCTCGATTCGGCGGTGGAAGAGCTCTCCCTGATCGCCGGACAAAAAGCGGTGATCACCAAGGCCAAGCACTCCATCGCGGCTTTCAAACTCCGGGAAGGCATGCCCATCGGCGTCACTGTGACCCTCCGAAGGGGCCCGATGTTGGAGTTCTTCGACAAGCTGGTGAATGTGGCCCTGCCCCGGGTCCGGGACTTCCGGGGAATATCGGGAAAGGCCTTCGACGGACGGGGGAATTACTCGCTGGGAATCCGGGAACAGATCATCTTCCCCGAGATCAACCTGGACAAGATCGACAAGATCAAAGGACTGAACATTTCCATCGTGACCTCGGCGAAGACGGATGAGGAGGGCAAAGAGCTCCTCCGTCTCCTGGGAATGCCCTTTCGGCCGTAAGACAAATATGGGACGCAGATAAACGCAGATTTCCAGGATATAAAAAAAGAATTTAAAGAAGCCGTTTCTGCGTTGATCTGCGGCAATCTGCGTCCAGATCAAATGCAAAGAAAGGATCGCTGGTGGCCCGGACATCTATGATCGTCAAGTCGAAGCGGAAGCCTAAATTCGCGGTGCGTTCTTACCACCGCTGCCCGGTCTGCGGACGGGCGCGGGGGTATTACCGGAAGTTTGACCTGTGCCGGATCTGTTTCCGGAAATTCGCCTCGCGGGGCGAGATCCCCGGGGTAATCAAATCCAGTTGGTAAACTAGCTTTCATCAGGGAGGGTACCATGGGGATGACGGATCCCTTGGCTGATATGCTTACGCGGGTGCGTAACGCCAACAAGGCAAGGCACGAGAAGGTTGATGTTCCCGCTTCCAACCTCAAGGGTAATGTAATAAAAATCCTGAAGGATGAGGGATACATCAAGAATTATAAATTAATTAAAGATGGAAAACAGGGAATCTTGAGAATTTACTTGAAGTTCGAGGGCGAGACCAAGAAGCAGGTCATCTCGAGCCTGAAAACTCTGAGTAAACCAGGGCGCCGCCGCTATGTGGGAGCTGACGAGATTCCTGCGGTGCTTCGCGGACTGGGCCTTACCATTCTTTCCACCTCCAAAGGGGTCATGACCGACAAGGAGGCGCGGAAACTGAAGGTCGGTGGCGAGCTGCTCTGCTCAGTTTGGTAGGAGAAAGTTATGTCCAGAATCGGAAAAAAGGCCATTCCTCTCCCTCCCGGGGTTAAAGTGGTGGTTGAAATCCCCCATGTGAAAGTCTCGGGGCCTAAAGGAAATTTAACCCAGACCATCAGTCGGGATGTGGTTCTATCGGTGGAAAAGGACCGAGTCGTCGTCCACAAGCCTGACGATGAAAGGAAAGGGGATGCCCTTCACGGCTTGACCCGCACACTCATCGCCAATATGGTCAGGGGGGTGAGCCAGGGATTTGAACGGGTCCTGGAGATTAATGGGGTCGGCTACCGGGCCGAGCTCCAGGGCAATGCCCTGAATTTCAACCTGGGGTACTCCCACCCCATCCGTTTTCCTCTCCCCGAGGGGATTAAGGCGGAGGTGGAGAGGCAGGTCCGGATTACCTTGAAAGGATCCGACCGCAACCTCCTGGGAATGACCGCCGCCAAGATTCGCGGCCTGCGGCCTCCGGAGCCCTACGGCGGAAAAGGGATCAAGTACGCCGAAGAAGTCATTCACCGCAAAGCCGGCAAGACGGCTGTCGCCTAATAGTAGAGAAAAACTAATTTATCGGGACACAGATGAGTCAGATAAGGCCAAAAAGTTTTAATGTATTTTAATCTGTATTTTTCTGTGTTCATCTGTGTCCAATCAAAAAGGATTCAGCCGTGCAAAGAAAAGAAAAAGTGACGGCCCGGTTGCGCCGCAAGAAGCGCATGAGCTCGAAGGTAAAGGGGACTCCCGAACGGCCCCGGCTCAACATCTTTAAGAGTGCCCGGCATATCTATGCCCAGGTTATTGACGACGGATTGGGCAAGACGCTGGTCGCTGCCTCCACCCTGAGCGCGGAACTGAAGGGACAGGCTTTGGGAAAGGGAAAGACCGAGGCGGCCAAGAAGGTGGGGGCGCTCATCGCCGAAAAAGCGCTTGCCCGTCAGATCAAGAAAGTCGTATTCGACCGGAACGGGTTTCTCTATCACGGGAGGATCAAAGCGTTGGCCGATGCCGCCCGGGAGAAGGGGTTGGATTTTTAAGGCAGCGATCAACGGTGTAGGGGCGTGCGGCCGCAGGCCCCTATGGTAGCTAATAGTTGACAGCTTTTTCGAGGAGGTTTTTCATTGGCCCAAATTAATCCAGATGAACTCGAACTGGTGGACCGTGTAGCCCACATCAATCGTGTGGCCAAAGTGGTCAAAGGGGGCCGGAGGTTCAGCTTCAGCGCCCTCGTGGTCGTGGGTAACGCAAAGGGAATCGTGGGCTTCGGCTTGGGAAAGGCGAACGAAGTTCCCGAGGCGATTCGCAAGGGAATTGAACAGGCCAAGAAGGAACTGATCCAGGTCCCCCTGATTAAGGGAACGATTCCCTATGAGATCGTGGGACGTTTCGGGGCCGCGCGCATCCTCCTCAAACCCGCCTCGCCAGGAACCGGGGTCATTGCTGGAGGGGCGGTTCGGACGGTCATCGAATCGGCGGGGATCGAAAACATCCTGACCAAATGCCTGGGCACCCGAAATCCCCACAATGTGATCAAAGCCACGATCAACGGCTTGAAGTCGCTGAAAACCCCCGAAGAGGTGGCCACCAAAAGGGGAAAGTCCGTGGCTGAGATCGTTTAATAAGAATTGTTTTGGACGCAGATAAACGCAGATAAGACAAAAGAGATTCAATTTTTTTCTTTTTTTAAATCCGTCTTTATTGCGTTCATCTGAGTCCTATAAAAAAACCGGCAGGGAATCATGGAAGAAAATAAGATGATTGAAGTCACCTTAGTCAGAAGCGGGCTCAGCCGTCCGGAAACCCAGCAAAGGACCCTTCGGGGGCTGGGATTGACCCGTATGAACCGGACGGTCCGACTCAAGGATACTCCGGCCATCCGGGGAATGGTCCGAAAAGTGATCCACATGGTGAAAGTCGTCGAAAAATAGGGTGGGCGAGATGAAACTGAATGATTTGAAGCCTCCCAAGGGGGCGCGGAAAAAGAAGAAGCGGATTGGCCGGGGGGAAGGATCGGGGCACGGTGGGACCTCCACCAAGGGGCATAAGGGGCTGAAGGCTAGGTCGGGAGGAACAATTTCCCCCGGTTTTGAGGGAGGACAGATGCCCCTCCAGCGCCGGCTCCCTAAAAGGGGGTTTACGAACCCTTCTCGCAAAGAGTGGAGCGTCGTCAACCTGAGGGATCTCTCCGCCTTTCCGGAGGGAGCGGTGATAGATGTGGAGAGTTTGAAGTCTTCGGGACTGGTGAAGAAAGTCGTCTTTGGGGTGAAGATTTTAGGGGATGGAGAGGTTTCCCGTTCCTTAACCGTTCGAGCCCACGCTTTCAGTCTCTCCGCCAAGAAGAAGATTGAAGCTGCCGGGGGGAAAGTGGAGGTCATCTAAACCTTGTTCCAGGGATTCCAGAATATACCCAAGATTCCGGAGCTGAAGAGGCGTATCTATATGACCCTTCTGCTCCTGGCGGTCTACCGCATCGGGGTTCACGTTCCTACACCCGGCATCGATGCCAATGCGCTGGCGGCTTTTTTCGCGCAGGCCAAAGGAACGCTCTTCGGGTTCATCGACATGTTCTCCGGCGGCGCCTTTGAGCGCCTGTCGGTCTTTGCCCTGGGTATCATGCCCTACATCAGTTCCTCCATCATCCTCCAGCTTTTGACGGTGGTGGTTCCCCATCTGGAGAGGCTTTCCAAGGAAGGGGAGGCGGGGCGGAAAAAGATCACCCAGTATACCCGGTACGGAACGGTCGTCCTGAGCCTCATCCAGGGCTTCGGGATCAGCGTGGGACTGGAACGGATGAGCGGGCCGGCCGGAGAAGCGGTGGTTCTGGACCCGGGTTGGCCCTTCCGGATGATGACCATGATCAGCCTGACGGCGGGGACGGCCTTTATCATGTGGCTGGGGGAGCAGATTACCGAGAGGGGGATCGGCAACGGGATTTCGCTCATCATCTTCGCCGGTATCGTGGCCCGAATGCCCACCGCCATCAGCAACAGCATCCGTCTCATCCGGACCGGAGAGATGGGGATTATCGTGACCTTCTTCCTGATTGTCCTCATGGTAGTCGTGGTGGGGGCCATCATCTATATGGAAAGGGCGCAGCGGCGCATTCCGGTGCAGTATGCCAAGAGAATCGTGGGGAGAAGGATGTACGGAGGGCAGAGCACCCATCTGCCCCTGAAGATCAACACGGCCGGGGTGATTCCGCCCATTTTTGCCTCTTCGATCATCATGTTCCCGGCCACCATCGCGAATTTTATCGATCACCCGTGGATGAAAGCCATCTCCAGCCAGCTGGCTCCCGGGTCGCTGCTGTATGAGATGATCTACGTTGGTTTCATTTTTTTCTTCTGTTACTTTTACACCGCGGTCACCTTCAATCCCACGGACGTGGCCGACAACATGCGCAAGTACGGCGGGTACATCCCGGGAATCCGGCCGGGGAAGAAAACCGCCGAATTCGTGGACCGGGTCCTGACCCGCATCACCTTTACCGGGGCCATCTATGTGTCGGCCGTCTGCGTGCTCCCTTCGGTGCTGGTGACCAAGTTCAACGTTCCCTTCTACTTCGGGGGAACGGCCCTGCTGATCGTCGTCGGTGTGGCCTTGGATACGGTGGGGCAGATCGAATCCCACATGCTCATGCGCCATTATGAAGGGTTCATGAAGCAGGGGCGGATCAAGGGAAGAAGATAGGGGGAAGATGATGGGTGCGTACCCTCTCCCCCTGGAAGAGCGGATCATCCTGAAGTCTCCGCAGGAAATCGAAAAGATGCGGTGTGCCAACCGGATCGTGGCGGAGATCCTGCAGGAAGTGAAAGCCTCAGCCCGCCCCGGGGTGAAGACCCGGGAATTGGATGAACTGGCCGTGGGGCTCCTGGAGAAACGGGGCGCCCGGTCGGCTTTTAAAGGGTATAGCGGCTACCCAGCCGTGCTTTGCACCTCGGTGAACGAGGAAGTGGTCCACGGCATCCCCTCGGACCGGGTGTTAAAAGAAGGAGACATTCTGAGCCTAGATTTCGGGGCCGTTTGCGACGATTACTACGGAGATGCGGCGATTACCGTACCCGTGGGGACCATTAGCGAAGGAGCCCGGCGACTTATCCGGGTGACCGAAGAAGCGCTTTACAAGGGGATCGATAAAGCGCGCCCCGGAAATCACCTGGGGGATATTTCGGCGGCGGTCCAGCGCCATGTGGAAAGTCAGGGATTTTCCGCGGTGCGGGATTTTGTGGGGCACGGGATCGGCAGGTTCATGCACGAACGGCCGCAGGTTCCCAACTTCGGAGTCTCCGGACGGGGGGTCCGGTTGAAGGCCGGAATGACGCTGGCCATTGAACCCATGATCAACGCCGGGGGCTATGAAGTGGTCGTCCTGGACGACGGGTGGACGGCCGTGACCAAGGACCGGAGCCTATCCGCCCACTTTGAGCATTCGGTGGCGATCACGGAGAACGGGCCCTACATCTTGAGCCAACTCTGAACCAGGGCAGGGACGGAGAGCCCCGGGGCTGCCGGTTCCTGGAACGGGTATCAAATGCCAAAAGAAGATGCCATTGAGGTCACGGGGTCGGTGGTAGAAACGCTCCCCAACGCCATGTTCCGGGTGGAACTGGAGAACGGTCACCGGGTCCTGGCGCATATTTCGGGCAAAATGCGGCTTCATTTCATCAAGATTCTGCCGGGCGACAAGGTCACCGTGGAGCTTTCTCCCTATGATCTAAACCGCGGACGGATCATTTACCGGGAGAAGTGAGTCCGGTTCGGGAAAGGAAGAGGATGGGACGATGAAAGTCAAGGCTTCGGTGCGCCGAATTTGTGATAAGTGCAAGGTCGTAAAAAGAAAAGGGGTTGTCCGGGTCATCTGCCAGAACGCGAGACATAAACAGAGACAAGGATAAGAACAGGAATCAGGTTTCAGGAATCGGGAGAGAGGGTTTCCGTTCTGAGTCCTGAAAGCTGATTCCGGGCTTTAAAGGAGGCAGGGGTGGCACGAATTGCGGGAATCGACCTTCCCAAGAACAAAAAAATGGAAATCGCGCTTACGTACATCCATGGAATCGGGAAGTCCACAGCGCGAAAGGTTCTCCAGTTGGCCCAGGTGGACGTCGAGAAGAATTCCGACGCCCTGACCGACGGCGAGGTGGCCAAAATCCGCGAAGCCATCGACCGGAGCAATCTGAAGATCGAGGGGGACCTGCGGCGGGAAGTGTCCATGAACATCAAGCGCCTCATGGACCTGGGAACCTACCGGGGGCTGCGTCACCGGCGCTCGCTGCCGTTGAGGGGACAGCGTACTCACACCAATGCTCGAACCCGCAAGGGGCCCCGCCGCCAGATGGGCGGGAAAAAGAAATAATCAGGAGGAAGAATGTCGCCAGGGAAGCCAACCGGGGGAAAGAAGAAAGAGCGGCGTAATATTCAGAACGGCATCGCCCATATTCAGTCGACGTTTAACAATACCATCATCACCATTACGGACGTGAGCGGGAATGTGATCTCCTGGGCCAGCGCCGGCAGCGCCGGGTTCAAGGGCTCCCGCAAGAGCACCCCTTTCGCTGCCCAGCTGGCCGCCGAGCAGGCGGCGAAGAAGGCCATGGAGCAGGGGGTGCGGAGCATTGAAGTCTACGTCAAAGGCCCGGGGTCCGGGCGAGAGGCGGCGCTCCGTTCCCTGCAGGCTGCCGGGTTCCGGGTGGATCTCATCCGTGACGTGACCCCGATTCCCCATAATGGCTGCCGCCCCCCTAAAAGGCGGCGGGTCTGACATCCCTGGAGTGGAGAGAGGAGGTTTGTTTTGGCCAGGTATATTGAATCAGCTTGTCGGCTCTGCCGGCGGGAGAATCTGAAACTGTACCTCAAGGGAGAGAGGTGTTACTCCGATAAATGCGCCTTCGAGCGGCGGGCCTATCCGCCGGGACAGCATGGACAGGGAAGGGTCAAGTTTTCCAACTATGGGGTCCAGCTGAGAGAGAAGCAGAAGGTGAAACGCATGTACGGGCTGGTGGAGAAACAGTTCCATAACTTCTTCGCCAAAGCCGACCGGATGAAAGGAATCACCGGATTCAACCTTCTCCTGCTCCTGGAGAGACGCCTGGACAACCTGGTTTACCGGCTCGGCTTCTGCAACTCGCGGTCCGAAGCCCGGCAGATGGTCCGGCATGCCCATTTCCAGGTCAACGGGAAGACGGTTAGCATTCCTTCCTACCTGGTAAAGGTGGGAGACGTCATCGATCTCCGGGAGAAGAGCCGCAAGATCCCCAAGATCGGCGAATCCCTGGAGGGGGTCGCCCGCCGGGGCATTCCGTCCTGGCTGGAGCTGCAGAAAGATCAGTTCCGGGGCCGTCTGGTATCCCTTCCCGCCCGGGAAGACCTGACCATGCCCATCAAAGAGCAGCTGATCGTCGAGCTCTATTCCAAGTAAACCCTTCGATGAGCCCGCCTCGAGCGGGATCGAGGAGAGCCTATGTATCGAAACTGGGAGACCTTGATCAAACCGAAAGCCATGGAGATCGAGGAGGAGACGTTAACCCCCACCTATGGCCGGTTCCACGTGGAGCCCCTGGAGCGGGGACTGGGGATCACCATCGGGAACTCCCTGCGGCGGATCCTGCTGTCTTCTCTGCAGGGAGCGGCGGTCTGTGCCATCCGGATGAAAGGGGTTCTTCATGAATTTTCCACGGTTTATGGCGTCCGCGAGGATGTGACCGATATGATCCTGAACACCAAGGAGCTCTTAGTGAAGCTCCATTCGGACGGGCCGGAGATCATTCACCTGAAGGCCAATAAGCCGGGGGTGGTGCGGGCCCGGGACATTCAGACCGGTTCCAACGTGGAGATTCTGAACCCCGATCACGTCATCGCCACCCTTTCAGAGGACGGGGATCTGGACATGGAGATGGTGGTCAAGCGGGGCCGGGGCTATGTTCCGGCGGAGCGAAACCGGGAAGAGGGGCAGCCCATCGGGACCGTCCCCATCGATGCCCTTTTTTCCCCCATCCAAAAAGTCAATTACACGGTCACCCACTCCCGGGTGGGGCAGATCACCGATTACGACCGGCTGACCATGGAAATCTGGACCAACGGGAATGTGACCCCGGCGGATGCCCTGGGCTACGCCGCCAAGATCCTGAAGGAACAACTCACCGTCTTCATCAACTTCGACGAAGAAGAGGCCGTTCCCAGGGCTCCCGAAGTCCAAGAGCCGAGCAAACTCAACGATAACCTCTTTAAAAGCGTGGATGAACTGGAACTCTCCGTGCGTTCGGCCAACTGTCTGAAGAACGCCGATATCCGCTACATCGGCGATCTGGTGCAGAAGAGCGAAGGGGAGATGCTCAAGACCAAGAACTTCGGGCGAAAGTCCCTGAACGAGATCAAGGAGATCCTGTCCGAGATGGGGCTTTCTCTGGGGATGAAGCTGGAAAACTGGCCTCCCCCCGAAGTGGAACCGAAGAAACCGGAAGCTTAGGAAGGAATCGCAACATGCGCCATCGAATTGCGGGAAGAAAATTGGGGCGGACCACCAGCCACCGCGTGGCCATGCTCCGCAACATGGTTACCTCCCTTCTGGAGCATGAGAAGGTGAAGACCACGGACGCCAAAGCCAAGGAACTCCGGCCTCTGGCGGAAAAGCTCATCGGCCTGGGCAAGCGGGGGGACCTCCACGCCCGGCGCCAAGCCCTCTCCGTGGTACGGAAGCCCGATGTGGTGAAGAAACTCTTTGAGATCCTCTCCCCCCGGTTTCAGTCTCGTACGGGAGGCTACCTCCGGATTGTGAAGGTCGGATACCGGCCGGGGGACGGCGCCCCTGTTTCCATCGTGGAGTTGATCGGAGAAGGGAAGGAAGGGGCCGCCAAGGGGAGGGGCAGGAAGAAGAAGGAGAAGGTCAAGCGCCCCCAGAGAACCAAGCTCCCGGAGGCTCCTGCCAAACCGTGACGCAGGATGAGGGATTGCAAAAGGGCGAGGCCTTTGGCCTTGCCCTTTTTTTTCGGGAAAGATGATTGAACTGAGGGACGTGAGCTTCTCCTACCCGTCTTCGACCGGGCCCCGGAGGCAGGTTTTCGAAGGATTGAACTTGCGGGTCGGGCGGGGATGCTATGCGGCCGTGATGGGGGCCAACGGCTCGGGAAAGAGTACCCTGGGGAAACTGGTCAAGGGACTGCTGGCTCCCTCCTCCGGGCAGGTTTGGATCGCCGGCCAGTCTCTGAAGAGCGATGAGATCTCTCCCCGAGTGGGATACATTTTTTCCAACCCGGAGAATCAGATCGTGTCCTCGGTGGTGGAGGAGGACGTCGCCTTCGGCCCGGGAAACCGGGGAATGGACCCGACCCTCATGTCCCGCCGGGTGGAAGAGAGCCTGCGGCTCGTGGGGATGGAGGAGTACCGTTATCATTCCCCCCAGCTGCTCTCCGGCGGGCAGCAGCAGAAGGTGGTCATCGCCGGCATCCTGGCCATGGAATGCGAGGTCCTGGTCCTGGATGAACCGACTTCCATGGTGGACCTCAGAGACCGCCGGGGAATTCTGGACCTCTTTGGAAAGCTCCACGAGGACCGGGGCATCACCCTCCTGCACATCACCCACTCCTTCGAAGAAGCGCTCCGGGCTGAGGACCTGATNNACCTCCGCCTCGCCGGATGCCCTGCCATCCAAATCCCCCCACTTTCCCAGCTCATCCAGGGATTGCGGGAACGAGGCCACGACATCCCTCCCGCGGTTCGCTCGTACGAAGAATTAAAAGATATCCTTCTTAAGATGGGAAATGGAAATCAAGAGTTGTGAGCGGGGAGTGGAGGTTTGCGGGATCGTCCGTCCGGTCGCCCCCGCTCCGACCTCTATTCCCTGGGCTTAACCCAAATCGCCAGCTTTTCCTCCCCATTCCGTAGAATCAGACCACTCTGCCCTAACCTCATACGTACGCCCCATCTCTTCCCTGGGAGCATTCCGAACGTCCTTCACAAAATAGCTTCTCGATCCAGTCCGTTCGTCCCTGTGCACCCAGCCCTGCTTCCCATGAACCGGGGTACTTCATCGCATTTTTCCATGCTCGGAAATTCCGGTTCTCCATTGTGAATAGGATTCGGATTCCTCATTCTTATAGAGATTGTTCCATAGATCATTTCCCTAATTTCCGATTCATCCTCCAGGCCTTTCCGAATTACCAAATACTTTCAACATGCCAATTCATAAGACAATCTCCCAATCCTGGCAAAGATTTGGCATGTACCTGCGAGAGAGGAAATTTCAAAAAGTGGTGCGCTTAAGGAGGGGAGGATGCCTAACCTTAGGAGAAAGGGACTTACGCTTATAGAGCTGTCATTTGTCCTGAGCATTATCAGCATTCTCGCGGCCATCATGGTTTTCATTTACGCAGATTATAGGGCAAAAGTTTTCGATGCCGTGACCAAAGAAGACCTCAGTAGGGCCTATTCTTCGGCTTTGACTTACTTCCTTGATTCCCCTGAGGGTAAAGTCACCCTAAGCGACCTGGAGAAATATGGCTTTAGGGCATCGCCCAGTGTGAATATCAGGATTATCAGCGGGCAGTTGTCGAACCTTCTTATGGTGGCTTTTTATGATGCGCCCGGGACCCAGGCTTATATGACCTATTCCCGAGAAGTGGCTCACCCCGGAGTTTCCAACCATATCTGGCTGGCATCCATACAGGGTTGGACAGCCGGGGCTGGCCAGGCTGCCGGACAGCCCTTTATCAATCTTCGAGAGTTTGAACTCCAAGAGAGTATTCAGCCGGTGCAGGCTGATATCCTCCAGGTGTGCAATCAGGCGGCCATGGCAGAATTGAAGGAGGCTTACAGGGCCGCCCAAAATTATTTTCAAGAAAACCCCGAGGGAACGTTAACCAAAGACATCCTTTTCGCTTACGGCTACACTGCAAATGAAAACGTAAATTTAGTGATTAACGGCGGCACCACTTCCGCCTTCTCGCTATCTTCATTTTTCAATATCCCAGGGGCTGCATATTATACGGCCGACGATCAAGGAAAAATCAATAAAATCGTAGCCCGTCATTAACCGTTTGCCAGGTGGAAGAATATAAGGGATACGAGTTTTCTTCCCGCCCAACTCCCTCTCAAGAGAGATTTCCTTACCTTGAGGTGCCTTGAGTAAAAGACCTAGGAACCCGCAGCTTGACACCCATGGCTTGATCCCTTTCCCCCACTTCTTAACCCTTCTATTTTTTTGCCTCTTTATCCGGACTCGGGCCTCCGCACTTTCTTTCTTGACACTGACCGAAGCGAAAACCTATAATTTTTCAATAGAATCCGCTCACGGGGAAAACCCTGCGGGCGAGAAAGAGGCGAATATGCCAGAACAGAAAATTGGCGAAGTGATCAAGTTCTTTTCCAAGCCCAGCGTGGCGGCCATCAAAATCACCGATGGAGTCCTGGCGGTAGGAGATCGGATCAAATTCAAGGGGCACACCACGGATTTTGAAGACCAGATCCTGTCCATGCAGGTGGACAACAAGCCGGTGGAAAAGGCCGAACCGGGCGCGCTCATCGGGATCAAAGTGAAGGACCGGGTGAGGGAGAACGACCTGGTCTATAAAGTCACCGACTGAGGGAAGAATCATTTCTTCGCCGATCATCAAGGTTGAAGGGCTGACTCATACCTATAATCCGGGAACGCCCCTGGAGAAGAAGGCCCTGGAAAATGTGTCTTTGGAGGTCCACCGGGGGGAGTGCGTGGGCATCGTGGGGGAGANNGGCGGGGAAGGTCTATGTGGAAGGGAAGGACTTAAGCCAATCGGGGATTTCCTGGCCCGAACTGCGCCGACGGGTGGGCCTGGTCTTCCAGTACCCCGAACACCAGCTTTTTGAAGAGAGCGTCTTTGACGACATCGCCTTCGTCCTGCGCCAGAAAAAGACTCTGTCCCGGGAAGAGGTCGAGAAAAGGGTAAGAGCGGCCTGCCTCCTGGTTGGCCTCGACGAGGAGAGGTTCGGCTGGCGCTCTCCCTTTGAATTGAGCGGCGGAGAGATGCGCCGGGTCGCCCTCGCCGGAGTCCTCGTCCAGGACCCGGCCGTCCTCATGCTGGATGAACCCACCATCGGCCTGGACGGGGCCGGGAAAAGGGAAATCCTGCGGGAGATCAGCGCCCTTCACCGCTCCGGCAAGACGGTCATCATCGTCTCCCATTCGGTCGAGGAGATTGCGGACCTGGTAGACCGGCTGATGGTGATGGAAGAAGGAAAGATCCTGTTCTCCGGCTCTCCGGTGGAAGTCTTTTCCTCTCTCCTGGAGAAGAAAAGAATGACCTTTCTGGTCCCCCCCATTTTCCGCCTCTTTTATGAACTGCGGGCGCAGGGGTGGGATCTTCCGGAGGGAGTCCTGCGGGTCGAGGAGGCCCTCCCGGCCATCGAGCGGCGCCTGGGCAAAGGCCGCTTTGAGCCTTCGATGGGAAATTGATGTTCCTGGCCTGTTTCGTCTTGCGCCATGGGTTCTGTGGGCCCATGGCTTTTCTTTTATATATAGGGGAGGATGGGTCGGGCGGGGGGCGAACGGGCCCTTCAAAAAGAGACCCCCTTGCAATTCGTTATCCCAGAATAGAGGGGAATCCCCTTGGCGCGGGAAGGAGGACTCCTTTTTTTAATTCCAAGGCAATCAATAGATCTATCGAAAATGCAGGGTGCGTTCTCCGAACGCTTCACGCCATGGCGTGGCCTGATCGGGGATCAGGCCCTTCAAGATGGTCAAAAGATAAAATGATTTGGTATTCGTTTCGGCCTGCTCGTAAAAGGAAGAGAGTTCCATGATACCGGCGATCATCTTCTTCTGCTTCCTATTGTCGGGCTTGAGCAGCCTCATCTACGAGGTCTTGTGGGTCAGGATGCTCATTCTCATCTTCGGCTCCACCACCTTTGCCATCAGCACCGTGCTCACGGCTTTCATGGGCGGGCTGGCCCTGGGGAGTTATCTCTTCGGCCGCTACATCGACCGGTCCAGGCATCCCGTTCACCTCTACGGGGCCTTGGAAGCGGTGATCGGGGCCTACGCCCTTCTCGTTCCCGCCCTCTTCTCCGGGTTGGTCCCGGTCTACAGTTGGGTGTGGCAGAGCTTTCACCTGAATTTTTACCTCTTCAGCCTTCTGCAGTTTATCCTCGTGAGCGTGGTCTTGATCGTGCCCACGACCCTCATGGGGGCTACGCTTCCCATCCTGTGCAAGTATTATTCCGGGCGGAAAGACCGCCTGGGGTTGACCCTCGGGTCCCTCTATGCGGTCAATACCCTGGGAGGAATTCTGGGCGCTTTCTTTTCCGGCTTCTTCCTTCTGCCGGCCTTCGGTGTCCGGATGACGATCTTCACGGCAGCGGCCCTGAACCTCCTCATCGGTCTCATCGTCCTCGTCGCGGTAAAGAAAGGGGAGGTCGGGGAAAAGGCCGGGCCCGTGGGCGAATCCCCTATTTTCCCTCCGTCTTCTCCTTCAGAAAAGCTTTCCCCCGGGACGATGAAGGTGGTCCTCTTGGCCTTCGCCCTTTCCGGCTTTGCTTCCATGGTCTATGAGGTCGCCTGGAGCCGGGTCCTGGCCATGATCCTGGACTCCTCTACCTATGCTTTTACCAGCATGCTCGTCACTTTCCTGACCGGAATCGCCCTGGGAAGCTTTTTCATGTCCAGGGTGGTTGACCGCCTGGGCCGTCCACTCCTGGCATTCCTCCTGTTCGAGGCGGCCCTCGGAGTTTCAGCCTTTGGGGGGCTTTTTCTTTTTCGTGAGCTCCCCTATCTCTTCGTCCTCCTCTACCGGTCCTTTTCCGGCTCCCTGAATTTGATCTTATTGGGCAAGTTCCTGCTAGCCGCAGGGGTGATGATTCTACCTACATTCCTCATGGGAGCCCTCTTCCCCCTCGTGGTCAGACTCTATACCACCAACTTGAACCGGGTCGGACAATCCGTCGGGAAGGTCTACTCCCTGAACACGATCGGATGCATCCTGGGGTCCTTCGGCAGCGGGTTCATCTTCGTTCCTCTTTTGGGCATCCGGAACTCCCTTCTGCTGGCCGTAGGATTGAATTTTTCCCTGGCTTTCCTGATCCTCCTGGCGTCCTCCTACCGGGCAAAATACGTGAAGATCCTCCTTTCGGCCGCCCTGGCGGGGGGGCTGGTGGTCATGGCCCTCTCGGTTCCCCCATGGAATCCCTCCCTCATGTCCAGCGGAGTGTATATGTATGTCCGTTACGTCCAGGAACTTGACCGGCGCGAGCTTCTGGACCGTTACGGCAAGGAAGCCGACCCTCTCCTTTTCTACAAGGAAGGGTACAGCTCGACAGTGAGCGTGCACAAATCCCAGACTTCGGAAAACGTATACCTAAAGGTAAACGGCAAAGTCGAGGCCAGCACGGTGGGCGATATGCCCACCCAGGTCCTCTTGGGCCAGATCCCCATGCTCTTGAGTCCCAACCGGGATGATGTCCTGGTCATCGGCCTGGGAAGCGGAGTCACCGTGGGGGCGGTAGGAACCCATCCGGCTCGGAAGATCACCGTGGCCGAATTGGAGCCCGCGGTGGTGGAAGCGAACCGGCATTTTGCCCATGCGAACCACCGGATCCTGGAAGATCCCCGGGTCAAGGTCATGACTTACGATGCCCGGAATTTTCTCCTGGTGACCCCGGACCGCTTCGATGTGATCATTTCCGAGCCCTCCAATCCCTGGATGGCCGGGGTGTCCAACCTCTTTACCCGGGAGTTCTTCCTGATGGGGAGCCAGAGGCTGAACCCGAAAGGAGTGTTCTGCCAGTGGCTTCAGCTCTACAAGATCTCCACCGACAACTTGAGGTCCATCCTGGCTACCTTCCATCAGGTCTTTCCCCACGTCCTCATCTTTCAGGTGGAGGATTATGACCTCATCATCCTGGGGTCCCTTGAACCCTTGCTTTTGGACGGGCAAAGGCTTAGGGAGCGGATCTCCCGGCCCGAGGTCAGAGAGGACCTTAACCGGATCAATATCCAATCGGTGCGCCCTTTCCTGGTGCATTTCGTTTTGGGCACGGAGGAGATCCCAGCCTTCGTCGGGGGGGGCGCCATCAATACAGACGACAACGCTCTTCTCGAGTTTTCCGCCCCCAAGACTCTCTACGAAGACACCTCGGAGGCCAATTTCCGCGAGCTTTCCCAGCATTCCAGGGGCCTGGACGCGTACCTGGGGCGGGTGCCGGATCGAGAGCCGGTCCCAAAGAAATAGGGGAAAGATCAGAGTTCCTTTTGGTGGAGGTAACTGAAGCGGAAGAAAATAGAAGAAAATAGAATTGATAACCTATTGAACTTATGTTAATTTTAGAGCTTTAGGAGCAAGGTAGATTACCCTGAAGTCCTCCCGGGAGGGTCCGGGGCATCTGGTAAATCTATCCGCTGCATCATAATGAATAAGTGATAAACCCTGAGTCGCAGTTTTTGTTTTCTCTCTCGACGATGACCGGGAGGGGGGACGAATCGTCCTTCATGCCTATGAAATTGGAAGAACCAGACCATCAGTGGACCAGATGTGACGCCTGCCAGCAGATGCTCTTCCGAAGACAGGTGAAGCGCAACCTGATGGTCTGCCCCAAGTGCAATTATCATTTTCGGATTTCCGCCATGGACCGCCTCGATCTGGTGATCGACGAGGGGAGCTTCGTGGAATATGACGCCGGCCTGGAGCCCCTGGACCCATTGCAATTCAAGGATCGGATGAAGTACCCCGAAAGGGTCAGGGAATCCCAGCAGGCCACCCGGAGGAAGGAAGCCATGGTTGGGGGGAAGGGGACCATCCAGGGCCTGCCGGTCCTGGTAGGGGTCATGGATTTTGAATTCATGGGGGGCTCCATGGGTTCGGTGGTGGGGGAGAAGGTTGCCCGCCTGGCCGAACGGGCCGCGGAGGACGGGGGCGGGCTGGTCATCTTCTGCTCTTCGGGAGGAGCCCGCATGCAGGAGGGGATTCTCGCCCTCATGCAGATGGCCAAGACCAGCGCAGCCTTGGCCTTCCTGAAGGCGAAAGGCGTGCCGTACATCTCGGTCCTCACCGACCCTACCACCGGAGGGGTCTCGGCGAGTTTCGCCATGCTGGGGGACGTGATCCTGGCCGAACCCAAGGCCATCATCGGTTTTGCCGGACAGCGGGTGATCGAACAGACGATCAAGCAGAAACTTCCCGAAGGCTTCCAGCGTTCCGAGTACCTCCTGGAGCACGGGATGGTGGACATGATCGTGGAACGGAAAGAGATGAAAAGGGTGCTGGGCCAGCTCCTGGCCATGCTGCCGAGGGGTAAGAGAGCGGCAGGGAAGGCGTGAAAGGGTGCCCAAAGGGGTCGAAGAAAGCAGACATTATCGCGATTCTCTGGAATATCTCTTCGGCCTCCAAAGGTTCGGCATCAAGCTGGGTCTGGCCAATATTACCGGCCTACTCAGACACCTCGGAAACCCCCAGGAAAAATTGCGGGCGGTTCACATCGCCGGTTCCAACGGGAAGGGCTCCACGGCCGCTTTCCTGAGCTGCATCCTCCGTCGGGCGGGCTACCGCGTCGGCCTCTACACTTCTCCTCACCTGATCGACTTCGCCGAAAGAATCCAGGTCGACGGAATCCCCATCGCCGAAGAGCGGGTCGTGCGGCTCACCGATCGGATTCGGGAGGAAGTGGGGAAAATGGAGAAGAGCGGGGAGCTCTGGCCTGATTCTCCAACCCCATCGCTTCCCGCGGATTTCGACCCGCAAAAAGCGACGATCACCTTCTTTGAATTCACCACGGCCATGGCCTTCCTCCAATTCCGGGAGGAGAAGGTGGATGCGGCCGTCCTGGAGACGGGAATGGGGGGGAGGCTGGATGCCACCAACGTCATAGACCCCCTTCTTTCCCTCATCACCCCCATCTCCCTCGAGCACCAGCAGTACCTGGGGAGAACGCTCCCGCAGATCGCGGGAGAGAAGGCGGGGATCATCAAACCCGGGCGCCCTCTTTTGACCACCGCCCGCCAGCCCAGGGTGGTGGCCCTGTTCCAGCAAAGATGCAAGGAAGTCGGGGCTCCTCTTTTCGTGTACGGCAGGGATTTTCGGGGGAAGCGGACAGGACTCCGGCTCATGGATTATCAGGGGCTCCGTCACCGCTGGAGCGCTCTTAGCTTGGGGCTGGCCGGCCGCCATCAAGTGGTCAACGCCTCCCTGGCCCTCGCCGCCGGGGAGATGCTGATGGACCACGGCTTCCCCCTGGAAGAGGAGCATTTCCGGGCGGGCCTTTCACAGGCGAAGTGGCCGGGCAGGCTGGAACTGGTTGGAGATTCTCCCCGGATCCTTCTGGATGGGGCCCATAACCCGGGGGCCGTCCGAATCCTGAAAGAGGCTTTACGGGAAGAATTCCCCCGCAGGCGGCTGATCATGGTCCTGGGGATCATGGCCGACAAAGAAATTCCCAAGATGATGGCCCATCTTTTGCCCCTGGCGGACCTCCTGATCCTGACCCGCCCGGGCATAGACCGGGCCGCTTCCCTGGAGACCCTCCGGGAGCATGCTTCTGCCCGGGGGACATCTGCTTTGGAAATCGCGGATGTCGGAGCTGCCCTGGAAAAAGCGATGGCCGAGGCAGGACCGGAAGATCTGGTGGTGGCGACCGGATCCCTCTACACCGTCGGCGAGGCAAGGGCCCACCTCATCCGCAAGGGCTTGATTAAGGAGTGAGGAGCAAGGATTCAGGAGTCAGGAGTGTTTCCCCATTGCGCATTGCGTATTTCGCATTGCGCAATTCCCAATCTGCAATCTGCAATCTAAAATCTGCAATCTAAAATCTAAAATCTATTCTCCCCTTACCCATCCCGCCTTCCAAATTCCGCATTTCGCAATTTACAATTCGCAATTCGAAATACGTAAGCGACATTTCGTAATTCAAAATCTGCGATCTGAACCCTTTGTCTTGTTTCAATTCCCAATTCGCAATTCCCTGCGGGAATCATTTTTTAGTTTTTTTATTTTTCGCTATGCGCTATGCTCTATCGACTCAGCGTTTATTCATTTCTTTGCCATGCCCCCAAGCGCCTTTTATTCCCTGCCGAGTCGGCTCAGGAGAGGAAGAAGAGAAGGCTCGAATTTCAAACCGATGATGAGGATGAATCCGAACAAGCCGCGGGCCCTGCTCCCCTTTTTGATGGTCTTCCTTCTCGGGGCCCTTGTTCCCAGCGTACATTCTCAGACTTCCCCCCTCATGAAGTACGAGCCCTCCCGGGAGCCCTGGGTGTTGAGGGCGAATTCGGCCTCCTTCGACAAGACGACAAATACATATGTCGCCGAAGGGCAGGTGGAGATCACTCAGGGAACCCGGAAACTCACCGCCGACCGGGTCGTCCTGAACGCAACCACCCAAGAGGCGGACGCCACGGGTAACGTGACTCTGGTTCAGGGACAGGACACCATCCGGAGCGAGAAGATGATGATGGACATAGACACCAGCCTGGGGATCGTCATCAAGGGGACGCTCTTTCTGAAGGCGCAGAATTACCACCTCTACGGGGAAGAGATCGAGAGGGTGGGAGAGGATACCTACCGCGTAAAGGGAGGAACCTTCACCACCTGCAACGGAGACTGGCCCGCCTGGCGATTCACGGGGACCGAAGCACTCATCGTCTTGCAGGAATATGTTGACATCTATGGGGCCACCTTCCAGATAAAAAACCTTCCCATCGTCTATTCCCCCTACCTGGTCCTCCCGTTGAAGAAAGAACGGCAAAGCGGGTTCCTATTCCCGAAGATGGGCTATTCCAACAGGAGCGGGTACAACCTGGGAACGGCTTATTACTGGGCCATCGACCGGAACATGGACGCCACCTTCTATCTGGACCTGGCCACACTGAAGGGGGTCGGCGAGGGAGGGGAATATCGCTACATCCGGAACAAAGACAGCTTCGGGTCCCTTTATGCGTATCATCTTAAAGAAACCGACCCCTTCCGCCAGAAATACACGGACCTGCTGGACCGGAAACCGGACCGATGGCAGGTCGATTTCCGTCATGAAGAGTATTTCACTCCGACTTTCTTCGCCAAGACCCGTCTACGGGAGTTCAGCGACCGGGAATACTTCGTGGATTATGGATCGACCTACGGAATCCAATCCTCGGAGCAGGCCTATTCTTTTCTGTCTCTGACCAAAAACTGGGAACGGTTCAGCTTTTTCGGGGAGGGCCGCCGCACCGTCGATCTCCGGGCGGAGGACAAGACCACCCTCCAGGATTACCCGCTGACGAATTTTGTGGGAATTCGCCAGCCTCTCCTGTCTTCGCCGCTCTTCTACAACTTCGATTCCAGCTACGGGTATTTCTGGCGGGAACAGGGAACGACCGGCCACCGGGTGGACCTTTCCCCGCGGGTCTCTCTCCCCTTGAAGTGGGACGGGATCGAGTTCAACAGCGAGCTGGCGGGGCGGGAGACCTGGTACGCGGGGATCAAGGGACAGGATCAATCCATCAGACGGCAGCTATGGAATTTCCAGTCAGGAGTGGGTTCGGAGTTCTATCGGGTTTACGATACCGACTCCGCGACGCTCCCCCGAATCAAACATGTCTTTCGGCCCGAGATCACTTACCAGTATATTCCCAGCGTGGACCAGAGCAATATCCCATACTTCGACCAGCCCGTGCCCAACGCGAACAGCATTTTCTACGGGGTCACGAATCGGATCATCGCCAAGGTGGTGCAGGGGTCCACGACCCGGTACCATGAATATGTCTATTTCAAGGTTGGGCAGACCTACAACTTCACCGAACCTCCCCCGCCGGCGGGGGTCCCCAACCCGCCAACTCCGACGCACTCTTCGGTCATCACCGAAGAACTGAGGATTAGGGGGCAGAAATACATTGGCCTGGATAACATCATCAACTATGACCCCAATACGAATACCCTCCAGACAAGTTATACGTCTTTATGGTTGTCCGATCCGCGGGGGGACGGCATGGCCCTGGAGCACGTCTATAGAAAAGGGGTCGAGGAGCAGCTCAACGGGAGTTTGCGGGCAAGATTATTGTCCTCCTTGACCTTTGTTTACGGGAAACGCCTTTCTCTTTTCAGCCATCAAACGTTAGGGACCTCTTACACATTCCTGTATCGTCACCAGTGCTGGGGACTGGATGTAGCTTACACCGACAACCCGGGTATCGCCGGCGCGCCGGCAGAGAAGAAGATCTGGTTCATGTTCACCCTCACCGGGGTGACGTCCATCGGGCAGAGATAAAATCGGCAACGGGAAATCGGGAAATAAGGAGAAGGCTCACGGTACAAGGTCCAAGGCTCAAGGTACAAGGAATAAGGATCAAGAACATATCCGTAAATAGTTTTCCCCCGCTTCTCAACAGGGGATTTAAGAGAAATCGCTTATTTAAGGATAAGCTCTAACGCTTTAACCACAAACTTCGCCCTTTCCCCTCGTTCCTCGTCTCTGTCTTTGTTTTTGAATCCGCAATCTAATCCTCTCTCCTCTTCCCTTGCCCCTAGTGCTTCTCCCTTGGTCCTTGAACCTTGATCCTTGATCCTATTCTTTCCTAAC
>PMCE01000391.1:0-2391 GCA_003154025.1 Syntrophaceae bacterium
ATATATTCGTTGGACCAATTTGGGGTAACTTTCCGATGGTGGAAATACAAAGCTCCATCGCTTCGGTCCTTGAGTTGCCGGTTGAGGGCCTTGCGGGCGATTTCCTTGGCGTGCGAGTACGGCTCTTCCTCCCTTGCTTCATCCGGACGGNNACATTGGCGATGGCTTCCATCTCGGCATTATCCTTGCGATTGGCCTCCCAGTAGATGGTGCGGGCAAGACAGGTGATCGCATCCTCCAAGGGCTCTTCGCCGGTCGGATCGACCGACTGCGCTTGGGGCTTAGTGATGATCTCGGCCGGAGTGGGTAGCGTCTTATTACCATCGGCCGAGGCCTTCTCCTCTAGTACCTCCGCCTTGCCCTTGGCGGCTTTTTCCTTCTGACCTTCGTCAGCCGCGTTCGCCAAGCCCACCAGAAGGAATGTCGTAAGACAAGTCGCAGCCCATATCTGGCGCATAGTCGAGCCTCCTGTTTTTATAATCTTTATGCAAGGTAGGTGGTATCCCTATAATATAATGGGTCTTCTCCCAATTGAGTGGGTAAAAATTAGCTCGAAACCTGCAAAATATCAATCCGGCAAAGGATTTGGAAGTTGTGTTCATGCTACCTATTCATGAGCAGAAAATGGGCGTTAAATTGGGTGACCCTTTTGGGGGGATGTGCAACTTTAATAAACCCTCTGGACTCGAGCCAGGACTCCACGCCGATCCTCCGAGCCGACTCCCGGGCGGCCTTTCCAAACTATCTCATGGATCCAAAAATCCTCTCCCGCCTCTCCAGCAAGATATCATGAATCTCTCTTCGCTCCGATTGCGAAAAAACCGGTTTCTCTCCCAAGGAGAAAAACGCCTGACACGATATCTTCCAGTCAGGCCCGGGCGGAGACGATTCATTTTTTCAGGGCATACGTGATGTGCCGCCCTTTCTTCTCGATGACCAGCTTATCTTCTCGGGCGAGCCATCCGATGGCTTGAAGGATTAAATTGGGATCAGCCTTCACCCCTTTCTTCAACTGGCTTAGATTCGCTTCGCCTTTCTCATTCAAAAACTTCCACACTTTCCCGGCGGTATCCCCGATTGACTGGATCATGGCTCTCCTCCTGACAGTTTTTATCACCCAGAATGCATATTTTCGGAAATTTTTCCTAAAGCTAAAAGCTTCCTCCAGGAGGAAACAAAATTCCCCTTGGGGCTTTCCATATTGGCACCTTGCGGAATTCCCATTTCATATCGGACTCCAAAAGGTTAAAGGTTAGGTTATAAGGTGAAATTGAAACGGGTAAGATACAAAAATGTAAAAAAACTCTTACGTGAATACGCGGTCAAGGGGGAAATAGCGAAGCATGCCACGGTAAGATGAGGCGACTCGGAGAATATATCCATAGATGATTCCGGTGAGTTCGTTGGTTATGCTTACTCCCGGCTCGGCCAATAGCTGGCCAGCTGGAAGATTACTAAGCAAAGAGCGCGCCTAGGACGGCGCTCGCAGCAGCCGCTTGACCGAATCGGAGACTGTTACCCGGCCCTCGCAAGCGTAGGCCTCGTGGTTTTCCTCAATGTCGGAGAGTTTGTAAAGGTAATTCACCATGAATCCGGCAGATTGCTCGAGTCCGCGCGACGAGACGTCGGCAAGCCAGTTGATACGCTCGATCCGTGCGCCGTTGCCGAGATGGAACCGTGCAACAGGATCGACCGGACCGTCCTTGTCCTTCTCTAGCACAAGATAGCGCGCCACGAGGCGGGTCAGCACCGGCTGAAGCGCGGCGGAAGCCCCCGAGTCCTTGTGCCATTCGCCACNNTTTCGCAATGAGCCCGGCGTCGCCCTCGCGAAGCCGCTCGTCGAACCACTTAGAGAAGCCCGGGACCGGAGACAGCGTGGCGAACATTTTCAGCTTCGGGAAGTCAGCCATAAGCTGCTCGACAACGCGTTTGATGAGGAATCCCCCGAACGAAACGCCACGCAAGCCCGCTTGAGTGTTCGAGATCGAGTAGAAGATTGCCACCTTCGCGTCGCGGGGGTCGAGCGCCGGTGCCGATTCGTCGAGCAGGTGATGGATGTTGTCTGCCATGTCGCGCACGAGCGCAATTTCGACAAAAATCAACGGCTCTTCAGGCATGCGCGGATGGAAGAACGAGTAGCAGCGCCGGTCGGAGTCGAGACGGTTGCGGAGGTCGTTCCAGGACCGAATCTCGTGCACCGCCTCGTAGCTGATCAGCTTCTCGAGCAGCGCCGCAGGCGAGNNAGTAGATCGAACAGTTCGTCAACGATCACTACGAGCTCTGGATGCGAGTGGGTGAAGCGGAGCATGTCGCCACGCATGTCAACCAGGAACTTGACTCCATCGGGGAGCAGGTTGAACTTCTTGAAAATGGGGATGCGGGGGCTCTTCA
>PMCE01000391.1:2459-5715 GCA_003154025.1 Syntrophaceae bacterium
TTTGATCAGGGGCAGATCGGGGCCAAACTCGTTTGCGAGCATTTCGAGGACCGAGACGCGTCCTTCATCGGAGAGCTTGCGGTATAGCACGGCGATCAACTCGACCCGCCGCCGTGCCGAGACTTCGCCACCGCTGCCGGAAAGCATCTCCTTGAACATTTTGCGAAGAAACCGCAAATCACTGCTCGACAACTTGCGTGGATCCTGGGGCTTCGCTCCACCGCCGCCAGTCAGCAGATGCCAGAGCAAACGAACGCCGCCCTGGCGTCGCGCTTGCTCGCTCGCGATCAATTCTTCTCCCATCGTGTCGTCCCGAGAAATGTTTTGTGATCTTATAGGAACCGCTTTTTGACACTCTGAATATACTGGGTCAACGATTGTCTGTCAAGGCGGTTTGAGCAGGGAAGAAATTGACTCCCCAATTCTTTCCCTTTTGCGGCCAAGATTGCCGATTGCGGTTTGAAGTATTGTATTCCGAAGAAAAATGAAAACAACAAAATTACAAGGAAGGAGTCCTCCCTTTTGCCGGAAGGTTTTGGCCTTCTGCCTTATTTATCAGATTAAATGTAGCTATAAAATCCCTTTCAAGGCTCTTTCCGCTCCTCCTAACCGATCTTAACTACCCTTGGCGCGAGGGAAGATAGAAATATTGGATCCAATATTTTGAAATGGGATCGAGAGGACTCAATAATAGCGCATCATAGTTATGAGAATAGTAAGTCCCGCAGATGCCACCCCTACCCCTGCTATACCCGCAACACGAAGCGTTTCCGGAACGCATATTTTAAGCCCCCCTGCCAAGGCTGCGTCAGGAAGCATTGCAATTGGGATAAGGTAGCGTCCCTGAACGCCTTCGATGCGAAGACTGCCTATACCGCCGACCCCGGGCTGGGATGTCCAAATAATATACGTAACGGTGAAGATAATCGCTGCGATTGCAAAAAATCCAACAAGCAGACACAAACGCTGCCAAAACATGATTCGCGGTTGCCAATCATCGCCGGCAGTAGCTACGCCAAGCAAAACAAGGCAATACAGTCCAATAAAAGCAAATGGCAAATGTGTATCAAGCCAGCCCAGGCTCCCTATGAAGCTTAAGAGATAAAATAACCTACCTTCATAAATCGAGTTGAGAAGAATTTTAAGATAGGAGACCGGATGCGCGAAGATGAAATAGGCTTGAGGCTTAAAAAAAGCCACTTCTTCACTTACCACCGGCAATGCCCAGCTACGCGATTCGACCAAGCGCCAAACGAAATATTCCCCAAGGCCGCAGGCAAGAATCGCAAAAAAGCTGCAGAACTGAGCCCACCGCGAGGAGAATTTTGTCCTGGGGATCATAAACCAAAGCAGAAATAGTGGAAGATAAACACTTTTCATTTCCGCAAGGACCACCGAGACAAGACAACATAGGAGCACATCCCTTTTAGTAATCCGCGCAACCTCGGGGCTAAAGGCATAACGGCAGAGCAGCGCGATTGTAATCAGGCTTACACCGATTATCGGCGCATCGTAAATAAGAGAGCTTGCAAGGCTGAAGGTCATCGGCATGAAGGCAAGCACGGCAATGAACGATTTCGCTACAGGGGTGATTTTTATTGCCGCATATACCAGCAGCCAGAAACAGATCAAATTTACCAGTCGGCCCCAGTGCATTAAGGTGAGAGGCGATCGATTCCCGAATAGATTTCCGAGGAGACGCCCAACAACCACCCCTATTGCCTGGGGGCAATATAGGAGCGGATGTGCGTGTGCTGAAGAATACCATAGTGGTAAGAAAAGAGCCCGGTCGTCGGTCATCCAGGACATTAACGACCAATGGTGCAATTTCTCAAAAGAATACTTGGCATCGGTCTTTCCCTTCATGTAGCGATGCGCCTCCTCGAACGCTGCAAACTCAGCGGGAAAGAAGTAGCCAAGACGGCCTTCGGCATTTTGCTCAGCAAAAAATGAGCCACGGCTTAACGCATATGCATGCTTGAAGTGACTATCTTCGTCAGCAGCTTGAAACGGCGGAGTGACAAAGACCAACAGCACACCGAAGGTGAGGCCGATCCAAAGCACGGAATTTGGCAATCTTAGCACTGGCAGCAGCCCCCTGCAGAGGACTCGAACCTAGACATATTGGGCGATAAAAATGTTAAAGCTTCTAAAGGGCGAGCCTCAAACGTAATCTGTACCTAATAATCGGGCTGCTAAATATCTACTTCCGCCATTTTTTTCAGGATCGAACCCCGATAGATCTGCGGGTAGCGGTTCAGTTCCCAAATAAAGAGCAAAGAGAGAGGTCTCAACCCAGGCTTTTTCAAGTGGCTGTCCACACTTCAAAGCCTCTTTAACTTTTATCACATCGTCCCTTTTCCCCATGTTTATTTTCTTTATTTTCTTCCCCTTCTTTTATTTCTTCCATTTTTATTTCTATTTGTTCCAAGTTTAGCCAGCGGCGGCGAAGTATCGCAGATCCCAAATTAGCTAATCGTCCCTTGCTGGTTTCAGATCTGGGCGTGGTGACGATTGCCAATAACGCTCCCGCAAGGGCATGGATTGCTGATTCTAAAGTCCCTTGCCCAAGAAAGTTGATTCTATCATGCTTGAGTTTATTGCTTGTGGTCCACCAGCCAAAATTCACTATATCCCCTTTTTTATTTTTAGGGAATTTAAAAGGCCTTATACATCTAGGGGGAGACAAAAATACTGCCCTTGGGATATACTGAAATATTATCCCTCGGCCTGCATAAGACATATAGCCCATGGAGCTTTATATCGACATCTTTGGGAAACTTATCCCTCACGGTTCAAGGATCCCCTGTAATTTCCTTGAGCCTGGTTATGAGCTCCTTCTTTTTTTTGATTCTCAGACCAGCTTGATGCAGACTAATGTACCAAAAAACCGCTAGCAATAAGCAAATCCAATATCCCACCTGAGCGTAAGCTCCCATGATCAAGGCAATAAATCCCAAAACAAAGATAATCCAACCCATAATCATCCCCTTTCCTTTTTCCCTTCTCTTACCGATTTCCTTCGTCAAAAGATTATGTTTTGCTGCTCATTATAAACGGGTGGGTATGCACGGGAAGGCTGCTCACTGCTATCACTTACGCCGAGTTGTGGGCACAACTTCGGACGCAAAGGAAGAGGCAGTGAGCAGGTCTCGTAAATTATCAAAGCCCGACTCCATGAGGACAGGGCTTTGTTCCCCTTATGGGGGAACGTTCAAAGCCGCACCCTTTGGGTGCGGACTCTTAACTTATAAAC
>PMCE01000391.1:5788-21157 GCA_003154025.1 Syntrophaceae bacterium
TTTTTTAATAACGCCTAATTTGGAAAAGAAAAGAACATATTGCCAATTTTTACAATTTTAATTTTTGGATTACTGTAATTCCTGGAAAATAAATCTTCACCCTCTACTGTTGAGTCAAGACAGGGTTTAGAGTCATGGGAATTCCTCCTTTCGCTCTCTTTGACCCATGGTCATTGGGGTATGCCTGAATTCATTTTAGAGAAGACGATGCAGAGTCAGAAGATCAAACCCTAATGGATGAGGGAATCCCCAAAAAGGGTTAGGGTTGGCGTGAAATAAGGAATTCAAAACCAATTTATAGAAGTTGCGCCTATATTTAGTCCCTTCCCAATGTCACACAAATTTAATGCAGAAAATTTTCCTTCACCGATCCCATGCAATACGACTGTATTGCCAGTACCTTACAATGTCGCTATACTTTTTCCATTTTCTTTTTGCCATTCAATATTTTTTAAGTTTCTGTTTTTATATGTTATTTAATAAAATCGGGCGTTATTCATAGTTTTTATTTTACAGAATGTCTTAATTCTTAACAAAATCGCTATGGGGTCCAATAACTCGACTATGGATTGGTTCTCTCAACGATCTCTCATTATTCTATATTATTTCAAATACTTAAATCAGAACTCCAATTCTATTTATGAGCCTCTGCTAAATGAGATTAGTCAGGCATAGAGATTGCTCAGAAATTAAACTAAACCTGAATTTCTGAAGGCATGGGTTATTTTCTCACCAGGCTAAGTAAGTTAGCGATGGACACAGAAAGGAGGTGGTCTTCTCATTCACACTAGAGTGGTTTTGCTGTACTTGGATCAATTGGAAAGAAGAGTGAAGCCTGCTCTTCTTTCCCATTATATTAATATTAAGGTTCTTTTCTGCCCGCGAAATACTACGACGAAAGGAATATCTAATGTCCAACTTGGGGGATTCGAAAAGGGTAGCATATGAATTCTACCGGCGTGTTCCTGGCGGGGAAGAAGATCGCCTGCTTGGCGTTTTACCGGAGAGGAGGAAGGACCCGGAAAGGATAACTCATCAATCCATTATGAACTGGGCAAGACTTCTTGTACCGGAGGATGTTTTTGGAGAAAAGATATATTTTGTTCGGGTAGAAAGTAAGTAAAATCTACTGGATTTGGTCCCATTTGCCGGAATTTTGGGGGAGGCAGGGTCAGAAATGGCTCTGCCTTTTTTATTTCAGCAAAGTTGATAATTACTGATTATAATCTCCTCTAAAACAAGAAATTCAGATCTCGGCGAGCACAGGAAGGAAGAGTTTCAACGCAGCCTCTTGTCAGTTCCAGGCATTTAACGACAAATCCGCTTCCCTGGATTTCGGCGGGTTCGCGGCGCTTGAATGATCTGAACCCTGCTGGTAGTTTCAATGATGCTGGAGAGAATCGGCAACAAAAAAAACATTCTGGATTGACCTCGCTAGCTGTCCGCCGGTTAATCCAGCGATGCTTGCTGTTGTACATGGGCATCTGCCCCATATGCAATAATGTCATCCTTAATGACTCATAATACCTAACGAAGTAGTACTAGGCATCTAGAAAATATTTTTTATTTGATTTTAACCGTCTGGTGACTCGCGCGCAACTTGCGCCGATTCCATGTTAAACGAATTCTTAGGCATCTAATCCTTCAGGAGATAAAACCTACCAAGGTCTAAAATATGCACCCGTTAATCGCCTCGGCGATCCCGGTAGGTGTCAATATGCCGTACGTCGTATTTCGGCTTCTTTACACTCTGGACCACAAGTGCCAAGAACCCTCAAAAGCCTTGTCGGGTCATCATTAAAATTTTGCTGCTGGTGCTGCTTGAAATGTTCCTGGTAGCCATCATACCGTATTCGTGTCGCACGAACAAGAACCTTTGGCAATGGCGCCATACCTCGCTCCCGATCACACTTCTCTGCATGCTGGATGTGGGCAAGTAACTCAACGGCTTGATGAAATCATAGGTCTTAACGAATATCGCAGATTCCTTTATATCTACCGCTTAAAAATTTCGTGCCAGGGCACTACGCCCACTGCCCTCCTTTAAAAACAGAAAATAGAAATTCAAAACTCAGAAAATATCTACCGGGATGGCAACACGAGACGCAAGCCGTAGTTGGCGAACCCTACCCTCGGGTCGAGCCCGGTTCGGAGCGCCGTCCGCACGTTCTTCGCACCAGTGAGCCAGGAGCCACCACGGAGGACTCTTCTATCCCCACTGCTCGGCCCCTGAGGATTGTTTGCACTACCCTGATAATAGTCCCATCCATACCAATCTTGGCACCACTCCCAAACGTTCCCGTTCATGTCATACAAACCCCAGGCGTTGNNTCCCATTCCGCTTCAGTGGGCAACCGGAACCTCTTTCCCGCCCTCTGGGTGAGCTTCAAGATAAATTCCTGCGCATCATTCCAGGATATACTTTCAACCGGGCAATCATTTCCACACTCATCTAAATAGGATGGGTTGTTTCCCATCACCGCCCGCCACTGACCTTGGGTCACCGCGTATTTGCCAAGGTAAAAATCAGAAACGCACACTTCGTGCACCGGCTTCTCGTCTGTATTACCATCTCCAAAGCTATCCCCCATCTCAAAACAGCCCCCGTGGATGAAGACAAATTCCATGCCTGTTAGGAGGTCCCTAAAAGGTTTCATCCCCTCAGAGGTAATATCTGTCTTTCTTTCCTTCTCTGCAAGTTTTCCAAATGCCTCTTCAAGTTCAGTTTCAGTAAGAGGTTCGGCAGAAGAAATGTTCTTGCCCGTCTTTTGATCGGTGTATTTGTAATGAAAAAGTAATTTCCCAACGGCCAGCTGAACTAGATCAATCAATTCGTTTTCCGAGCCACCTAATTCTGAAACAGCATTCTCCGCTTTAGCGTTTCCGGTATCAAAAAGATTCAGAGAGACAACGTACCTGTTACCTATTTTGTCCACGCTTCCGGATATAAGCTTTGCGATATCCATCTGGCCCAGAGCGATCAGGCATTGGGTTTCTGTGCAACCTAATTTCATTCTCTCCGCAGTCCATCCTGCCAGTGTCCGAACATTCTCCTGACTGTAGACTTCAAACATCTTCAGTTTCGCGATTTCGCTAACCACAATTGAAGTCAATCCTTGCGCATAACTGGATTTTACTTCTCTGGGAACGAGATCCCAGACAGCAATTTTGGGAACTTCTTTGCCGTTGGATAACGAAGGAAAAATAGTTAAAACCATAAAGGGAATAAGAAATAAGGAGGTCCTTTTCATCTCCCCCTCCATCGACGATAAGGCAGATAATTGAAAAGATATCAAGAATAGCAGATCGGGGGTAAGACTTATTGGAAAACATCTACTATCTTTTCCGAACCATGTCAACCGGAACTTACAGGGACACCGGAACTTACAGCGCTGCAACTTAAAGCGCAAATTGCAGGAAGGAATCGTCGGTTCAGGTGAAAATTCGGCCTTCTAGCCCGATTTTGACATGTACACCTATAAATCCATACCTCGAGCGAACCGGCAAGGTTATAGATTACTGGATGTAAGAGAGCGTAATGAAGCGCCGTTGACAAGAACGGCAGATTATGTCCCATCAGTCCCGTCTTGGAACATTCTATCGTAATCACGCAAGAGCGAAACATCTTCATCAGCAAGAGGGAACTCTAGTTTAAAACAGAGCCACAAGCATTGAAAAGTACTCCAGATGCTTGAGCGAAAGAATTCAGCCAATTCGAAAATCTTGCGCTCATAGCTGCAGGGACCGTAGTCCACGAAAGCCAAGGTGATTTTTCCATCAGTATCGAAGGAGCTTATCTCGCGGATAACTTTGTAGGTAGGGTGCGTCCACTTAGATTTCTTGCGGTAGAGTTCCTTCATGACCTCTAGGTGCTGGTCAGCGACTTCAGTGCCCACGAGTAAAGATTGCCAGGCCGATATCGCTTCCCGGCAAGTGGCATGTGATGGCGAGACATTCTGTCTGAACCATCTTAATCGCGTCACCTCACCTGAATTGCTCCCTTTCGTGATTGAAAAGTATTGCGCTAAGTCCACGCATTCATCGACATCGCGCAGCAAGGATCCGCTGTACCAGTGCCCCTGCTCCAAGCAGTTGCGAATCATCTTGAGCGTTGATATGGCCCTGCTCAGTAGTAGATAAGCAGCCATTCCGCTCGATTCGAAGCCAGCCTCATTTGCGAAGGGAAGGTACCTACGGTGAACTTTTTCAAGCTCATCAATAAGAGGCGCGTACTGGTTGAGAAGTGTCGTCCGATTCCGACTAAAAACTTACCCTTCTTGCTCCTTGTCCTCGCGCCTTGTCCACCGCTCAGCAGCCAGCGCTCGTGCAAGCGCGCGGGAATAATCTTCAGTGTTTGTTAGCTGAGCGATACAAGTCGCAGGGACAGCCTCGCGGCCTCTATGATCGATGCGCGTCGCGGGTGAGAGGCGTTTGAGCATATCCCGTGCATCTTGTTCAAAGATTCCCAGGTCAGCAGCGAGGTCTTCGATCGCGATGTATTGCACGTTTTTCTTTCCAGAGGGCATAAATACCACCTAGGTTGGCGACGGGACATAACGGCCAAAGGGCACGGGGATCCTTTTTACTCCCGGGGAAAGGGGGACGAAAGGGGAACGTTCGTTTTGAATGAACTTATGCCTTGCGAGACATCGTTCAAAACATTCACTTTCGCTCTCCACGCTCTTTATTCTTTACCATCGCCTAAATGCCGACCACCCTAATCATACTTTTGATAGATTTGATTTACATCCCCCTTCTTAACAAAAAAGCCTCCAAAGGAGAAAAAGGTCTCTCTTTTGGAGGCTTCCTATTGGTACGTTCCGGGAATTCCTATTCATGAGATACTCCAGAAGGTTAAGGATTAGGTTGTTCGGTTTACCGAGTTACGAGAGGAAACGACAGCCACAAAATACTCTTTTGCTCATGGGCAGTCAAGGGAGAACGTACCTCGGGAGAACGTACCTCGCGTTTCAGCCTTGATGGCTGACCCCGGATTGAAGGTTTACATTTCGCTTCGTCCGACTCCATAAAGTCCTACTCGATCGCCAACCCCATCGATTTAGAAGTCTTGGAAGGAGAGGGCGATCTCCTTAAATTTGAGGACCGTGACGGGGTCGACTTCGAAGGGGACGATTCCGCAGCCCAGGATGAAGCGGCCGCCGGGGGCGCAGGTGCGAAGGACCTTCAAGGTGGCCTCCCGGATCTCCTGCTCGGACCCATACTGGAGGAGCTTGGCCGGGATGCCGGCGCGCAGGAGAATGCCGTTCTGCATGGCCAGCTTCTTGTAGGCGGCTTGGTCCGTTCCCCAGTCTGCAAAGAGGATCGAGGAGCCGGCCTGCACGAGGTAAGGGGCGATCGGCCAAGTGTTTCCGCCGCTGATCAAACCGATGCTGGAGAACCCCGCCTTTTTTAGGTCCGCGATCAGGGCTCTTTCGTACCGGAAAGGGAAGTCCCGGAACATCTCCGGCGATAGCATGGGGGGGGTGATCCAGCTCTCGTTAATCGACAGGCCTGCCCCCGTTTTGACGAAGGCGGTCCCGAAGGTGAGCCCCACCTGATAGGTGAAATCCATCAGACGCCTTGCGTAATCGGGGTCCGTGATCATGTCCATGACGTAATTTTCATAGCCCCGAAGGATCGCGGCCAGGGTGAACGGACCGACGATGGTGGCGTTGACCTGGACTTCCTCCCCCACCTCTTTCAAGATCCGCTCGCAAGCATCCAGGAAGAGCGGCATGCGCCCGTCCCGGCCGGGATCGGGGACCTTGAGCTCTCCCAGGAGGTCCTTGTTCTCCGCCAGCACGTTTGAGACCACGGCCGGGATGGAGGGGTCGCCTTCAGGAAAGTACCGGATCCGGCATCCGAGGGCTTCGGCTTCGATGTTGTAGATGTCCACTCCCACGGAAATAATATCCATCCCATACCGCTGGTAAGCCTCCACCTGTCCCCGCACGAGAAGATCGGCATTTCGGGCCAGGACCGACGGAACGGTTTTTATAAACCGAGCGGCATGCTCGTAGACGACGGGTACGAAGGGCACCCGGTCCGGGCGGAGCCCCTGGGCCACGAGTTTCATCCTCTCCTTGGGAGTCAGCATGGGTCGATCTCTCCTCTGGAAACCCTCAGGGGCGGCCCGCCGGCCGCCCTCCTTCCTATTCGAGGTCAGTCGCAAGATTACTTGATCGCCAGCACCTTCTGGATGACTTCCTTCCCGCCCACGACGTTGGCATGCTTGTCATAGACCGACTGGACCGCTTTCTTGAAGGGCTCGAGCTCCGCATTGTTGACCTTGACGCCCTTCTCCCCCAGCTGTTTGGCAATATCCTCAAGCAGCTTGGTTCGAACCTCGATCTCCAGTTTGTACATTTCCTGGGGGGTCTGGTACATGGCATCCTGTACGTTCTTGGGGAGATTGTCGAACCATTTCTTGCTGATCACGATCAGCTCGGGAGAACTGAACTGTTCGGTATTGGAAAAGAACTTGCAAACTTCGTAGTGCTTCTGGGTGAAGTAGTAGTTGAGGGAGTTTTCGGCCCCGTCGATCACCCCCTGCTGGAGCGCGCTGTAGACCTCGCCGAAGGCCATCGGAACCCCCTGCCCGCCCAGGGCGTTGATCGTGTCGATCATGACCGGGCTCTGCTGCACCCGTATCTTCAGCCCTTTCATGTCTTCGAGCTTGTAGATGGGGCGCTTCGAGTTGTAGATGCTCCGCGTCCGCGGGTCGAAGAAGAGGAGAACCTTGAAACCGGCCTTGGCCATGTCATCCTTGACGAACCCCTGAACGATGTCGCTGTTGATCACCCGCACGGCGCGGTCGCGGTCGCCGAGGATGTAGGGAAAATCAAGGATCTGCATTTTGGGAGTGAATCCGCTGAGGACGGCATTGCTCGTTTTGACCATCTCGATATTCCCTTGCTGGGCCATTTCGAGCATGGTGCGCTGGTCTCCCAGCTGGGAATTCGGGAAGAGCCGCACTTCCACCTGGCCGTTGGTCTTCTCGGCCATTCGCTTTTTGAAGAGCTCCATGGCCTTGAATTGGGGGTCGCTCTCGGCGATGACGTCCCCGAGGCGGATCACGATCTTTTTCTGGGCCGAGCAGATCCCGGGCAGAAGTGAGGTCGCCAGCAGGGCGACAATAGCAATCAGAAAAATCCTTTTCATCTTTGTTTCCTCCTTTTAGTTTGCCTCCGGCGAACAGACCCAAGGCATGNNCACGGGCACATATTTCATGAACAGCGCGGGAAGAATGGTCGCCAGCCAGGGAATGTAGGCAATCAGGACGACGGTGGTTAGTACCATGATGATAAGGTACGGAAAGATCGGCCGGCTCACCTCGGCGATGGAGACCTTCCCCACTCCGCAGGCGACGAGCAGGCAGAGCCCGGTGGGGGGCAGGATGAAGCCAACCCCCAGGTTGGCGATGGCCAGGATCGAGAAATGGATCGGGTCGATCCCCAGTTTCTCGGCGGAGGGAAGGAGCAGGGGAATCAGCAGGATGATAGCCGGGGCGCCCTCGAGGAGCGAGCCGATGAAGAGGAAGAGAATGTTGGCGAGCAGGAGAAAGACCCGGGGATCCTGGGAGAAGTTCATGATCCCCCCGGCGAGCCCCTGGGGAATCTGCTCGTTGGCCAGGATATAGGACAAGACGGAGGCCGCCCCCACCAGGACGGCAATGGAGCCGCTGATGGAGGCCGTGTTCTTGAGAATGGACCAGAGGTCGGCAAGCTTAATCTCCCGGTAGATGAACATCCCCACGGCGAGCCCGTAAACGACCGCTACCACCGCCGCTTCCGTCGCCGTGAACCACCCCAGTAAAATTCCCCCCATGATGATCACCGGCATTAGCAGGGGAATGATGGCCTGAAAGAAAGCCCTGCCGACTTCGGCGAGAGACGGGATCGGGTCGCGGTACATAACTTTCCTGCGGGCCTGGACGAAGAGAACGGCCATGAGCGTCAGGCCCATGGTGATGCCCGGAACGAAACCGGCCATGAAGAGGGTGCCGATGGATTTTTCGGCGACCACCCCCAGCACGACCATGGAGATGCAGGGCGGGATGAGGATGCCCATTCCGCCGGCCGCGGCGACGATGGCGGTTGCCTGCGCCCTAGGATAGCCTCGTTTCTCCATGGCCGGGATCATGCCCCCCNNTCATGACCCCCCCGATGGCGGCGGTGTCCGCCGTGGAAGCCCCCGAGACGCCGGAGAAGAAGATGGTGGAGACGACGGTTACGAGCCCCATTCCCCCCGGGATCCAGCCCACGAGGACCCGGGCGAATTGGATCAGGCGGATGGAAATCCCCCCGATCTCCATCAACCCCCCGGCGATGATGAAGAGAGGGATGGCCAGGAGGGAAAACATATCCATGCCGTAGAAGAACTTCCGGGGGATCTCGGTCAGGGCGAACTCTCCGCTGATGAGGGCCAGGGTCGTTCCGATCCCCATGGCGAAAGCGATGGGAATCCCGAGGAGGACGGAAATGACAATCCCCAGGAAGAGAACGGCGGCCACGGAATGATCCCAAGCCCAGAAAACGAGCAGAAAACTTGCACCCAGGATCCCCGCGAGACAGAAGATATTCTTCAGCCGGGTCCCCGGAACCGGCGACCCGGTGAGATCATCCCCGCGCCAGAGGTCCCAGGTGACCAGGAAGAGTTCCAACGCCATGAATACGCAGGCAAGGGGCATGATGAAATAGACATACCCCATGGGTACGCGCATCGCCGGGGAGAGCTGATGAGCAGTTCGCAGAACCTGGAGCAAGCCGAAATAAAGCAGGGTGAGGAGAAAGGCCCCGACTAGGATTGCGTTGGTTGTCAAAATCCACAAACGCAGCTGGGGTTTAAATCTCTTGAGGAGCAGATCGACCCCAAAGTGGCTGTGCCGCCGGATCGCGATCGCTCCACCCAAAAAGGACCCCCAGACGAACAGGAATCGGGAGAGCTCTTCGGTCCAGGACATGGGCATGCTGAAAACCAAGGCGATAAAGGAGAAAGACTCCGAGGCCCCTGTTTGCCCCGTTGCCACATAACGCAGGAGGACCCCATAAAAAACGATGAAGGACATGACGGAGAGGAACAGAACCGAACTGATGTCTTCGAGATCAGTCAGGAGCTTGCGGAGGGGAGAGATCATGGAATTCCTTCAGATTGGGCGCCAAATTCATCAAGCAGTACCTACTTACCACGATTTTCTACATATGTCCAGGACACAGCTCCGGGGATATCGACGGGCATTTTACAACCCGATTCTCCTGAGGGATGGCCGGATCACCCAGTCTTCCGAGCCCTCGAGGACGATGAGGTTGGCAAGAAAGGAATGAAGACCCGGGCTCCGCCGTGGCGTGCCTTGAGCCGGGGGATTTGTAGAGGCCCTCCTCGCCAGATCCGCCTGAAAAACAAGGAACTGGATGCCGGGGGAGAACCCGCAGGGATGAAAAACTTCAGGCGGCAAATATCTGTTCTTTTGTTCCCCGGAGGGGTGGTGAGGACTGAGTCAAGAAGTTGCCGGCGGTGGAAATCGAATCGATGCGGATCCGGGCCCCATGGGATTTTGAACCGTTCCATTCCCTCTACAAGAATAATCAAATCGAACAGTCACCCGGCGGATCAGCCGTCACTTTCGGGGCATTGCCTTACCCTCCCCTTCAATCTACCGGGCCTCGCCTTCTCTCGTCTCAATCCTTTGAAGAATGATCCTGATCAGGCCCGTGCCCTCTCCATTTTCCTCGCAGGGCCGAGGCGATGTGTTCGGCCATTTCGTCCTTGCTCATTCCTTTCCCCAAGGCCTCCAGCAGCCTCTCCAGGCCGATCTTCACTTCCCGGGTCGGTCCTGGAAGAGCCACGAAATGGGAGAGTCCGATTTCCCCCACGGCAATCCGCACCCCGTCCTTGGCATGCCTTCCCGTCCCCACCTCGAATTTCAAAATATAGGGCGCAGCGGCTCGGGGGTCCACGCGGAGCAGGCCCTCCACGGTGCAATCCTTCGCTTCCGCCCCGACCCCTCCGGTGGTGAGAATGAGCCCGAATCCCTCATCGATGGCTCTCTGCAGGCGATAGGCGATCGCTCCGATTTCATCCGGCAGGATGCCCCCGAATTTAACCGTATACCCCTCCCGTTTCAACCTTTCCTCAATGAGGGGGAAATTGGTGTCTTCGATCATCCCTTTCTGTACTTCAAACCCCGTGGAAAAAACCAGGGCCCGCCTGCCGACCCGTTCGCGAATCTCCTTTCCCATCCGGGCGGATTTTTCGAAGGCCTCCTTGGACTCCTCCGGGTCCAAAGCGACCCAGCCCAGGGCTCCCGCGGAATGAATGGCGGCCCGGTCCGACAAGGTCACTCCCGGAATCCCGGAGACCCGGCGCAGGATCTCTCCCTCTTTTCCGGCAATCTGCTGGGCCTTGAGAACCGGCCTCAGGATGTCAAGTACGACATACTCTTCCCGCACATCGACGACCAGGACCTCCCCCGGCTCGAGCTCCAACCCCTCGGCCACCTTCGCGGCGATTTCCTCGAGCCGGACGTTCTGCAGAGTCAGACCCACAATCCACAGCTCGGTCTTTTCGAGAAGATTCATTTCAGGNNTTTTGATCGTCTGGCTGCTTCATCGGTGATTCTCTTTTTCTCATTCCCCGGGGTTCTCCGGGTGCGAGGCTCACTTTCTCGCCGATCGGAATGCCTTCCGCGCCTACCCCTTAAATATCCGACGCTAAAACCGTCGGGAAAAACCCTCCCCTCAGTCCGATCCTTTTTTCTCTCTTCTTCCTTTTTTGATGCGCGCCGTCAGCTTTCGTGCCCCCGCCACGGGCGGGCGTTTACCTTGCCCCCTTGGAATCCGGGAGTTTCTCCGATTTTCCGGAACCCGCCGGCCCGCGGATGAGACGATCCACGATCATCGACACCGTGGGGATCGCCAGGGCGATGTAGATATTATCAATCCCCCAGGGGTCCCCGGCGATGAACCAGGCGGTCGTGCCGACGAAGGCGCAGAGGAGTCCGACCACGGCGCTCGTGCTGCCGCCGACACGGGGGAGGTAGAACATGAACACGGCAATCACCGCCACCGCGGTCCGCAAGGCCCGGGCGAAAAAGATCGTCTTCAGCAGGCCGGGAACGTACAGGGCAAAGGGAATCGGCAGGATCCCGATGAGAACGGCGGTGATTCGGGTCGCCATGAGCTGGTGCTTTTCGCTGGGCTTGAGCAGGGGAATGTAGAAATCCTTCATGAACAGCGCCGTCGCCCCGAGCTTGCAGGCCATGATCGACACAAACGCCGCCGCCACGATGCTGCAAGTCACGATCCCCGCCTCCCAAGGGTTCATGACCTTCAAAAACACCGGCATGGCGGTAACACTTTTGATATCGGGAAAGAGAGCCCGCGCGGACAAACCGATAAAGGCGGCGAATATCCCGATGGGGGCAATGGAAATGCTGGCCACGATGCTGGCCTTCCGGGCCTCCTTCTCGTTGCTCAGCGAGCTGATGCACTGAATGACATACTGGGTCGAAAAGACCGCCCCGATATTGGCCACGGTCCAGGCAATCAGGGTGGAAACTCCGATCCCGGTAAGCGAAAAATGCGCGGCCGGGAGTTTCGCCAGGGCCCCGGGGGACTCCCGCAGGAGGTTCCAGGCCACGAAGGTCAGGATGATCAAGCCCAGATATTTCATCCCGGCATGAATCAGGTTCGAAATGCCCACCCCCCGCAATCCTCCGATCGAAACGGTGAGGATGGAGGCGAACCCGATGATGTAGACCGCCGTGGGGATGGAAATTCCCAGCAGGGTGGCGATCGTGGCGGCTCCCCCCGTATACATGGAGACATTGACGGTGGTGAGCGCGTAAATCATGACCAGCGATACGACCATCTTCAGCGCTTTGCCGTATTTTTTGGCGAGGGCCCCGGAAATGGTGTATTCCCCCAGGGCATTAAACCTCGGGGCCATGAAGAAAGCATAGAGCAGATATCCCAAGCCCAGGGTGAGCACGTTCCAAGCCGCCGATATCCCCTTGGTAAAGCCGGCTTGGGCTGTCCCCATGGTCGACCCGGTGCCGATAAATTCGGACATCATCAATATGCCCACGATAAACGGCCCCATCAGGCTGCGCGCCGTCATGAAGCTCGTGGTGTCCTTGGCGTATTTGATGGACCATACCCCGACAAGGGTTGTAAGGATGATGTATCCGAAAGTCATTCCAAAGATGATTGTCAAATCCGACATCTCGCTTCCTCCTTCATCCGATAAGTTTCGGTTCGGTTATAAAGTCATGACCTTCCGCAGAGCCGGAGGCTTGAAAAACCGTGAGCCGCTCAAATAAAAAACATAAGGCGTCCCGCCGCGGCGGGATAAGGCGCGAGGGGGAAAATGCTTTTATCGACTTGCGCTCTCGCGACTTGCGACTTGCGGGTTTCATTTCGGCCGATGCTTTTTGAGCCCAAGGTCCTTGCGCCCGGGCGACAAGTTAGGCATCCCGGAACTGTCAAGCTGTACGGGTCCCCCGGCAGGGCCGGGGATTTCCCTTAAGGAAATTTGGATTAGGGGGAAGAAGGCTGGGGAGAAATCAGGGGAAGCTCGACCAGAAATGTGGTCCACCCATCTTTCGATTCCACTTCCAATTTGCCTCCCATATGTCTGATCAGGCGGAGGGTAATGTGCAGGCCCCGTCCCCGTCCCTCTCCCAAAAGGCACCGCTCTTTTTCTTCTTGAGAGATCTGTCCGAGATTGGTGATTTCGGCTACGGCCCACGCGGATCTCTGGTAGGAACGGATGAAAAGTTCCCCGCCATCTGGAGTGGCATGGGAGGCGTTGTTTAAAAGGTTATCGAATATCCTTTCCAGGTGCATCCCATAACACCGGACCCACAAGGGACTTTGCAGTCCCTCTTCAACCTGACGGATATTTCGCCGGTTCATCTCCCGGGCCGCTTCTTGATTAATCCGGAAGCGCCTCCGCAGGATATCCGTCATGTCCAGGCTCGTTTCCTTCCCTTCTCCATGGAGGGTTAAAGCCAATTCCTGGATACGGGAAGCTTCGGTCAGGATGATATCCATGGACTGCCCGATCTTCTCTTTTTTGGCATGATCGGGGACTTCACCCAGGAGCCGCTGGACCCGTTTGGCAAAACCGGCGATGGCAATCGCGGGGTTCTTGAAATCATGCAGGATATCGTCCATTTTCTCCAGCCTCAACCCCTTCATCAGTTCCTTGCCCAGGAAGCTGAATATAGTGATCTCCTCCTCGGCAAACTGCTGATGATGGGCCTGGGCGTCGAAAGCCAGAAAGTACTGGACGATTCCATCCACATGAAGCGGCAGGTAGAGAACGCAGTTGATCTGTTGCATGGCCAGGTAATGCTTCAAGTGGGGAGGAACCAGATAGCTCCGCTGGGGGTTATTGATCAGGATATAGGAGGGATGAACCTTTTCGTTCTCAAAATCCCCGAAGGGACCGCTCTGGTCTAGGAGGGTACGGATGTAGGGCTCCCCCACCGAAAAGATCTTTCCGATCCCGTGCTGGGCCTCCGGGAATCCGGCTTCCAAGATCACGTGTTCCCGGTCGCCCATGACCGAGAAAAGGGTGCAGCGTTGGATCTTTATGATGTCCGCCAGCGCGGGGATCACCGAGTTGAAGACGTCTTTCATCTTGACTCCCTCGCGACGGGCCAAGCGCAGGTATATATCTTCCAGGATCCGATCCCGGGACACGTTGATCTTCTGCAGGGCCAGAATCCTCTTCCGGGCGATCACGTACCCGATCCTCCGGGAAAGAACTTCGGACATTTGAATTTCAAAGGGGGTAAAAATTTTATCTTCCTGCTTGTAGAAGACCTGCAGGACCCCGAGACTTTGGGAACCCTCGGGGGAAAATCTCGGCAGGGAGATGGGAACGGCGAGCATGGAACGGATTCCGTCTTCCCGGGTTTTTTCTTTATCCTGATACAGGGGGTCCTTCAAGACATTCGGAATCTGATAGCTGCGCTGGGTCTTGATGACTTCAGCGGCGATGAAACGATCGAAAGGGGTCAGTTCGAGAATATCCTCACCCAGGAAAGGAGAATAAAGGGCCCAGGGTTCTCCCCCGGCGGAGGAGTCATAAATCCGGATACTGGCGAAATCAGCCCCGAGAAACTGGACGATATTCCTGGCCAAGGACCGCAAGATCTCTTTTTCGCTGAGCAGGGGGTCGATTTCCTGGATGGTTTCCACCTGATGGATCATTCCGTCGACGTATGGGCCCAGGACTTCCTCCTTGATCCGCCGCATCAGCGACGGAAGTTCTTCCGAGGAGAGATTCAGTCCCTTTTCGGCCAGGCAAAGTCCGATCGATTGAACCAATTTTTGATCAAATTCCCAAAAGTCCATCGGCGTCCAGGAAGGGGTTGTTGGGCAAAAGGCATGTAGCGGAAAACCGTCTCTCAGGCCGCGAAGGCCTTGTCTCTCGCAGGGAAATGTGGGCTTCTCGAACCGGCCCGCTCTCTCCTTCCTTGGCAATCAGATCCCCGGAAGGATTTCGTCCCGCAATCTGCGAAGCATTCCCAGCGCATCAGATAATATACCAATATCATAAATCTTTCGAGATGGCAACGAAATATCCCCTCCTCTCTTTCGGTTTCTCTTCCCCGGGCTCCAATTTTCTTGACACTCCCGGCAATTAAATGTATACAGTATACAGTTTCACTCGAAGGGAAGCTTCGAACGATGAAAGCCATTCCGAATCCCCGGAACCTGAAAGAGGCCGTCTACCAACGCCTGAAAGAGAATATCGTCCGTGGGAAGATCCCTGCGGGGGTCAAGTTGGCCGAGATTCAACTCGCTCAGAAGCTGGGCGTCTCCCGAACCCCCCTTCGGGAAGCGATCAACCGGCTGGAGCAGGACGGATTCGTGGAAATCATCCCCCGCAGGGGGGCCTTCGTGAAGAAGCACTCCCTCCAGGGGATCCTGGAGAACCTGGTGCTCCGTGAAGTCCTGGAGGGGCTGGCCGGCCGTCTCGCGGCCCGCCACGCGACTCCGGAAATGATCCGGAGGATGAACGATTGTTTCCAGGGCTTTTCGGTGAGGAATGTGGAGAAATCCATTTCCTCCTATGCCCACCAGAACATCCGTTTCCACAACCTGATCATCGAAGCCAGTCAGAATCAGAAACTGATCGCCATCATCCGCAACCTCTTCGACCAGATGGATATGGTCCGCCTGCACACCATCGTTCTTCCGGGAAGGGCCAGGAAGTCTTTGGACGAACATTGGGCTATGATCCGGTATATCGAAGAGGGAAAGGCCCAGAAGGCGGAAAACGAGCTGAGGGCCCATATCGCCGACCTGCGGCGGGCCGTGCTCAAACTTCCGGAGTTTCAATTGAATTCGGAACGCG
>PMCE01000117.1 GCA_003154025.1 Syntrophaceae bacterium
GGATGGATTAACGGAACGGGTTCATGCCCGAGATTCGAATATCGGGGAACGCAAAAATTCCGTCTTTTGAAAGGCCCAAAAATCCCCCGAAAGCTGTGAAAAAAATCAGGGCCGGGGAATGGTCCTACGCAGCCAAGGGGGAGGCTTTTCCCTCCCTCGATCGATTTTTTTCACAGCTTCCCTTTCCCAAAGGAGGGAAAAGTGGAATCTCCCCACATTCTCCCCAACCTCTCCTCCCTTTGAAAAAGGGAAGACGGAAGGGATTTCTGGGAAAGCCTCTTCAAAACGCTAAAGGGTAACCAGGAAACAAATTCGAATGACCAAAATTCCAGATTGAAAACCGGGCGCACAGTCACGCGTTTCGCGTGACGCCCCTGCACTCTTTTCCGTTTCAACCATTTTGGATTTTGATATGGTTTCGGACTTCGCGCTCCGGATTCCGAATTTCATCTCTTCTGCCAGCACCCGCAGTATACATCCCACCATCTGGGCTTGTCGGTAACTTCCTCCGGTGCGCAGAACCCTCTCTTCTCGTGGCTGTAGAATCGTTCCTCCACGCAGACGAGGCCGGTGCACAAATCCCGGAGCATCCGATGGTCGTAAATCCGGTGGGCGTTGAAGGCGATGGATGGGGCGGCCCGGGTGATCGTGGTGGTGAAGATCAAGCCTCCGCCCGGACGCAAGACCCGGATCATCTCGGGAAAGGATTTCCGGTCGGCATCGAAGTCGACCTCGTCTCCGTACCTTCCCAGGCCGAAGTGCTCCGGGGCGCAGAGGGAAAGGACAAGGTCGAAGGAGTCATCGGGCAGGGCAAGACACTTGACGTCGCCGGTGACGACGGTTTCATTCTCTACCGTCGGCTTTCGGGGGCGGACGTCGAGGGTGGTGACGGAGGAATGGGCCAGCAGGCCCATAATGAAATGCCGATAGGATCCGATATCCAGGATCTTCCGGGGGGAGATGGCCCGAATGTGAAAAGCCGCGAAGGCGCATTCATATTCGACGAAATTCTGGGGATGGTCTCCCTCCTCGAAGACGGGCTCCTGAAAAACCTCAAACCCGCGGGGATCTCGTTTTAGGGCTTCCCAGTTTCGGTTGAACTGTTCCTTCGGATCCAACTCAGACTCCAGATAATTCACCGCAGGAAAGACAGGGAAAAATATTAACCAAAGAGAGCGCAGAGCACGCAGAGATCAAGGCCAAATAACCTCATCCGTTTTTTAATGTCCTTTTTTTGATCATAACTCCGTGATCTCTGCCTGCTCTGTGGTTCATTGTTTTCTGGCTTGCCCCTCATTGGCTGAAGATTTACCTTGTCCACTCGCTGCCGCCGAAGCCGCCGGTGCGCTGGGTCGCGCGGAGTTGATTGGGGCTCACGATCTGCAGGTTCAGGTCCCCTTGACTCATTGCGCGGCCCTGGGGAACGTCGGCCCAGCGGCCCCGTACCTGGCTTCCCTCCACCCGGCCCTGAAAGACATTGGTCCAGCTGGCCCCGCCGTCCCCGCTCATTCCGTACCACCACAGGTCGCTTCCCACCTGGCGCATAAAATAACGACCGCCGTCGTTGCCGTCCCACCGGCCGGTGAGGTCGCCGGAGGAGGTCTGGGCCGGTTGAGGCCCCGGCGCGCTCCCATACCGCCAGATGGCGTCGTCCATCCCGATAACCAGGGGGATTCCCGAGTCCGTCACGGCGATTCGTTTTCCCTGCCCCCCACCTGGAAGCTGGATCCAGCTGTTGCCGTCGTGGTAATAAATACGATTATCCATGCCGATGACCCAGGGCCGACCCNNTCCGTTCCGATCACGAAGGGAACTCCGCCGGGGCCGACTGATAGGGCCAACCCCCGCCCCCCGCCCGGGTACTCGTGCCAGCTGTTCCCGTCGAAGGAATGAATCCCGTCGTTCATGCCGATAACCCAGGCCCGTCCCGCATTATCCACGGCGATGTCTTTCCCCCGGCCTCCCCCAGGAAGCGGGACCCAGCCGGATCCGGTGCCCCGGTAGATGCCGTTATCCGTTCCGATCACGAAGGGGGTCCCGTTCAGAGCCACATCGATGGTGGTTCCGCGTCCGCCCCCGGGGTACTGTTGCCAACCTCCGCCGGAATGGTACCAGATGCCGTTATCCGACCCGATGGTCCAGGCGGTATTGCTCTGCACGGCTACATCCTTGCCGATTCCCCCGAGAGATTGCCACTGGGCCTGGGCCGGGGAAAAACTGATCGCCAGGATGAATACCAAAATGAACAGCACGGAGTTCATGTTTTTTCCTCCTCGAAATTGATTTAGGTCTTCTTCCTTCGGCCNNAGCAAGCAGGAGGCTAAAGCCAACCCCCATGAGCGCCACGGCTCCCATGGACTGAAGGCCGGGATAGGAGGAGGTGACCAGAGAACCGAATCCGGCCAGGGTGGTGAGGGCGGCCAACACTACGCCCCGGTTCACCCTTTCCAATTCACAACCCAAACGCTCCGGGGAGCTCTGAAGGCCGCGGTGCAGCACATGGACCCCGTAGTCCACCCCGATGCCCAGGACCATGGTGAACACGATCAGGTTCATGAAATTCAGGCGGACCTGCAGGGCCCCCATAATGCCCAGGGTCCAAAGGGAAGCCAGGACCACGGGGAGGAGGCTCACGGCGGTGAGCGGCAAAGAGCGAAAATCGAGATAGATCAGCAGGCCGACGGCGGCCAGGGCCAGGAGAATAATCTTCCAGGATTCCCGGGTCATCAACCCTTCCAGTTCCTTCTGGACCAGTTTGGGGCTGGTAACGATCGTGGAGGAGTTCGATTTTTGCAGGGAATCGACCCAGCCTCGAGCCTGAGGATGGTCCCAGAAATCCTGTCGGAGGTGGACGTAGGCAACGGAGAGAAAAGAGTCTCCTTGTTTTTTCAGGAAGCGGTCGGNNCTTGGAGCCTTCGAGTCACCCGGTCGGGGTCGAAGGCCTCCCGGCTCCGGCTCTTCATCCACTCCAAATTCCTCCTCTGCCGGGACAAGGGGGGAAAAAAGGATGCCAGGCTTTCATAACGGGAAATGGGAAGGCCTGAAGAAATACCTTTTTCCAGATTCTTTCGCCAGGCATCCTGGACCTCCAGGGCTTCCTCGGCGTTTCGGGCCGAGGCGAGAAGGATCATCGTCTCCAGCCCCTCTTCCATCTTCTCCTGGACCCTCATCTGAAGTTCCAGGGCGGGTTGGTTCTCCGGCCGCAGCCGCTGGGGGTCGTTGTCCAGAGTCACTCGTAGCGCCCAGGGCAGAGAAACCAGGGTCAGGGCACCCGTAAGGATGAGGACGAGAAGAGATTTTTTCAGGGAAAAATTGCTCAACCGTTCCAAGCCCCAGGAGAAAACCAGGCGCATGCGGCCGGCGGTCTCCGGGTTTTTCCTTTCCCTCCAGGTGACCAGGGCGGGGAAGAGAAAAAAGGCGCAGGCCAGGCTGACCAGGATCCCCGTGCCGGTGAGGAGCCCCAGTTCCCGAACCCCCCGGAAATCGGAGATCATCAGGGCGTAATAGGCTGCGGTGGTGGTGACCGCTCCGGTGAAGATCCCCGGGCCCGTGGTGATCATGCTCTTTTCGAGGGCGGCGGAAAGTTCCATTCCCCCGTGCCTTTCTTCCAGGTAGCGGCTGTAGAGGATTATGATGAAATCGATGGAGAGGCCCAGGATGATGGCCGAGAAGGCTCCCGTGGCTTCGCTCAGCCGCCCCAGGAAAGGAGAGAAGAGACCCAGGGTAAGAAGGGGGCTGATCAGGAGGGGGAAGAAGGCATAGAAAAGAGACAGACGGGTTTGAAACGAAATGAAGATGAGGGCGAGTACCGCGAAGAGGGAGATGGAAAAGTTCCACAGCAGCTCTTTTTTAATCAACCGGCTGTCATCCAGGGCTTGGATGAAACCTCCGGTGAGACCCACCTTCAGGTCATCCAGCAGCGGGGCGGCCGAAGGGCCCCCTTTTTGCGCCCAGGCGCGGCGGGCTGCGGTTTCGGCGTTTTGAACTTTCCTCACCAGCCTCTCGTCGTAATCCACATCGGGGGCCGACCCTTTGGGCCTCCCGATCAGGAGAATCATTTTTTTGTCGGCAGAGATCAGGGTTCCTTGGGAATCTGCCTCTGCCAGAGAGGGAGGGAGGGGAAGATTCTTCCGGAAGAGCGCAAGAAGGTCCAAGGGGTCATAAGCGGCCAGGGGGGATGAGAACATGGAAGAAAGCCTGGCTTTCAGAAGCCGAACCTGTTCGTCGATCCCCCGATCCGAGATCCGGGATTCCACTGCCCTCAGGTCTTCCGGCGGCAGATAGAGGAGGGCCTTGCGGAGAAAGAGGCGGGCCATCTTCTCCTTCCCTTCAGCGTCCACGCGGCCGATCATCTCAGTGAATTCGCCCGTCTCCATCAGGCATTCGGCAAGGCCTTCAGCAAAGGGGACCAGGGGGTCCACCTCCCCCCCGCTCTTCCTTTCCAGAACGATAAAAAGAGAATCGCCCGAACCGAATTCCTTGAGGAACTTCACCAAAGCCTGCGTCCGGGGGGCATTCCCCGGAAGAAGGTTGAGCACGTCGCTTTGAAATTGAAGACGGGTGATCAGGAATGCACAAAGGGCCCCCAGGATCAAGGAGGCC
>PMCE01000412.1:0-3120 GCA_003154025.1 Syntrophaceae bacterium
TCCTCCTCCCCGGACCCGCAGCACATCTTTTTCATCCGGGACATCATCTCCACACAGTTGCAGGGGAGACCGCCCTTTTCAGCCCCGATCATCTTCTTCATCATGTTGGCAAAGGGCATGCCTTGGCAAAAATTCTGAAATTCTTTTTCGTCTTTTTTTTGTTCATCCGCCATTTTCGTTTTCTCCTTTCCTCGGTGGTCTCTTGAGCGGCAGCAGGATTTGCTGCTTTTACCCATAAGACGAAGGAACGGGAGGAAAGGTTACACCTTTGCGGATGGCGGAAGAATTACAGCTCCAGGAAGAAGAGCTCGCGGTGCTTCTTCACAATCGACTTTTCCCGGCTCGCCGGAGAACCTTCTTACTTCAGCGCCGCCCAGTCTTCCACTTTGATCCGGCCGCGCAGCACGAACCCGCCCCGGCCATCGGGGGTGAAGACCGCGGATTCGCCGTCTTTGAGGTCGGAGAGCACCGGGTGGGCTGGGTTGGGGAAATCCTGTTTGTGGGAAACGAGAAGAACATTCGCCCGGTCGGGCCTGGAAGCGAGAAGCGCTCTCGTGCCCTCTGCGAGGCGGGCGAGCCCGCGCTCGGGGTCCATGGCTTTCCATGCCGGCCAGCCGTTCAGGCGGGCATCGGTCTTAGGTTCGCCCAGGGCCAGAAGGCGCGCAGTTTCGACGGCCCGGCAATATTCGCTGCAACGCACCTCGGAGATCGGAATGCCCAAACGCCGGATCGCCTCGCCGACTTTGACCGCGTCGGCACGCCCTCGCTCGGAGAGCATACGATGCCCCTCCCCGCACTTCTTCCACCATTCACCGGCCCCCTGTACGTCGTTTCCCACATCGGCGGTCATGTGGCGCACGTAGATCACATTCCCGCCGGCGCGCAGCGCCTCGGCGAGCGATGTCGTAGAAGAAGGAGGTTGAGCCGGAGCGGCGGCGCAACCTGCGAGCATCAGGAGGGCCAACACCAGACAAGCGTCGAAGGCGGTTCGAAAAGTCGAGCGCATAAGGATCCTCCCAAAGAAGAAGTTAGGAATTCCGTATAAAGCATTTCACTTGCCTCTTTTCTTCGGATTAAGCACGGCCACGGAGGCAATCCATTCTTATTTTATTACAATTGCCTGCCCCTGGAGGCAGAGAATTTCGTCATCCCTTGCACCATGCATTTCTCGTCGAGATGTTGCAACAATCTGGGGGTGGGAAATAGCTTTCCCGGAAATCCCTGGTGTTTGACCAACCTTAGCCCTTGTGCTATTTTTGATGAAAAGGGGTTTTTGAAAAAGAGAGGATAAACATGAATCTTTTTGACCTTTCGGGGCGGGTGGCCATCATCACGGGCGGGAGCCGGGGGATCGGGCTGGCTATTGCCGAAGGGTTGGCTTCGGCNNGGTATTGGACAAGTTTCACCAGATCGACATCCTGGTCAACTCGGCGGCGGTCATCCTGCGAAAGCCCATTGGCGAGGTCACGGACGAGGAGTGGGATTTCCTGCTGGATACCAATTTGAAGGGGATCTCTATCTGCTGCCAGGTCGTCGGTAAGCACATGATCGAACGGAAGCAGGGGAAGATCATCAACATCTCCTCCAATGTAACCCAGCCGTTGCAACCCGGGAGGGGAGTTTACGCCATCACGAAGGCAGGGGTAACACAATTAACCAGGGTCTTGGCCTTCGAGTGGGCGCAATACAATATCCATGTGAATGCGATTGCCCCGGGCCCAACGATCACCGACCTGAACCGGAAATTCTTCGAGGAGCACCCGGAGGACTTGAAGGCCAGGATTCAGTCCCTGCCCATCGGAAGGATGGGACAGCCCCAGGACCACGTGGGGGCGGCTTTGTTGCTGGCCTCCCCGGCCTCCGATTTCATAACCGGGCAGACGCTTTTCGTGGATGGTGGTTCAAACCTACTTTAAGAAGGCGCATAGAGCATAGAGCAGAGAGCAGCGAGCCTAGAGTAAAGACAGAAATAAAGGCCATAGGGCAAAGCGCGAATGGGTAACTCCCCCCTTTCGTAAAATAGGGTGGGGAGATTTCTGGGGTGCGCGAGACCCACGGCGAGATTTGCTGCTTGGGTCCAGGCTTATCGAGATCAGGAGGGTCGATGGATACAAAAGAATTGAAGGGCTTTTTGGGGATATGGACGGACATGGACAAGGATTTTATCCCCCGATTCCGGGAATGGCACAGTAAAGAGCACATGGCTTTGCGCATCGCCACAACCGGATGGTACGTGGGACATCGGTACCATGGGTTGGAGGGGGCTCCGGATTTTTTGATCTGCTATGAGACCGCGGAGGCCTCGGATCTGGGCGGGAAGGTCTACCACCAGTCGCTGAATGAACCCGATGAGAGGACCCGCGAGGCTTTGGGCCACTACCGGAATTCAATCCGGACGATCTACCGGCTGCTCAAAAGGGCCGGGGAAAAACTGCCGACCGATTCTCCGTTTTACCTCACCATGCGTTTCGATGCTGGACTTGAGGACGCAACAATCGCGAAGTGGTTCGGGGAGGAGCACCTGCCGAAGATCGGCAAAATCCCGGGGGTTCTCCGGGCCAGCTTTTATGAGATCGACGAGGGGATCTCTCAAATCATGACCGAAGAGCGAAAACTGTACAGCGCCGGCCCGGGGAAGCAGAGGTTCCTGGCCACTTATGAACTCAAGGCGGAAGAGATTCCCAGATCAAAGGCCTGGCGGGAAGCCTTCGTCGGAAGCGGGGCCTACGAGAAGACCCTCCGTGAAATGAAGGTCGGCCACCGCGACCTCTTTGCCCTGGAGTTCACCATCTATCCCCCCGGGAAGAGGGAAAAAGGGGTGAAGTGAGTCGATCGAAATTACACTGAGGCAAACCGGGAGTCATTTGTGAGACCATCCTTTGAGGTGGTTGCTGCCCCCAAAATGCTGCCGTGCGCGAGAAAACGAGATATTAGACCCGAGGCCAGCGTAGGGGCGGTTCGCGAACCGTCCCTACTATGCTCGATAAAGGCTGGATAAAGAATAAAAGGAGGAAGGAAGATGAAGGATAAGAAAAAATTAACCCTGGCTGCAATGGCGGGGGGGGTCATCCTGATGGCGTTAGGGACCATTGCGTCCGCCGATTATCCGGATCGGGCCAT
>PMCE01000412.1:3151-4367 GCA_003154025.1 Syntrophaceae bacterium
GGGAGCAAGCCTCCGGTAACCCGGAATGACTTTGTCACCATCGGCTCCATGACCCTGATCCCCACGGTGATCAGCGTTCCCCCCAACAGTCCCTGGAAGACCGTCGATGATCTGGTCAAAGCGGCCAAAGCCAAACCGGGGCAATACGCTTTCTGCTCCGCCGGCCTGCTGTCCACTTCTCACCTGGGGGCGGAGCTCTTCGCCCGGGCTTACGGGTTGAAGTTCCGCCATGTTCCCTTCAAGGGCGGCGGTCCTTGCCTCTCCAACCTGGTCGGCGGCCACGTGGATTTCACCACCCAGTTCACCATCACCACCATTCCCCTGGCCCAGGGGAACAAAGTCAGAATCCTGGCGGCCCAGAGTGCCAAACGGGTCAAGGCCATCCCCGATGTCCCCACTCTGAAGGAATTGGGGATGAATGTGGAGAATTACATGTGGGTGGGGCTGGTAGCCCCCAAGAAGACCCCCGCGCCGGTGGTGGAAAAACTGAGGGAAATGATGGCCAAGGCGGTTAAGGACAAAGCTTTCATCGAGGCCATTGAAAAACTCGGGGGCGAAGTCCATTACATGAACGGGGACGCGCTGGCCAAATTTTGGGATCAAGAATCGAACGATCATCGCAAGCTGCTGACCGAATTTGAGAAAGAGGGCCTGAAAATCAAGGAGTAAACCGCCCCGGATCTTTTTTCAAGGGAGGGATGCCATGGCTACATACCATCGCTGGGAAGATTTTCCGCAAAGGACCATCGGCTACCTGGCGGGCAGGCCCAACGCGGACGCGATCAAGATCAGAATCCTGTCCACGGAGCGGATCATGCTGACGGAAATCAGCGTAAAGGGGGGAGGGAATGTTCCGCGCCATCGCCATGAGGCGGAGCAGATCATCCTCATCCAGAAAGGGGAGGCCGGGGTAACCACCGGAAAGGAGCCGCCCCGTCTTCTAAAGGCCGGCGATATCTGGGTGGTACCCTCCAACACCATGCACGGGGTCGAATACCTGGGAGATGTGGAAGCACTGGAGATGGTAAGCCCTCCCAGGATGGACAATTTTGTCGGCTATACCGTCAAACATACTTTTTTTGAGGAAGAGGAGAAAACCGGATAAGCGCCCGGGCCTTTTCCGCGCCTCCGCGCGGGAAAAGTAGCCCCTGCGGGGCAGGATCGCTGCAACCCCCCCTTTCCCCGCCCGGTCTGTATAGACTGGGGACATAGGTAA
>PMCE01000127.1:0-349 GCA_003154025.1 Syntrophaceae bacterium
GCCTTTCAAACCGGCCGGGTTTCCGCGGTCATGAATTACCCCTTGTGGGTAGGCATGGTTTTTATTCCCCTGGGCCTCATCCTCATGACCTTCTTCATGGGGGTGGAACTGGCTAAAGAATTGAAAGGGCGGGGCGAAAAAGGCCAGGAAGGCCGCAAGGACATTTCTTCGGAGATTTCCCATTGAGTGACACTCTCGTCGGCATCATTCTAATCGGTCTTCTTTTCTTCGTGTTATCCATAGGGCTGGAGGTGGCTCTTTCTCTCGGACTGGTGGGGATTCTGGGTCTGCTCTGGCTTAAGGGGTGGGTGGTTGGCATGTCCGTGATCGGCTCCATCGCCTGGTCCAC
>PMCE01000127.1:354-7300 GCA_003154025.1 Syntrophaceae bacterium
GTAGCCACGGCCGCCACGATCGGTTTAATTGCCATCCCCGAAATGGAGAAACGCGGCTATCAGAAAGAATTGATGTACGGCTCCATGGCTGCCGGGGGGACTCTGGGCATTCTGATCCCTCCCTCCATCCCCATGATCATATACGGCGTTATGACCGAGACTTCCGTAGGCAAGCTCTACGTCGCCGGGATCATTCCCGGCATCCTGCTGAGTATCTTCTTCGCCGGCTATATCGTCGTCCGCTGTGCACTCCATCCGGAATTGGCCCCCAAGGTAAAAGAGAAAGTCTCGTGGGGCGACCGCTTCTATTCGCTTCTCGAGGCGGCTCCGATGGTTGGGCTCATCTTCATCGTTCTCGGGACCATGTATCTGGGGGTGGTGACCCCCACCGAAGCGGCTGCCCTGGGAGCCTTTGCCAGCATGCTCCTGGCCGCAGGATATCGGCGGATGACCTGGAAGACCTTGGTGAATGCCTTCCGCGACACCGTAGGCCCCACTTCCATGTGCCTTCTCATCATCACCTTCGCCTCCATCTTTTCCCATGTGGTCGCCCTCATCGGCGCCCCCAAGGCCATCTTCCAGATGATTCAAGAGTTGGGATTACCCCCCTGGGGAGTCTTTGCCCTTATTTTTCTCCTGCTCATCCTTATCGCCTATGCCCTGGAAGAACTCTCCGTGATGATCATCATGCTGCCCTTCCTCTTCCCTCTGGTTACCGGCCTGGGCTTTGACGGCGTCTGGTTCGGGATCGTCATGATCGTCTGGCTGGAGATGGGTTTCATCACTCCCCCGGTGGGCATCAACCTTTTTGTCATCCAGGGGGTGGCCAAGGGAGGCACGATGAAGGAGATTGCCTGGGGAGCGACTCCTTATGTCGTCATGATGATCATCTTCGTGGGCATTCTCTTTCTCTTCCCCCAATTGGCCCTTTGGTTGCCCAGTCAAATGACCCCCGCCCGCTGAAAACTGGGTTGTTTTTCTTCCCTTGGGAGCCTGCTGCCTAAGTTGTCTATCCCGTCATTCCGCGCAAGCGGGAATCCAGAATGGTTTGAAAAGCCTGGATTCCGGGTCGCGCTTCGCTTGCCCGGAATGACGATTTCCCTCTTGGCCGATAGTTTTGCAAGGGATTTTGGGTAGGGCTGCGGTCAGACCTCAAGCTCCCTCGACCATAATCATTTTCGACTTCGCGGTTCGAAGCCGGATCTGGAGAAGGGGTCGATATTCCGGCGAGTCGTACCAGGCCTTGAGTTGGGCGATGCTCGGAAATTCGAGGATCACCAGGCGCTTGGGCACCCACTCGCCTTCCAGCACTTCCATCTTCCCGCCGGGGCGAACCAGGTTGCGTCCCCCGTAAGCGGCGAGTGTGGCTCCGACCCCCTTCCGGTATTCCTCGTAACCCGCAGGATCCGTGATTTCGATTTCCGTAATCAAATATGCGGCCATAATTGCTTCTCCTTTTCGCAGCGATGCGACGCTCGCATCGGCTATGAGTCACGACCTCTGACAGGACCGGAGGCTTGAAATAAGAACCGCAAGGCGCAAGGGGAAACAACCACTTTAAATCGCAGGGCGTAACGGGGAAAATGCTTTTATCGACTTGCGCGCTCGCGACCTGCGACTTACGGTTCTATCCTACGTCTTCTTCTCCTTGAATTCTTTGATGGAGCGAACCGGCCGACCATCTTTCAGCGTGATGGCCCGGGTTATGGGTTTCGTAGCTCCGAAGGTGGGAATAAAGGCGGAATGTTTCCCCGCCCCCCCGGCGACCGCGACTTGGATCTCCTCCCAGCGATCGACGAGGGGAAGCTTACCCTTTTTCTCGATAGCTTCCGCCCAGAGAGGTCTCATTTGACGGATCCACGGCCAACTCACCGTGGGAAAATGCTCTACCGGAACACGGGCTTCCTCATAGAGAAACTTTTTGACATCCTCCTTCGAAAAGCCATCCCCCGCGATGGTGGCGGCATGTTCCGGGCCCAGAAGGAGAAGGAATTCCCCCCCCGTCAGGGCGTTGTTGCACCCGGGTACTGCGATGGTGTGGGCTATCGTTTTTAGGATATCCCGCGCCGAGGTGCTCCGGTGATCGTTGATATTATGCGGGGCCTCCGCGCCGAAAACGGTCACCGTGCTGTCCTCTTTAGAAAAACCTTTTTCCACATGCAACGGCGTCCAGGGGTTTTCGGCTTCATTTTCCGCCAGACAATAGGAATACTTGCCCGGCTGACCCACGGTCGCCCGGTCCAGGACCCCGGGTTCTCCGCCCCCGATATTCAACAGGATCAACCGGACGGCCCGGCCGATGGTGGCGTTGGCCCTCCATCCCTGCCCCAGGGCATTATAGCGGCCGTTGATATTCAATTCCTTGGTCAGGGGTCCATTGATCAGAATCAGGGGAGAGCAAGGGTGAGTGGTCGCCTGCACGGCATAAAGGTTGAAGGCTTCCTCGGCCATGGCTGAGACCGCGGCCAACACGACAGGAAAATACTGAGGGAGGCACCCGGCCATGACTGCGTTCACGGCCATCTTTTCCACGGTCGCTTCCCCCCAGCGGGGAGGAAGGATGGCGAAAACTTCCTTGGGGTCCCTGCCCGCGTAAGCCAGCATTTTGGCCACTCTCTCCTCGTTCGGGGGGATAAAAGGCAGGCCATCGATCCACCCCCTGGCCTGGAAAAGCTGGAAAATGGACTCGGAGTTATCGGCCACCATCACTCGTTCATCTTCCTCTGCGCCCGAGGGATCGAGGGTCGAGGAAGCAAAGAGGGTCTTTGCCTTGAGGGGCTTTTTTCGCAGCCGGTCAACCTTCTCTTCATCTCCCTCCTTCCGCCCTCCTCCCAGCAGAGCCTGAACCACGTTTTCCAAGACTTGGTCCGCCTTCTTCTCCACTTCCCCCGGGCGCAGCCCCCCCACCGGATGGGGAACGGTTACGAGGGGAAGGGCGGCCATCCCCAATGCCCTGGCTTCGGCCAGGCCGAGGGCCAGGAATTCATCCGTGCATATGGTTACCGTCGGGATTCCGCGCTTTTCCAGCTCGATCGAATCGTGGATACTCCACGAAGTGCACGACCCTCAGTCCCCGAGGGCGTTGACCACCCCCTGGCATTCCTTCGCCAGCTCGTCGAGGAATTCGGCCGGTTCGGTCACCCGCGGCTTGGACCGGGTGCGGGCTTGGGCGAGGCCGTATTTTTCCCGCAGAAGATGGGCCAGCCGGGCCAGGAGGATATCCGCATTCGGTTTTCCGTTATGCAGGAACCCGATGACTTTCCCCTTCAGTTCACCCAGACGGGGAGGCGGGGCAATGGGCACAGCCCTGACCCGTCCCTCCGGAACAAACAATGCGACTTTCGAACTCATTCGGTTTCCCCCTTCCTAAAATGAAGCTTACCCGTTTTCCGGCTCGGTAGATCAAAACGGACGGACTGCCGGAATGAAGCCACCTTTGGGCCACCCGGGAAATGGAATTTTCTGCTGGAGTGACTTTCAACAGGTGCCCATTTTCCCATTTTTCCCTTGACAAGGAAAGGACTATTTAGTATTCATGCAGAACAATAAACCCTAGGGCATTTGAATCTTTAGAAATCTTTCATCGCGGCNNCGTCTTGGCCGACACCGGCCCCATTTCCTGGTCTCCAGGGGAGACCTTCCCGGGAATTGTTTTGATTCTGCCATTGTCAAATCGGTTTATCTTTCCCTTTCGGTTTCGTGACCGCGGCTTCGGGAATACCCCCGGCTTTTCCGATATACCCCCCCCCCGGTTTACCGATGGGTCTATCCATTTCCGCTTTTGATTTTTACGGTCTTCAGACGTGGGACCGGCTCCATCAATTCATACCGGCCCCCTAGCTGTTTTCATGAGCACGAATTAAAGAGGGTGCGAAGACAGCAAGAATCGATTCATGCAAGAGAAAGGAGAAGGCAAAATGAAAGGAAGAAGCATTTTTATCGTGGGACTCGCGGTCGGGTTGATCTTAGCAGGCTTCCCAGGGGCTTCGCAGGCGAAGATGACTCTTGATCTGGGCGATCCCGTCGGCGGGCCTCCCGGCATTGCTCCGCTGCGGGTGGCCATGGAATACTTCTCGGCCGAGATCCCCAAGAGAACCAACGGGGAGATCGTGATCAACTACCATCCCCAGACGATCGTGACCAGCGAAACCAAAGCCGTGGAGATGTGCAAAGTGGGAGCCCTGGCCTTTGCCGGGACCGGCGGAGGTCTCGGTACCATTTTTCCCAACACGCAAGTCCTGGCGCTGCCCTACCTGCTCCGGGACTACACCCATTATTACAACGTCGTCCGGGGGCCGATCGGGAAACAGATGGAGGCTGAGATCGAGAAGAAGCACGGCCTCAAGATCATCATCTGGCTGGAGTTCGGCTTCCGGCAATTCGCCAATACCAAGAGGCCCCTGAACACCCTTGAAGATTTCAAGGGTCTCAAGCTCAGGGTCATGCCCTCCCCACCGCTCGCTGACATGGTCAACGCCCTGGGAGCAAGCGCGGTTCCCATCAGCTGGGGCGAAGCCATCCCGGCGGTTCAACAGGGAGTGGTCGACGGGCTGGACCTGCCCGTGGCCAACCTGATCTCGATGAAGATCTACGAGATCTGCAAATACGCCGCCATGTCCAACCACTATTTCGGCCCCCAGGCGTTCGTGGCCAATCTCAACATCTGGAAAAGCTTGACCAAGCAGCAGCAGGACGTCATCCTGCAGGTCGGGCTCGAGGCGGCCGATATAAACCGGTCCATGATGGAAAAGATGGACCTGGACGGCAAGAACCAGCTGGAGAAAAGGGGTATGCAGGTGACCACCCCGAACCTCGCGCCCTTCAAGGAAGTCGCCAAGACCAAGGTATACCCCAAGTACTATTCCTCTTTCGGCAAGGAGATCATTCAGCAGATCATGGACTTCAAATAGAGCCCGAAGGTCGCGGCCATCCAATCCCCCCCAGAGGCGCTAAAGCATCGGCTTCTAAACAAGTTACCGGTAACGAGTTGCTTCGGGTAACGCTTTAGCGTTCTGGGGGCCTTCCCGGAGAGGGCCAGAGGAGAAGGAAAAATTGCAGAATTCCCCGGAGATAAAGAAGGATCAGAAGGGTCCCGGAAAATTGTCCAAGGCGCTGTCCCGGATTCCCGAACGGCTCCTCCTGATCGTACTGATCGTGACCATGCTGGATATGCTTCTCGGGGTGTTTACTCGTTATGTAACCGGGAAGGCTATTTATTGGGCCGAAGAAGTGGGCACGTTCGGGTTGGTATGGATTACCATGATTGGAACCGGGATCGGGGTCAAGAGGGGAATCCATTTCACGATGCCCACCTTCGTGGACCGTTTTCCCCCGGGGGTCAGGTACGTCATCGGCCTTATCAACCATGCCCTGATCACCACCTTCGGGGTTTTGATGCTTCTGACCGGGTATAACATGACCCTTCAATCCTCCAATATGTTTTCCCCCGCCCTCGAGGTCAATCTGGGAATCATCAACAGCGCAGCCATGGTGTGCGGTTTGCTGATCATAGTTTACGAAGTGCAGCGGGGAATCGAAACCCTCCGGAAAGGCGCCGCTCCGTCTCCGGGAGCTCATTAACTTCGTGCGGACGGCCTTCCCCGGAATTCCTTCTCGTTCCTTGGGATCAATAGTTCCCCGGCGCGCGGGGGGCGGGATGAAGACCCGACTTTTCCCGGGCAAGGGCAATCGGGCAAGAAAGGGAAGAGAATCCATGTTGAGTCTGGCGGTTTTGGGTATCATTTTTTGTTTGCTCCTGGTAATGGGGATCCCGATCACTTTTTCATTAGGTCTGTCCAGTGCCGCCGGGTTACTGATCATGGAGCGTCCCTTATCCACGGTGGCCATCTCGATCTTCCAGGGCATCGAGTCCTGGGTCCTGCTGGCCATCCCTTCCTTCATCTTCGCCGGCATTCTCATGGAACGGTGCGGGGTCAGCTATCGCCTCATCGACTTCGCCCGGTCCATGGTGGGATGGATCCGGGGAGGCTTGGGGATGACCACGGTGGTCGGCGAAATCATGTTTTCCGGGGTCTCCGGCTCCACCGTCGCCGATGTCTCCGCCATCGGCGCAATGATGGCCCCCCCGATGCTGAAGGCCGGGTACAAGCCCGAACATACGGTTTCCATCATCGCGGCGGCGACTTGTTTCGGAGTCTTGATCCCCCCGGCGATCTTCATGATCGTCGTCGGAACCCAGACGGCCACCTCGGTCGTCGGCATCTTCCTGGGAGCCATCCTGCCGGGCCTGGTGGCCGGCATCCTGCTGATGGCCACCATCTACATCCAGGCCATCCGGTTCAAATGGCCGGTGGATGCGAGGCCGAGCCTGAAATGGTTCTGGGATTCCTTCAAAAGGGCGTTGATCGCCCTGTTCGTGCCCATCGTGATTCTGGGCGGTTTCCGGTATGGAATATTCACGGCCACGGAAGCCGGGGCGATCTGCTCTTTCTATGCGGTCGTGGTGGCTTTATTCATCTACCGCAACGTGACCCTGAAGGAAATTCTCGACATCGGTATGGAAACCGCGCTGCTTACGGCGGCGGTAGTTTTCCTCCTGGGAACGGCAACCATTTACCAGTACATCATGGCCAGCCTGGGCGTGCCCCGGCTCTTCCTGGTCCTCCTGCAGGACCTGTCTCCCATAACCTTTTTTTTCGTGACCGCGTTTATCATTCTNNCTCTTCGGGCTGGTCATGGAAGGCCTCCCCGCGGCGGTCATCGTCCTGCCGGTCATCTTTCCGGTCGTTCAGGCCAAGGGGATCCACCCGATCCATTTCTGTGTCGTCATCACGCTGGCCTCCATGATCGGGTTTTTTCTCCCGCCTACGGGGGCGGGACTGCTGCTGTGCCTGCGGCTGACGAATCAGAAGCTTGACTGGCCATTCATCCGCAGTTATGCTCCTTTTGTGTTAACCGGCGTCGTCTCGCTCATCATTATTATCCT
>PMCE01000127.1:7354-9717 GCA_003154025.1 Syntrophaceae bacterium
ATTGCCCCTACATGCTTCGTAAAAACCGATGGAAAAACCTATTTGGCTCTGCCTGTGCCGGATAGGGAGGAGGCAGATGGAGCAGAAAGACCGGGATTACATCGTCCGGCTTTTTCCCGCGGTTTCCAAAATCAGGAATGACGGGGTCCGCGATAAAGTCATTCAAACCTGGCTCCATGCCTGGAAGCAGAGCAANNGAGGCCATAGCCGCCATGGCTTTGGAAGGATTGAACCTGAAACTGCATATGGACCACCTTCTGGCTGGAGCTCTCCTGCACGATGTGGATAAGATGGTGATCTTTGATTCCCCGACCGGGGGATTCACGGAAACGGGCCGCCGGAGCTTCCATGCCGTGGCCGGGGCGGCCATGGCCCGGAGCCTGGGACTCCCGGAGGAAGTGGCCCATATCATCGAAGCCCATTCCGTAAGATTCTCCCCTCATCCCCCGAAGTCTATCGAAGCCCTCATTCTCCGCCAAGCCGACATCATCGTGGCAGGCTCCGTGTATATGGCTCAAGGTCTGGAAATGGAAAAGGTGCTGAATGAATCGCTGGCTCGCATCGGCTGAGTTTTCCCGGAACGGAGCTTTCCTATTTTCCATCTCGATTCCTCTTCCACCCCGGTCTGCTTTTTTGAATTTTTGCCGGCCCTAGAGGGTACGTCGTGAGTCCCTTCCCCCTTCTCTTTCAAACGGGGTCTATCGGCCCGATGAAGCTCCGGAACCGGATCGTCATGGCCCCCCTGGGGACCAACCTGGCGGATGCGGACGGCGCGGTGACCCGGGCGCTCATCGATTGGTATGCGGAGCGGGCCAGGGGAGGGGCCGGCCTGATCATTGTCGAAAACTCACTGGCCGATGTTCGCTTCGGGCGCGGGCTGGCCCGGCAACTGCGGATCGACGACCCCAAGCTCACCCCCGGCCTGAATGAATTGGTCGAGGCCGTTCATGCCGCTGGCGCCAAAATCGCCATCCAGATAAACATCCAGGGAGCGGGGGTGGATGGGGAACTTCTGCCCGGGGTGCAGCCGGTGGGGCCCTCCCCCATCTCCTATGTTTTTGACCGGTCGGGCCCGGGAAGCGCTCTTCCGCCGAGGATGAGGCGGGAGAAACGCCTTCGCGGGCTGGAAGCGGGGGAGATGAAGGAGCTGCGCGCTTCCTTCATCCGCGCCGCGGGCATTGCGAAATCCGCCGGGTTCGACGCCCTTGANNCGGCTCAAGTACGTCATCGAGGTCTGCCAGGGCATTCGGGAGCAGGTGGGCGAGGACTTCCCGCTCCTTTTCCGGATGAGCGGCCGGGAATTTCTGCCCGGCGGGCGTGAGATCGAGGAATCCCGGGCGATTGCCAGGCGTCTGGAAGAAGTCGGCATTGACGGCCTGGACATATCGGCGGGAATCTCCATGGAGGCCGAGCCCTACACCTGGATGAATCCCCCCACGGCCTTTCCCCAGGGTCCCTTCATCGCGGATGCCCAGGCCATCAAAAAAGCGGTTCACGTCCCCGTGATCGGCGTGGGCAAAATCAGAGATCCCCGGTTTGCGGAGAACGCCCTGCAAGAGGGGCAGGCCGATTTTATCTCCATGGGACGAACCCTCATCGCTGACCCGGAGTGGCCACGGAAAGCCGCGGAAGGAAAGGAGGGGGAGATCCGCAGATGCATCTCCTGCAACCGGTGCCTGCGAATCTTGTACCGTCTGCCCATTCGCTGCGCGGTGAATGCCCGCGCCGGCCTGGAGCGGGAATTTCCCCAGATTCCTGCCCCCCGCCCCAGAAGAGTCGCGGTGGTTGGGGGAGGCCCTGCGGGAATGGAGGCCGCCCGCGCGGCCGCGGAACGCGGGCATGAGGTGACGCTCTTCGAGAAGGGCCCTGCCTTGGGCGGCCAGCTCAGGCTGGCCATCGTTCCGCCCTTCAAGAAAGACCTGGTTGGTTTTCTGGCTTACCTGCAAGGGCAGGTAAAGAAGAGAGTGAATCTTCATCTCCGGAGCGAGATCGACGCCCGGGAATTGCTGGAAAAGCGGTTTGACGCGCTCATCGTGGCCACCGGCTGTACCCCGCCGGTGTTGAAAAACAATAAGGACGGCCGGGTCACCCGCGCTTGGGATGTTCTCGCCGGCCGGGCTAAGCTCGCCGGGAGCCGGGTAGTGGTGAACGGAAAAGGCCGGGTGGCCTGCGAAACCTCGGAATTCTTGGCCCGTCGCCAGAAAAAGGAAGTCACTCTGATTCACTCCGGTCTGCTGGAGGAATTGGGCAGCGAGCTGGAACCCATATTCGAGCGAAGGCTGCTCCTGGGGAGGCTCCGGGAATACGGAGTCAAGATTCTTTGTCAGACCGCAATCACCCGGATCGACGCCGACGGTGTCGAG
>PMCE01000127.1:9752-14344 GCA_003154025.1 Syntrophaceae bacterium
CTTTACAAGGCCATTCATGAAGGTTTCCGGGCAGGTTATGCGATCGAATAATCTCCACCCTCAATCCCGGAAGATGTGAAGAATTTCTGCTCGGAGGGGGAAAGGCGTAAGGCTCGCCGTAAGATTAGAAGCCTATTTCCCCCTTTATCCACCCCTAGGACCTTAGGATAAATCAATCATTTTAATATGTTATCTTATTTTCTCCTTCCCAGCTCGGTTTCATCCGGGTTTGGAGTATTTTTTTCTTGACATACCACATATAGTAGTAATAAAAAATACTATATACGATATATGGTGTTTTTCATAAGAGTAATTACCCGCTGAAAGCAGGAGGGGAAAATGGCACGGCTGGAGAGAGACATAAAATATCGTTTCGGGGTGGCCAAATTTGAAGAGAGGGCGCATCCGAGATTCTTATTGAATTTGCCGGTTGAATATTATCCAGCCAAGTCGAATACTCGGAGAACGGGTCATACGGAAAACGCCAGCGAAGAGGGGCTGATCGTCAATCTTCGCAACCGCTTCAAAGTCGGGGATCTGCTGAAACTGAGATTATTTTTTTCTTCCGGGCCCGGCATAAATATCGTGGAAACGCTTTCCCAGGTCATTTGGACGGAAAAATTGAAAGATGCGGAATACCGCTGTGGGATGAAATTTGTAGATATCTCGCCCGAGGATATGGATAAACTGAGCAGCTTCTTAAAAAAACTTTCCCCCTTGTCCCACTAAAATTGCCGATCCTCCTCTCCCAGTCTGGTCTCGAAAGACTTGCGGCCGAGCCGTTGCGAGGAGTCCCGCGAAGCGCGGGACGATCCCGCCAGAGGCGGGACAATCTCAAAATGTTTGAATTTTTTTGAATGGGATTGCTTCCCCCGCCAAGGCGGGGTCGCAATGGCACCCAGAAGAGTTTTTCAGCAACCTGCTAAATGACTAAAATAAATGTTCCCACCGCGGTGCTGATGACTCCCATGATTTTTTGTTTATCCATACTGGCGGAGAATAATGGGATGGCGAGAAAGGTAATAAAAAGGACGTTCGTGCTTCTGATTGCCTCATGGTACCCAGGATTAGGAGCAAGCTCGATCCCCTTCACGTTCAACAAATTAACCGCAAAGGCAAAAAATGCGCATGCTAAAGCGACCGGCAGAAAGAACCTCAATCGGGTTTTATCCTGGAAATAACTTCTGAAATCCCGGCGACAAATGAAAGTGAAAAATATGAAATTGACTATGTACATGCAAAGGCAGATTTCAGGCGGGGAAAATCCGAGCAGAATTGCTTTCTTCATGCCAAAAACCGTCAGCGTATAACCCGTCAAGGCAATAAAGGCCAGCGGGACCCAATAATTTCCGTGGTCGTTATTTCTGATCCTTTTCCCTCCGGTGGCGGGTTGCCTTTGGATTACCAAGGCTATGACTCCGGCCAGGATCAGAAAGACTCCCAACAGCTTTTCGAGATGAAATTCGCTCTTGAAAAGAATCACGGAAAGAATCGTTACGGGAAGGATGCTGGAGTTTCTTATCGAAGTAGAGAAGCCGGGATTCGGCGCCCTTTTGATGGCTTCAAAATCGGCCCAATGTCCAATGGAGGAGGAAATGCCTGCGAATGTTCCGGCCGCCAAGAAACCGAGGAAATTTTCCGAACTCAAGACCTTGGGTAAGGTTGGAACCGTTACCCCCAGGAAACCTAGTAAGGCGAAGCCAATCATAAACAGGAGGATCTGCCTGGGAGCGAATCCCTTGTCGGTCAGCCATCGAATACAAAGATATAACCCGACAAATAGGCACGCGGACAAGATCGAATAGGCAAACCAGGGCATTTTACTCCTTTACTTGCTTCCCTTCATTCGAGTAAATATTTACGATAAATCGTATTTCGGCATGACCATCATAAGGAAAGTTGGATTAAGGGTCAAGAAAAAATGGCCTCCCATAGGGGGAGGCGAATTTGAAAGATGAGGACTTCATAGATCTTTCCCGTAAAAGGCGGGAGCATGAAATGGGAAATCCGGGAACATATCACTCAGGTAATGGAATCCGGCGGTTTCCGCCTTTGTTCTTCCTTTTGCAAATTGCGCCCGCTCTTTTTCTCAATGCGTGCCAAATGCTCATGATCAACCGGGGGCCGCCCGTATCCCCGGAATTCATTTAATATCTTTGACCACNNAGTGACATGATGAGGGTATCCAGGGACGACAATACGACCCATCCGAGCCATGCCCCGAATTTACCCTGTTCCCCAAGAAGTGGCAAAGGTAATTAAGTGATTCGTCCGCGGGATTCCCAGAATCAAAAATGGGGGTTCAGGTCAAAAAAATGCCTGCTTTTAGGATACATCCATAAAAAATTCAATTTGTTGACCGGGTCCGATCTGGGAAACTATGTTTTTTTGCAAATCAAATACTTATCGAATACTTAGAAAGGAAAGACCCGGATGCGGGCGGTTGAATATTGGATATCCTTCCGGAGGGGGTTAATAACTGTTGACATTTTTTCAATATTTTGATATGTTCAAAATAAATGAACAATAAAAATATTGAACAATATACTGCGACCGACAATAAAGCGGCCATCCTCCGGCAGGCAATGGAAGCATTGAAGGTGCTCTTACCCCTGGAATACGAGACGGAGCCGGGTCGCGACTTTCGGGACCAGGGATACGATTATATCCTTCGCCTTACGGTTTTCGGCACCGAGGGCCGCTGGTGTGTCCAAGTCAAAAAAAGACTGAATAAAGCGGCGGAACTTACTGCGTTGATTCAAAGGGGTGAGGCTCCGCATCCATTCCTGCTGATAACCGGATATGTTCCTCCGGAAGCCGCGACGAGACTGCATAAAGGGGGCATCCAGTTCATCGATACTGCCGGAAATGCCTTTGTCAATCAGCCGCCGATTTTCATTTTTGTTAAGGGTAACAAGCCGGAAAAGGAAGAAACCACCGTTCCTGCCGGCCGTCTCTTCAGGGGCGTCGGGTTGAAGATCGCGTATCTTCTGTTATGCCGACCGGAACTTGCCGACAGGCCGTATCGGGAGCTTGCCGGGATGACGGGCGTTGCCTTGGGGACGGTGAACGGCACCATGATCGAACTGATCCGGAAAGGCTTTATCCTCGACATGGGGAAGAAAGGTAAGAAGCTCCTCGACAGGAAGACCCTGTTTGAACGCTGGGTGGCGGCGTATCCCGATTATCTCAAGCCGAAGCTTTTGCTCGGTCGTTTCCGGGGAGACGGCAACTGGTGGAAAGAGGTTCAACTGGACCCCGTTCTTGCCCAGTGGGGGGGAGAGGTTGCCGCCGCGAAACTCACCGGATATTTGAAGCCGGGCACCGTCACGTTGTATGCAGCCAAGAACCACCTGACCGATCTGGTGATCGCTAACCGGCTGAAAAAGGACCCGCAGGGCAATGTTGAGATCCTTGAACGGTTCTGGCCTTTGGGAATTGATTTCGGGGAAGGCGATACCGTTCATCCGATCCTCATCTATGCCGATCTGGCTGCAATAGGTGAACAGCGTACCATGGAAACCGCAAGGATGATCTATGAACAACATCTCGTTCGACATTTCGGGCAAGATTGACCCTGAGAGGGTGTCAGTTCTCAGGGGCATCAAGATAATGGCCGAGGAACTTCACATACCCTTTTTCGTCGTGGGGGCTTTTGCCCGTGACGTAATCTTCCAGCACATTCACCAGATCCCCGCCCCCCGTGCTACGCAGGACATCGATCTCGGCGTTGAAGTCGCAAACTGGGAAGAATTCCATCGATTGACCGGCGCGCTGATCGAGCGTGGACTCGTTACGGCGACAAAGGTACCGCATCGTTTTGTTGCCGACGCATATGCAGTTCTCGTCGATATCTTACCTTATGGGCGTATAGCCGACGGGACGAAACGGATCAGCTGGCCACCCGACCACGAGATGAACATGATCATGCTCGGGTTTGAAGAGGCATATAAATCGGCATTGCGGGTGCGCTTCAGCAGCGAACCCGTCCTGGAGATTCTGGTCGCTTCGGCAGCGGCTCTGGCACTCCTGAAGATCATCTCCTGGGCCGACGCAAAACGTGAACGTGATGCCCAGGATCTTCTCTTTATACTGGAAAACTACGATGCGACCGGGATCGAGGCGCAGCTGTATGAATCCCATGCCGCCCTGCTTACCGAAGAAGAATATGATACCAGGCTGGCTTCCGTTCGGCTACTCGGACGAGACATCACGGAGCTTTGCAGTTCGCAGACGGTAAAAACAGTAACGGAAATTCTGACGCGTGAAATCGATGAAGACCAAGGCTTCAGGATGCTCGCTCATATGATCAAAGGGACTTCGTTCCGAGGAGTCAAGTTTGAGGCTGCTTCGCAACTTCTAAAAAAGCTCTTGCAGGGGATTCAAGAGGAAATGTCCAGGGATTGAGCAGGCGCGTGCCCTCGTCACTCCGGAAAATGCGCAAAGACCGGACCCCTCGCTGAGTGACATGATGAGGGTATCCAGGGAAGGTAATACGGGCCATCCGCATCATGCCCCTAATTTACCCTTTTCCCCAAGAAGTGGAAAAGGGAATTAAGTGATGTGTCCCCGAAATTCTTGTGTGGGGGATC
>PMCE01000277.1:0-1731 GCA_003154025.1 Syntrophaceae bacterium
CGCGAATCCGCCAAGTCGGGCTAACCTCAAGTCCGCAGTCAGGCAAGGAGGAAGAGGGAGAGTGGGTATTGAGAGCACGCGGGCTCGATTCGTCTCTCAAGACTCCTCCTTGGCAATTCTTCCAGCTTTCGGAAAATCAGCTCCCGGACACCCCGGGGGGAGGGCTCGGGTTAAGTGGATGATCTTGGGTCGACCGCAAATGCACATTCTCGCCGCGGGCTGCCTCTATCCCAATGCCTGGCGTCAGGCTGACCGGTTCCGGGCCGATCGGGGCATAAAGCCTATGCGTGTTCGGCGGTAGCGTGCAACCGGAGACCAAGCGCCCTGATGACCTTTAGCACCGTGGCGAATTCCGGATTGCCCTCGGGAGATAGCGCCTTATAAAGGCTCTCGCGTCCGAGACCCGTTTCGCGGGCAATCTCCGACATCCCCTTGGCGCGGGCGATGTCCCCCAGCGCAGCCGCCACCAGCGCAGGGTCGCCGTCTTCGAGCGCAGCTTCCAGGTAGAGGGCCATGTCCACTTCGGTTTCTAGGTGTTCCGCTGCGTCCCAGGGTCTGGTTTTAATCTTTGCCATGACAGCCTCCTATATCTCTCGCGCCAGCTCCAGCGCCGTCTCGATGTCCCGGTCTTGGGTGTGCTTTTCGCCTCCGGCAAGCAGGATCACCAGCGTCTGTCCCCGCTGTACGTAATAAACCCGGTAGCCCGGGCCGTAGTCAATGCGAAGTTCCGAGACGCCTCCTCCCACAGGCTTCACGTCGCCAGGATTGCCCAGTGACAGGCGCCGGATGCGAACATTGATGCGAGCCTTGGCTTGCCGATCACGCAAGCCGTTGAACCACCGGGAGTACACTTCGGTCTGGCGGATCTCTATCATGATTCAATAGTATCTCATGGGATACATAAAAACAAGAAAAATCCCTCGGCCATCCCCTGTCCGCACATCCGCCGGGNNTTTTTGAGCTGCCGGCCGTTGTACGCCCGGTCGAATAAAGCAGAAATGTGCTAAGTAACGCAAGGCTGTTCCGGACGATCTGGCCACCCTCGGCATTTCCAAAGGGCCGCCCTTCGCTGCTCGGCCATCTCAACAAAAAAGCCATTCTCCGATTGCGCAGAGAATGGCTTTTTAAAATCCTTCTATGCTCGTCTGGGGCACCATTGGGGCACCCGTTTTATGTGGTTAACTAAGTGAAATCATTGGTGGAGGCGAAGAGATTCGAACTCTCGACCCCAACGTTGCGAACGTTGTGCTCTCCCAGCTGAGCTACGCCCCCACCGGAGCTAAAGCAACTATTAGCCCTTGGCTATTAGCAATCAGCTATGAGCCATGAGCTATATTCCTTCTTTCAATCGTATATCAAGTTGAAGAGTTCCACAATCTCTTTTTCGCTGGGGCTGCGCGGGTTTACCTGCGGGGTTCCGGAGGCCAGGCCGTCTTTGGCCATCTGCGTCAGAACCCGGATATATTCCTCCTTGTTCACTCCCAGGCTGCTCATTTTCGGAATATGAACGTCCCGGCACAGCTGTTTGACGGCCCCCACGGCCTTTTGTGCGGCCTCAAGGGCAGAGAGATGGCTTACGTCCTCCCCCATGGCACCGGCAATCATGGCGAATTTAGCGGGCGCGGCCACCCAGGTGAATTCCATGACCCGGGGGAGGCAAATGGCATTGGCCAGACCGTGGGGAATATGAAAATAGGCCCCCAGCGGGCGGGCCATGCCATGGGCCAGGGT
>PMCE01000277.1:1815-3835 GCA_003154025.1 Syntrophaceae bacterium
GGCATGGAAACAGTCAGCAAAGGATCTTCGACCGCCTCTTCGGGGATGTTCAACGGGCTATGGACGATGAATTTAACTTTCCTCTCCGTATCGGTGATCACCGCTCCCCAGCTTACTTCCGATCCGGTGCCGGCGGTTGTGGGAATGCAAATCAGGGGGGCTTTTGGTTTGGTTATTTTCCCCCGGCCCTCATAGTCCTGCAGCCGGCCCCCGTTGGTAGCCAGGACCGCAATCCCTTTGCCCGCATCCAGGCAGGCCCCCCCGCCCAGGGCGATGATCACATCGCAATTCTCCTTTTTGTAGATCTCCAGCCCCTCTTCCACCTGCTGGGTCGTCGGCTCGGTCACTACGCCGTCATAAACCACCGGCTGTAACCCTGCCTTGTAGAGAATTTGGGTGACCTTCTCGATGATCCCGGAGGCTTTTAACATTCGGTCGGTCACGATGAAAATCTTTTTTCCTCCGTAACTCTTGGCGATCTCTCCCGCCTTTTCCGACACCCCCAGCCCGAAGTGAACGCCCCTGGGGAAACGTACCTGATAGGATTTGAGGTAGTCCATGAACTTTCTCCTTTCTATCCGTTGTCCGTAGCTCGTAGCTCGTTGCTGGTTACTCGTTGCTTCTTGCTCGTTTCTGGTTCCCGGTTGCCCGTTGCCGGTTGTACGTCCGCCTCTCCGGGGGGAGGGGGATGGGTTTATGGAGGTCCTCCGCAAAAATCTTTCAAAACCCGGTAGAGAACCTTGGTGCCGAAGAGGAGGTCTTCGGCCGAGATCCGCTCGTTGTGGCCATGAACCCGGCTCAAGTAATCTGCAAGGTTGGCCACGGGTAGCATGGGCTGGAACCCATAGGCCACAGATCCTCTATCCCGAAAGAACCGGGAATCCGTGGCTCCGGTGAGCATGGTGGGGATCATTTTGGCCTTGGGGTCCAGCTCTTTAAGAACCTTGTCGAAGGCCTCGTATAAGGGATTTCCCGCCGGAGACTCAGAAGCAGGGGAGGTCTGGAGGATTTCAATCTCGTAATCGCGGATGTCGAACAGGAGCTGACGAACCTCCTCTATGACCATTCCCGGAGTGACTCCCGGAAGAATACGGCAGTCAACCTGGCATGAGCATTCGCTGGGGATGACGTTCGTCTTCTGCCCCCCTTGAACCACCGTGGGGACAAAGGTGTTCCGCAGAATCGCCCCCGCCATTCCTTTGAAGCCGGGATCGGGGATTCTCCTCTCCATCCATCGGGAAAGGAGCGGGTTCAGGAGCTGGCGGATCGACCAGGAACGGGAAAAGGGCTGCTCTTCAGCGATCCCCTTGATGAAAAGCTCGGTGGTCGGATTCCGCCGGAGAGGAGACCGGTAGGCCGCAATCCTTTCGATGGCCCTGGCCATCTTGACCACGCAGTTGTCGTCGTGGGGGACGGAGGCATGCCCGGGCTTCCCCTTGAAAGTCAACTTCAGCCAGCAGATTCCCTTCTCCGCGGTCTGGCAGGTGTAAACATTCTTATTCCCCACCACCATGCCGACCCCCCCGCCCTCGTTGATGACATATTCTCCCCTCATCAACTCGGGATGGTTTTCGAAGAGCCAGCCCACACCCCACTTCCCCCCGGTCTCTTCATCGGCCGTGGCCAGGTAGACGATGTCCCGCTTGGGTGTAACCCCTTCTCTCTTCAGGAGCAGAAAGGCAAGGAGTTCGATGATCCCCAGGGACTTGCAATCCTGCGCCCCCCTCCCCCAGATTTCGCCGTCCACCACAGCGCCGGAATAGGGAGGGTATTTCCACTTATCCGCCTCTGCCGGGACCACGTCGATATGGTGGAAAAGAATGAGGGGAGAAAGGCTGTCCCTCCCCTTCATTGTGCAGATCAGGTTTCCCCTCTCCGGCTGAGACTCCAGAAGCGTCGTGGCCAGCCCTTCCTTCTCCAGAACCTGCTGGAGTACCCGGGCGCCGGCGATCTCTTTGCCGGGGGGGTTCGTGGTATCCGCCTGGAGGTAACGGCTCAGGACCTCAACAGCCTCTTCCTT